>NZ_JBEPQV010000021.1:0-137309 GCF_040548035.1 Bradyrhizobium sp. LB8.2 | reverse complement strand
AGAACGGCCTCGACAAACAGTCGGTTGTCCTTGCCGCTGCGGCCCGGATCTCCCGGCTTGCCAAGACAATGCGGCTCCATCTTCGCCCATTGGGCATCAGTCAAAACGAATCGGTCCATCCCAAGCTTGAATCACAACCAAGCCCCGATGAGAATCCTGAATCCCAACAGACCCTAGCTCATTTGACGCCAGAACGGTGAATCCTCCGGAGGGCTCCCATGGAAAATGGGAGGCCTCAACCGATTGAAGATATTCGAGCTGTCCCGAAATTCGTGCATCGACAATACGAACGACGCAGCCGCTGATCGCACCGACGGTCGGCTCCTTTCGGCCAACGCAGTCCCAGCAAAGTGCTTCCATCGCGTCGGACACAACTGCGAATTCCTTCTCGCCGCTTGTCACGGGATTTGACCGCACAACCTTTCCGTTCTCATCGATGGTGTGCCGTTCAGATGCTCCATTGTAATCCTTCTTCAATTGAAGGAATCGATTCCACTCTTCGGGGTCACCGATATGCCCGTTAACTGCTTGTCGGACGTTACCACTCTCGATAACGAACAATTCCTTCTTCGCCCCGTTCTTCAAAACAAGAAAATCAGCGTCGAGAATGTTTTTGGACGCAAGCCATTCGGTGGGATGGAGCGTGGGATCAGCGGAAATGGCCAATTTCAAAGCTGCGACCGCAGAATAAGCGGCATCAAAATTACCCGCCAATCCGATCGCAAGTTCGCTCGTCAGTATTTGTATCTTTAAGCTGTGAAATTCGCCGTTGACTGGGCCGACATCGCCTTTAAGTGCAAAGTGCTCGTGGCTCAGGAGCGTATCTCCTACCATAAAGCAAACATCGGTTCCGGCATACGCCACCACCAGCGTCATTGTCGTTACTCCCAATAAGCGCTCGTCCAGGAAGCGACCCCATCAAGGCCTTCTTCGATGACGTAGCAGGATGGTTCCGCAAGCCTTGCTCGGTGACGAAACATGATGGGTTTCGCTTCCGCCTACGCTCTTCGAGCTACGGCGGACAAGTCGCTCCCCCATCCTACGCATGATCAATTGTCATCATCCACCTGATGTCCGGTGAAGCGATCGTCGGAACGACGCAGCCGTCTGCATAGCTCGCGATTGATGTTCTGCAGGACGATCACATAGGCGTGGATATCGGCCTTGTAGCAAGCGTAGAGATTTTGGGCGGTCAACTCGTACAGCACCGCCAGACTTTCCGCGGCGACCGTGGCGGAGCGATTTTGCATTTCAATCAGCGTCATTTCACCGAAGAGATCGCCGGGCTCCAGAACCGAAATCGGGATGACGCTCCCCGAACTCGCCCGTTTGCTCACCGCCAGCCGACCGGCCTTGACGACGAACATCGAGCGTCCCGGCTCACCTTCCGCCACGACGGTCGCGCCGGCATCGAAGCGGCACTCGACCAACATCGAACTCAGGAGATCGAGACTTGGGTCCGGGAGACCACCGAAGAACGGCGTCGCGAGCAGGAACGCTTTCAGATCGGGGGCACTGACAACCATCGCGCGAGGATACGCCTCGTCGGCGTCAGCGGCAATCAGCCGGTAGGATGGGTAGAGCGGAAGCGAAACCCATCGAGGCCTTGCTTGGTGATGAAACATGATGGGTTTCGCAAGCGCTCTACCCATCCTACGCGCTCTCACCGCGCAACGCCCGCTTTCTCCAGAGGTCAGCGATGACCTTGATGGTCGCTGCGAGGACGAGCGCGCAAAGCGCCGCCTTCGAGATCGTCTCCATCGTCCCCTCGATCAGCAGGCAATGGGCCACGCTGGCTGCGACGATGACGATCGCGAGGGGAATATGGACGATGCGCCAGGTTCGCAGCCGCAGGCCCAATCGCCGGCGTAGTAGCGCCAGAAGCGCAACAGTGAAGATGGCCCACATGGCAGTCACGCCAAAGGGAGAGAACGGCGTCGGTGATGTATAGGTCAGGGCGTCGATCATGTCGGGCGGGCTGGTGATCCAGAGGCCAGCGACGTGGATCACCACCGCCAGGGCAAGCGCGCCGCCGATCCAGTGATGGGCGCGCCGGCCACGATAGGCCGACAGTCCCGGCAAATATCCGCCGATCAGCAGAGGCTGAACGAGTACGAGAGCAAGCGCGATCATCCCCGCGAAGCCGGCGAGGATGTAGACCGGGCCGCGCCATGCGAGCTGCTCGCTCCCCGCAGCGAGCGCGATCGGCACGCCAATGGCCAAAGCAAGGGCGACCCAGATCAGGGGCGGCCGCGCCAATCTCCACGGCGTCGTTTGCAATTCGATCAGGCCGGCTGAAGGACGAAATGCGCTTCGAGGCTGGTTTCCTTCGCGCTCCGCATCACCGGACGCAGGAAGACTGTCTTGAATTCACCGCTGTCATAGGCGAGGTGGCCATGCGGCTGGCCGAAGATGGGAATGATCTGCGGCATTTCGAGCCGGAACTTGCCGTCCTTGTCGGTGAGCGTGGCGCCATGACTCTGCGGCTCGTGCTCCTGCCCTTCGGTCGTGTGCGCCCAGATCTGGATGCGCTGCCCGGCAAGCGGAGCTCCGTCGCCGGCGCGGCGCACCGTGCCGCTCATCCAGAAGCCACCCTTGCCGATCCGATCCACGATCGCCGCGCCCTTGCGGTAGTTGTTCGCCCCGCCCGACATCGAATCGGTCGGTGCGAGGCCTTCGGCGCGGGCCGGCAGCAGGAGGCCGGAAACGCCGGTTGCCAAAACTGCGGTTGCAAGGACGGAGCCGCCGGCGGCGAGGAGGTTGCGGCGATTGAGTACGACGATGGTCATGTCGGTTCCTCCTGGCGAGTGCAGTGGCTCCACCGAGAGTACAACAACAGGAGAGAGCCGCCCAGTTACCGCGAACGGCGCACCAGGCCGCAATAACGGTGTTGTGAACGGGAGTGCAGGCCACTCGAACAGCTTCGTAGGATGGGTAGAGCGGCAGCGAAACCCATCGAGCCTTGCGCGATGACGAAACATGATGGGTTTCGCAAGTGCTCTACCCATCCTACGCGCTGACACTACATGTGACGTGCCAGACGCGCATCATCTGCGCAGATCCTCCCATCCGGTACCCCCATGATCCCCTTCTCCGTGCTCGACCTCGCGCCCATCCGTCAGGGCGGCGATGCGTCGCAGGCGTTTCGCAATTCGCTCGATCTCGCCCAGCATGCCGAAGGCTGGGGCTACAAACGGTTCTGGCTGGCGGAGCATCACAACATGACGGGGATCGCGAGCGCGGCGACGTCGGTGGTGATCGGGCATGTCGCGGGCGGGACCAGGACGATCCGGGTCGGCTCCGGCGGGATCATGCTGCCGAACCATTCGCCGCTGATCATTGCCGAGCAGTTCGGCACGCTGGCCTCGCTCTATCCGGGACGGATCGATCTCGGGCTCGGGCGCGCGCCGGGCACCGACCAGCTCACCGCACGGGCGCTCCGGCGCGACCTCGCGACGAGCTCCGAAAATTTCCCGCATGACGTGCTGGAATTGCAGGCGCTGCTCGGCGACATCAAGCCGAACCAGACCATCCGCGCCGTGCCCGGCATGGGGACTAACGTGCCGCTCTGGATCCTGGGATCGAGCACCTTTGGCGCACAGCTTGCGGCCATGCTCGGCCTGCCGTTCGCGTTCGCCTCGCACTTTGCGCCGGGCATGATGATGCCGGCGCTGCGGGAGTATCGCGCGCGCTTCGAGCCCTCGGCGCAGCTCGACAAGCCCCATGCGATGGTCGGCGTCAATGTGTTCGCCGCCGACAGCGACGTCGAGGCGCAGCGCATGTTCACCTCGCTGCAGCTGCAGTTCATCAATCTTAGGCGCGGCACGCCCGGCCCGCTGCCGCCGCCGGTCGAAGACATGGACGCGCTGTGGTCGCCGGCCGAGAAGGCCATGGTCGCGCAGTCGCTATCGTGCTCGGCGGTCGGCTCGCCTGAAGTGGTCGAAGAGAAGCTGAAGGCGCTGATTGCGGAAACCGGCGCGGACGAGCTCATGACGACGGGACAGATCTACGATCACGCCGCCCGGCTGCGCTCGTTCGAGATCGCCGCCGAGGTGCGTGACCGGCTGGCCGGGCAGCCAGCGGCGTGATCACCAGGATTGAGCGCGTGGCCTCCATGGTTCGAGACGCCCGCCTTTGGCGGGCTCCTCACCATGAGGGTCTAACATTCTCGCCGCGAAACCAGACCTCATCCTGAGGAGCCCGCATAGCGGGCGTCTCGAAGGATGGCCACCGGCAACAGTCAGGCCTGCATGGTACGAGACGCGCTTCGCGCTCCTCACCATGAGGGTCGCGGACTAATCCGCAAATCCGAACAGCTTCGCCGGGTTGTGCGCCAAAATTTTCTCCAGCGTCGCCTGGTCGGGCGCGTAGCGGTACATCAGCTCGAGCAAATCGGCGTCGTTGGGCGGCTGCTTCACCGACACTGGATGCGGCCAGTCGCTGGCCCAGACGCAGCGGTCGACCGCCGCCTCGATATAAGCGCGCGCGATCGGGATCACGTCGTCGTAAGGCGGGCCGGCCTTCGAGGTCTTTTCGCCGAGCGACAGCATCACCCAGAAATTTCCCTTGGCGAGCAGCTCGAGCATCTTGCGCAGGTTCGGATCGTCCTTGCCGGCGTCGGGATCGGGCCGCGCCATGTGGTCGATCAGCACGGGAACGTCGAGATTTTCGTACTTGGCGACGCTGGAGACGATGCCGTCTTTCTCGGGCTGGATCTTGACGTACCAGCCGAGCTCGCGGATACGCGCGATGGCGCGAGCGAAATCGGCGTCCGACAGCACCGCACCGAGCTCCTGGCGGAAGCTGAAGCGCGCGCCGCGGACGCCTGCATCATGCAGCTTGGCGAGATAGGAATCGTTCGCCTCGGCGAACACCAGCGCGTTGGCGCAGCCGCGATAGTTCGGACCCATCGCGGCGAGACCGTCGAGCACCACGGTATGGTCGGCGCCATAGGTCGTGGTCTGCACGATGATGCCGCGCTCGATGCCGAGCGTCTTGTGCACGCGCAGCGCCGCTTCCCAGGTCGCCGTCGGCATCCGATAGGCCGCACCTGGACGCTCCGGATATTTGTCCACGGGACCGAGCACGTGAAACTGGCTGTCGACGGTTTTGGGCGGCGGCGCCTTGACCGGGCGGCGCGGATTGGGATCGAACGGCAGATAGGTTGGCATGCGCGAAAACTCCCTCAGTCAATCATTGCGGTGAAGTCGCACTGCACCAGCGCGCCGCCGTCCATGTTGTCCATCGGCAGCGCGTGGCGCGCCGGGCGCGAATGCTCGTCCGGAAACATCTTGAGCCACTCGACATTGACCGGACCGCGCTGCGTGCGGTCCTTCAACCACACCGTCATCTTGATAATGTCGTCCGTCGAGCCGCCGGCGGCCTCTACCGTCGCCTTCATGTGCGCGAACATGTTGGCGCACTGCGCGTCCAGGCTCTCGGGCATCGCGCCTGCCGCATCGCGGCCGAGGATGACGCCCGACATTACGAGATTGCCGATGCGGCAGGCGTTCGGGATCGGATTGGCATGTTTGAAGCCGCCGATATGGATGCTCTTGCGACGCGTGTGACCGGTCATGGTGCGCTCCCTTTCATGTGTTGATTCAGACGAACTGGCACGACACCGAGCCGAACGTGCCATAATCGGCATGGAAGGTGTCGCCGCGGCGGATGTCCACGGGCCGCGTGAACGATCCCGCCAGCACCACTTCCCCGGCGGCGAGATGTTCGTCGTGCGGCGCGAGGCGGTTGGCGAGCCAGGCGATGCCATTGGCGGGATGGTTGAGCACGCCGGCCGCAAGCCCGGTCTCCTCGACCTCGCCGTTGCGGAACAACAGCGCGCCGATCCAGCGCATGTCCGCATCCATCGGGCGGAACGGCCGGCCGCCGAGCACCAGCGCGGCATTCGCCGCGTTGTCCGAGATTGTGTCCATGACTTTTCGGGTCTTGCCGGTCTCGGGATCGACGCGGTGCATGCGCGTCTCCAGGATCTCGAGCGCGGGCGTGACGTAGTCGGTGGCGTTGAGCACGTCGAAGATGGTGCAATCGGGACCGCGTAGCGGCGCCTTGAGCACAAAGGCGAGCTCGACCTCGATCCGCGGCGCGTGAAAGCGGGCGAACGGAATCGGCGTGGCGTCGGCATAGAACATGTCGGCGAACAGCACGCCGTAATCCGGCTCGGAGATGCCGACCGCGTTCTGCATCGCCTTCGAGGTCAGGCCGATCTTGTGCCCCTTGATGACGCGGCCGCGGCCGAGCTGAAGTTTGGTCCAGGCGCGCTGAACGGCGTAGGCATCCTCGATGGCGAAATCGGGATAGTCTTTCGAGAACATCGGGATCAGCGTCTTGGTGCGCTCGGCTTCATCGAGGCGCGCGGCAAGGCGTTCGATGGTGGCGGTATCCAGCATGGCTTAACTCTCCGCCGCGACGGTGTTGCGCAGCATGCCGATGCGGCTGGATTCGACCTCGACGACGTCGCCGACTTTCAGCCAGCGCGGCGGGTCGAAACGGGCGCCGGCGCCGGTCGGCGTGCCCGTCACGATCATGTCGCCGGGCTTGAGGGTCGCGAACGTGGAGAGATAGGAGATCAGAAAGTCGAACGGGAACATCAGCCGTTCTGTCGTGTCCTGCTGCCGTACCTCGCCGTTGACGCGCGTGATGATGTCATGGGGCCCGCGCGGGTCGAGTTCGTCCGCGGTGACGATCCACGGGCCGATGCTGCCGGAGCGGTCGAAGTTCTTGCCCTGCGTGACGTTGAACTTGCCGTGGCGCAGCCAGTCGCGGATCGTGCCCTCGTTGCACAGCGTCATGCCGAAGATGTGCGCCCAGGCCTTTTCGCGCGGAATGTGGCGGCCGCCCTGGCCGATCACGATGACGAGTTCGCCTTCGTAATCGAGCTGATCCGAAACCTTGGGCTTCTCCAGCGGCTGACCGGAGCCTGTCATCGAGGACATGCTGCGCACGAACAGGCTGGGATATTTGGGCAGGTCCGAGCTGTCCTTGTACTCGGCGTTGCGCTCGGCGTAATTGACACCGATGCACCACAGCTTCTCCGGCGCCAGCACCGGCGGAAGCAGCACGAGATCGTCGAGTGCGTGGTCCGGCTTCTGTCCGGCGATGGCTTCCTGCGCGGCGGCCAGCGCATTGGCCGCGATCAGCGACTTCACGTCGGAGAAGTCGCGGCCGATCCGCCTGGTCAGATCGACGACACCGCCTTCAACGGCGGCACCGTAGCGCGGCTCTCCGTCCACGAGATAGCTCACGAGTCGCATTGTCGTTCTCCAATGGTCTTGACGGCGCGGCCCAAGGCTGCGCGCTTACTCGGTCGATTTGGGAGTCTGGAACACGCCGCGCAGCGTCACGATCTCGCCGAGCCGGGCGTAACGCGGCCCGCCGATGCGCGCGATCGGGTCGAGCGCCGCTGTCTCGACCTTGCCGTCGTTCACGAGGCCGTCGCGAATGTGGAACATCACGACCTCGCCGACGATCAGCCGGCTGCGGGCGTCGCCGAATTCGAGGCACTGCCGGAAACGGCATTCCATCGCGACGGGTGCAACGCCAAGCCGCGGCACCTTGATGCGCTCGCTCGGATGCGTCTCCAGGCCAAGCTCCGCGACCTCGCTGATCTCAGGCGGATGCTCGACGGAGCTGTCGTGCACGGCCTGCATCAGCGGAGTATCGGCGATGTGGATGACATATTCCTCGGTGTCGAGGATGTTGTGCGCGGTGTCCTTGTAGTCCGCGCCCTTGCGGCCGACGCTGATGGCCAGCATCGGCGGCTTCTGCGAGACGAAGGTGAAGGCGCTGAACGGTGCGAGGTTGAGCACGCCTGAGCGCGACAGGCTCGTCACCCAGGCGATCGGACGCGGCACCACGATGCCGGTCATCAGCCGGTAGATGCGCTCGGCGCCGAGCTCAGCGGGGTCGATCCGCATCGATCAATCCGCCTTGATGTTGGCCTTGCGCACGATCGGAATCCATTTGGCGTCCTCACGTTCGAGATAGGCCTTGAACTCGTCCGGCGTCATCGCGACGGCTTCTCCGCCGAGCTTCTCGAACCTGTCGACCACGGCCGGGTCTTTCAGGATCCCGGTCAGCGCCTCGTGCAGCTTGTCGATAACAGGCGCCGGCGTGCCTGCCGGTGCGAACAAGCCGGTGAAGGTCTGGCCGTCAAAATCCTTGTAGCCGAGTTCAGTGAATGTCGGCACGTCAGGCAGCGACTTCAGGCGGTGCGGGCTGGTGACGGCCAGCGCCCGGAACAGGCCGGCCTTGATGTGCTGCAGGCTGACCGTGAGCTGGTCGAACGCGAACTGCACCTGGCCGCCGAGCAGGTCGTTGACCGCAGGCGCATTGCCGCGGTAGTGCGCGGTGACCCATTGCAGATCGAGGCTGGACTGCATCAGCTCGCTGAGCAGATGGTTGGTGGTGCCCGGACCGGGCGAGGCCATGGTCAGCTTGCCGGGCTCGCGCTTGGCGAGGTCGATGAATTCCTTGAATGTGTTCGCCTGCACGGAGGGATGAACCTCGAGCACCAGCGGCGTCATTGAGATCGTCGTGATCGGAAGGAAGTCCTTCTTCCAGTTGTAGGCGTCGCGCTTGTTGATCTCGGTTGCGAACAGCACCGGGCCGTTGGCACCGACGAACAGCGTGTAGCCGTCGGGCGCCGATTTCGCAAAAGCCTCGCCCGCGATCATGCCGCCGGCGCCGGCCTTGTTCTCGATGATGAAGGGCTGGCCGAGCTTTTCCTGGAGCTTGTCGGCGATGATGCGCGCGGCGCTGTCGACATTGCCGCCGGCCGGATAGGGCACGATCAGCTTGACGTTGCGCGCCGGCCATTGCTGGCCCGAGGCAGGTCCCGCCAGCATCGTCGCTGCGGCTGCCATGGCAATCCAGATTAATCTCATGTTAACCTCCCGGCAGCGCTTGCAATTCCAAGTCGCTTGCAATCCAAGCCGCTTCCAATTCCAAGTCTTCGAATTCGACGTCGAATGCCCAGACGTTGCTTATGGCATCTCTACCGGAGCGCAATCTCCGAATGCGCGCTTTACCTGTCGAGTGAATTGTGGCGTTCTTGTCCATATTATGGACAGGACGACTTCCGCAAAATCCGCCCGCCGCATGACGGAACCGCGACAAGGCGCGCAGGCGATCCGGCGCGCGCTCGCGGTGCTGCGTATTCTTGCCGCAGGCCGCGAAGACGGCGTGCCGCTGGCCGAGGTGGTGCGGGCGACCGGCCTCGCCCGTCCGACCGTGCATCGCATCGTCCATGTGCTGATCGAGGAAGGCATTGTCGAGCGACACGACAAAACCGGCCGCTACGCGATCGGCAATCAGGTGCCGGAGCTCGCGCTCGCACGGGCCCGACCGTCGCGGCTGCTGATCGCCGCCAATCCGACGCTGCAACGTGCGTCGACCGAGATCGGCGACACGCTGTTCCTGACGGTACGGACCGGCAACGACACGCTGTGCGTCGATCGCAGGATCGGCGTCTATCCGATCCAGGTGCTGTCGATCGAGGTCGGCGCGCGCCGGCCGCTCGGCGTCTCCAGCGCAGGCGTCGCCATCCTCGCGGCGATGCCGGCGCAGGACGCGCGAAAAATCGTCGCAGCCAACGAGAAGAGATTCGAGGCCTACCGGACCGACGTTGCGACGGTGCTGGGCGAGGTCACTGCCGCGAGGCGGCTGGGATACGGCATGAGGGAGATCGGCCTGGTGCAGGGTACGAAATCGATCTCGACCTGGATCAAGACCCCGGACGGCCGCCCCGCTGCCGCGATGACCGTCTCCGCCGTTCGGACGAGGCTCGGCCCCCGCCGCGAGCAGGAGGTCGCGGAGATTCTGCTGCGGGAGGCGCGCGCGATCGAGCAGGCGATCCGGGGCGGTGTTGCCCAGGACGTGTACTCATAACGTCGGCTTGCCAACGCAAACCGGAAGTTTCCCACCTCGGGCGTGATCTGCGGCTTGTGGACCCATAGGCGACTTTGGGGGCCGCCCATGGATGCCGTCTCATTTTCCCCAGCGGGCCCATTCATCGTAGTACACCATAATTGATCGCGGCGCTGTGACAGTGCATTCGTGGCTTGTTGTCGGCCTCGACGGATTATCCGGAACGCCAATCCAGGTAAGCATTTTCTTGCGCTCATCCCACAGCAGATCAAATTGACCAGAACGACCAGCGACTCCGAACCTAATGAAGCCATCGTCAGCCCCCGTGATGTTGCCCGACATGATCTCGGCCGCGGATTGGGTCTCTAGAACTACTGTTTTTGTAGAGCGATCCAAAGTGACGAAATATGGACCATATTGGCCTGGGCAGGTGAGCGAAAAGGCATCGACCGGGTCGCGACGTTTCGGATCAAATTGCTCCGGCTGCCAGAATGCGGAAAGCATTGTTCTGCCGGTAACTTCCGCGCAGGCGTGTCGCAGCAAAGGTCTTCCCAGTTCTTCTGCGGGCATTCCCGGCCACGTCATCACGTTGCGCTGGCGGTTGAAGGAGAAAAGGATGCGTCCTCCCGTGGCCCTGAGGCTGAAGTCGAGTTGCGCGTCGGTTGCTGCGATGATCTCGCCCGTCACAATGTTCCCACCGGCGCGCTCAAATACAAAATGGTTTGTCTTGAGGTCGTAGGTTACGAAGTAAGGTTGCTGCTGCTGATAGTATTTGCCGTCGCACCGAACGGATGTTGGTTCGGCTTCTGCCTGCAGGGCGCAAGCGAAGACCATGAACAGTGATAGTATGAGATGTCGCATCGATCACCAGCCTAGGTTGCTACCTCCTTATGATGCCTCAGCGTTTATGCTCCGATAACGCGAAGCGCGGCTTTTACACCATTTCGACATTTCGGGTTCGATCAGAATACAGGAATGGACCGAGACGAGCGCGACTTCTGGATCTGGCCCATCTGCGACCTCGGAGGCCATCCGCTCTTCGGCCGATGTTGGCGGTAAACCGGACATCAGGCGGCCAGCCGCTTATTGAGTCATGGCCTAGCGGATGGTCCACTCCCCCGCATGCGAGGAGAAAGGAGCGTCCTGCCGTTGCAGCCACGGGCTCGCATCACACTCTCGTTGCGAGCCGCGGCGCGCCGGAGTCAATGGGCTGACGTTCCCCGCCATTTTGTGGCACAAGAGCCGCCTCCGCCGATTGACCAACGAGGCCACGCATGCCCGCGCCAAAACCGCCCGCCTTCGAGACCCTGAGCCTGCATGCGGGCCAGCATCCGGATCCCGCGACCGGCGCCCGCGCGGTGCCGATCTACCAGACCACGTCCTACGTGTTCCAGGATTCCGATCACGCCGCCGCGCTGTTCAATCTCGAGCGCGCCGGTCACATCTATACGCGCATCTCCAATCCCACCACCGGCGTGCTGGAGGAGCGGCTCGCGGCACTGGAAGGCGGCGTCGGCGCGATCTGCACCGCGAGCGGCATGGCCGCGCTGCATCTCGCCATCGCCACGCTGCTCAGCGCCGGCGACCATATCGTGGCGTCGAGCTCGCTCTATGGCGGCACCATCAATTTGCTGGCGCACACGCTGCCGCGCTTCGGCATTACCACGACTTTTGTGAAGCCGCGCGATCTCGAGGCGTTCCGCGCGGCGATCAAGCCGAACACGAAACTGGTGATCGGCGAGACCATCGGCAATCCCGGGCTTGAGGTGCTGGACATTCCGAAGGTCGCGGCGATCGCGCATGACGCGAAGATCCCGCTGCTGATCGACAACACCTTTGCCACGCCCTATCTCAGCCGTCCGATCGAACTCGGCGCCGACCTCGTCATGCATTCGGCGACCAAATGGATCGGCGGCCACGGCATCGCGATCGGCGGCGCCATTATCGACGGCGGCCGGTTTGATTGGCGTTCATCCGGAAAATTCGGCGTGCTGACCGAACCCTATGGCGGCTATCACGGCATCGTCTTCGACGAGCAGTTCGGCACGGCTGCCTTCATCATGCGCGCGCGCACCGAAGGCCTGCGCGATTTCGGTGCTTGCCTGTCGCCGACCAACGCGTTCCAGCTCCTGCAGGGCGTGGAGACGCTCGGCGTGCGCATGGACCGCCACATCCAAAACACGCACCTCGTGCTGGAAGCATTGAAGGCCAACAAGGCCGTGGATTGGGTGCTGCATCCCTCGCTCGAGGACCACGCGGATTACCAGCTGGCAAAACAATTGCTGCCGCGCGGCGCCGGCTCGATCGTCTCCTTCGGCATCAAGGGCGGGCGGCCCGCGGGGCGCAAGTTCATCGAATCGCTGCGCATGATCAGCCATCTCGCCAATGTCGGCGACGCCAAGACGCTGGTGATCCACCCCGCCTCGACCACACATCAGCAGATGGACGCCGCGCAACTCAAGGCGTCCGGCATCGGCGAGGAATTGGTGCGACTGTCGGTCGGCATCGAGGCGGCAAGCGACATCCTCGACGATCTTGCGCAGGCGCTGCGCATCTCGCAAAAGGTCTGACACCATGAAGCTTTCCGTCAACGGCGCCGAAATGTTTGTCGCAACCGGCGGCCGCGACTTCGACAAGTCCCTGCCTGCGGTCGTCTTCCTCCATGGCGCCGGCTTCGATCGTTCGACCTGGGCACTGCACACGCGCTGGTTCGCCCATCACGGTTTTGCCGTGCTGGCGCCTGATATGCCCGGTCACGGCCGCTCGTCCGGGCCTTCGCTTGGCAGCATCGCCGAGATGGCCGACTGGACGGCCGCGCTGCTCGATGCGGCCGGAGTTACGAAGGCGCATCTGATCGGCCATTCCATGGGATCACTGATCTCGCTGGAGACGGCGGCACGGCATCCCGAAAAAGTATCCGCACTGAGCCTGATCGGCACGGCCGCGACCATGACGGTCGGCCCGGATCTGCTGAAGGCAGCCGAGGCCAACGACCAGGACGCGCTCGACATGGTCTCGATCTGGGGCCTCGGCTTCAACGCCGAACTCGGCGGCAGCCTCGCACCGGGCCTGTGGATGCATGGCGGCGCGCAGGCCGTGTTGAAGCATTGCGAGCCGGGCGTGCTGTTCAGGGATTTGTCGGCCTGCAATGCTTACGCGAATGCGCTTCAAGCCGCCGCGAGCGTGACGGTGCCAGTCACACTCATCCTCGGCGAGCGAGACATGATGACACCAGTGAAGGCCGGCAAGACGCTCGCGGCGGCGATCCCGCATGCGAAGACCGTCGTCGTGCCGGGCGCCGGCCACATGATCATGGCCGAACGCCCGGATGAATTGCTGGCGGCGCTCAGGAACTGAAAGGATCGATCGTCCATCTTGCGCGTTGCGGTCAGACATCCCTGTGAAATCCAGAGGGAACTGACCTATGCCAAGACAGCAAGTCATTCGCAAAGCCAGACAAGACAAGCGTGCCGGTAAATCGGCAAGCACGCAGGCCGGCGAATTCGTCAAGGACGAGATCGAGAAGATCCGCAAGGGCAAGCACGGCGCGCGCTCGACGCGGCAGGCTGTCGCCATCGGTCTCTCCGAGGCGCGCCGCGCCGGCGTCGATCTGCCGCCGCCGCGAAAAGGACGCGTCAAGAAGGCGACGCGCCGCAGCGCCAAATATGCCTATGAGGTCGGTCAGGGCAAGCGCACTCCGAAGCGCCGGCCGCGCGTGTCGCGGGCCGTCGAGGAGGTTTTGAAGAAGGAGCCGCGCTCGACCGCGTCGCGCAGTGCATTGTCGAAACAGGGCAAGCGTGCCGCGGGCCGGCGAACGGCTGCGTCGCGTTCGGCCGCGGCGCGCAAGGCGAGCCGCACCAAGGGCGCCAACGTCCGCTCAGCCGCCGCAAAGAAGGCGGCACGCACCAGAGCGCGCCGCCGGAGTTGAGTCTCGTTTCGCTCAGGAACCCGGCGTCCACTTCCAGACGATGTCGGACACGTTGACCGGCTTCGGAATCAGGCCAAGCTTTGCAAAACGGTCGGCGACCGCCTGCTGGCTCTTGGTCACCTCGGCGTCGAGCGGCACCACGCGATAGCTGGAGCGATTGACGAAGCGGCGGACCGCTTCGATGTCGACGCCGGTCGCCTCGGCCTGTGCCTTTGCGACCTCCTCGTGATGCGACTCCGCCCACACGCCTTCAGACGCAAAGGCCGTGTTGAGCTTTGCGACCAACGAGGGATACTTCTCAACGAAATCGGTGTTGGCGATGTAGTAGGCGTTCGGCTTGTGCACATCCTTGTCGAAGACGAGAACCCGCGCGTTCTCCTTCAATTCGGCGAGCGCCAGATAAGGATCCCAGATCGACCAGGCATCGACCGAGCCCTTGACGAAGGCCGCCGTCGCATCGGCCGGCGCGAGCGGCGCCGGGGTGATATCGGACCAGGACAGGCCTCCCTTTTCGAGCGCTACGACCAGGAGGTTGTGTGCGCTCGATCCTTTGCCGAAGGCGATGCGCTTGCCCTTGAGGTCCGCCAGCGTCTTGATCGGCGAATCCTTCGGCACGATGATCGCTTGATTGTCGCCGTCGGACTTCACGGCCGCGACATAGCGGATCCTGGCGCCGCCGGCTTGCGCGAAGATCGGCGGCGTATCGCCGACAAAGCCGAAATCGACGCTCCCGACATTGATGGCCTCCAGCAGCGGCGGGCCGAACTGGAAGTCGATCCACTTGATCTCGATGCCGAGCGGCTTGAAGGCGCTTTCGAGCGTTTGACGTTGGCGAACCGCAGGGAAGAAGCCGCCCTTCTGCGTACCGAAGCGGATTTCGACCGGCTTGTCCTCAGCGCGCGCCGGTGCGGCCAAGGCGGCCGCGAGCAGAAGCGTCGTTGCGAGAATGTGTCGTCGATTGATCATGCGTGGCCCTTTCGGTGGGATCAGTTGGCGAAAAGTTGGGAATTCGCGCGCCGGCTTCGTTCGGAGAACACCGCGCGTGCGGCGCGCTCGGCCTCGCGCGCGGACCGGAACTGCCGGCCTTCGAGACTGTCGAACAGGCGCTCGGAGGAGAAGAAACGGAAGCCGCGCGCGTCTCGCGTGACGATGCCGGCGGCGCGGTCGTGAATTTCGATGATGTAGGCGTTGGACTTCTGTTGGGACATGACTGCTCGCTCGCCGGGGTCTCGGCGTTCCTGTCTTGCGATTTGCTGCGTGAGGTGCTGTGAGGCGGCGGTCAGCAGCAACAACAGGCGCCGGTTGCCGCCGAGAAACAGCGCCGCGTCATGCACGCATGCATGTCGTTATTGTTGCGCTGGTGATCGGTTCTCATGTGGCGGCTTCGGCTCGAGGAGCAGTTTCGATGCTGCGAATATCGAGGGATTGACGCGTTCGGTCAATGAAATGGGTATCCATATTTGCCACCGGCGCGCATCGGCACTTCTCCCGGTGCGAGCGCAGGCAAACGAATTTATCTCGCGATGAGTTCAACGCCGGTGCGCGGCCGGCCGTGATACTGTCCGCTCCATAAGCAACAGCTGACAGGGAGGCCGATCATGGCGGAGGTTCTGAAGGGACGCACGGCGCTCGTCACCGGCGGCTCGCGGGGAATCGGCGCTGCGGTCTGCGGTGCGCTGGCCGAGGCCGGCGCGGCCGTGGCGATCAACTGCCGCGAGCGGATCGGGCAGGCCGAGCAACTGGCGGATGAGATCGGCAAGCGCGGCGGCCGCGCCATCGCCGTCGCTGCGGACGTATCGCAGCGCGAGGCCGTGACCGCGATGGTCGACCGCGCCACGGCCGAGCTCGGCCCCATCGACATCCTCGTCAACAATGCGGGTATCGCCATCACGCGCGGCATCGACGATCTCACCGAGGACGATTTCGACCGGACGATCCTGGTCAACCTGAAATCCGTCTTCCTGTGCACGCAGGCGGTGCTGCCGACGATGCGCGCGAAGAAATGGGGCCGCATCGTCAACATCTCCTCCGGTGCCGCGCGCGGCGCCGGCGCGATCGGACCGCACTACAACGCGTCCAAGGCCGGCCTGGAGGGCCTGACGCGCGGCTATGCGGCGCGGCTGGTGAAGGAAGGCGTCACCGTCAACGCGGTGGCGCCGTCGCTGATCGAGACCGACATGATGAGTGGCCAGCCGCAGCTCGTCAGCCGCATTCCGCTCGGCCGCTTCGGCACGGCGGAAGAAGTAGCGAAGGCCGTGATGCTTCTGGTCGACAACGCCTACATGACCGGGCAGACGGTCGCGCTCAGCGGCGGCATGGCGTTCAATTAGGGGCAGCACTCGCAGCGAGCTCCCCCTTCACTCTCTCCTCCAGGACGGGGCTATCGCATATGAAGAAAAACGTGGCGGGGAGCTCGCCTGCGGCCATCCTTCGAGACGCCCGCCTCACGGCGGGCCCTCAGGATGAGGTCGCGTTTCGCGGCGAGATGATCCTCATGGTGAGGAGCCCGCCAAAGCGGGCGTCTCGAGCCATGCAGGCCGAGCACGTCACGCGACCTCAGAGCCCCTCTCCCCGCACGAGCAGGACGAGGAAGACGAGAGAGCGTCACCACATCGTCGCGGCCGCGCGCTCCGGCCAGATTCGGTCATACTCCGCACCGCCGATCTTGTTCTCGCTCATCTCGGCGAGGATCTGCCCCGGTGTCGGCAGCGTCTTGGGGTCGATACGCTTGTCGGGATTCCAGAGGTCGGAGCGGACGATGGCGCGGGCGCACTGGAAGTAGATTTCGTCGACCGTCATCACCATGACACTACGCGGCGCCTTGCCTTCGACCTTGAACGAGGCGAGCAATTCGGGATCGATGGAAAGATGCGCCCGGCCGTTGGCTCGAACCGCATTGCCGGAGCCGGGGATCAGGAACATCAGCGACACCCTGGGGTCACGCACGATGTTGCGCAGGGAATCGACGCGATTGTTGCCGCGGCGATCCGGCAGCATCAGCGTCTTCGGGTCATGAATGCGGACGAAGCCGGAGAGATCGCCGCGCGGCGAGCAGTCGATGCCCTCGGGTCCGATGGTGGCAAGCGCGGCGAACGGCGCCTTTTCGATGAAGACCCGATAGAGCGGGGTGACGTGGTCGGCGACTTTCACGGTCGAGGCATCGTTGGTGACGCCGTAGATGGCCTCCAGCTGCTCGACCGTTTCGATCACCGACATTCCGTTCTCCCTGTTGCGCCGGCCATTATTAGTATTAGTGCCAGCCTTCATTCCTGATCACGCGCACGAGATGGCGGCTGTGATATTCGGCGCTGCCCGCGTTGAGGATGGTGACATCGGCATTGCCCGACGCGTCGACGCTGCGCGACAGCCTTTCCGCGACGTTGCCATCGCTAATGCGCGCCCGGGCGGCAAGCCGCTGCGCCAGCACATCCGGCGGCGCCGTGATCGCGACCACGACGACGTTTGCATACGCTCGGCGCAGTGCGCCAATGACGGTGCGTGAAACGTTGATGACGACAGCGCGCCCGGCACGGATATCGTCGTTGATCTCAAGCGGCAAAGCGTAGGAATGCCCGTGCGCCTCCCAATGCACGGCAAAATCGCCGTGCTCGCGCGCGCGCCGGAATTCGTCGGCGCTCACCGCGACATTGTCCTCGTCAGCGGAGGATTCGCGCGTCACGACACGGCGCGGAAAGACGACGTTGCGGTCATCGACACAAGCCGCCTGCGCGAGCCGCAGCAGGGTGTCCTTGCCTGCGCCGCTGGGACCGACCACGAGCACGAGCCGCCCGGGTCCAATCCCGCCTGTCGGGTCCTGCGCCATGGTCACAGTCTCGCTCATGCGACACGGCTTCCTTCGCGCCAGACGCTGCGGACGACGGGAACGCTGCCCGCGACGTGCACGCGGATCAGATCGGCGCGCTTGCCGATCGCGACCTCGCCGCGATCGGTGAGGCCAACCGCTTCCGCAGGCGCCTTCGTCACCGTGCGAACCGCCGCCGAAAGGCTGATGGCGGGCACGTGGTCAGGCAAATGCAGCGCAGCCATCAGAAGGCTCGAGGGAATGTAATCCGACGACAGAATATCGAGCAGGCCTTCGCGGGCGAGATCGACCGCCGCGATGTTGCCGGAGTGCGAGCCGCCGCGCACGACGTTCGGTGCGCCCATCAGGATGTCGATGCCGGCCTGGTGCAGGCTGCGCGCGGCCTCCAACGTGGTCGGGAACTCGGCGACCGAAACGCCATCGCGCAGGGCGTCCGCGACGTTTTCCTCGGTGGTGTCGTCATGGCTGGCGAGCGGGATCTTGTACTCATGCGCCAGCGCCACGATCTCACGCATGTTGGCCGCGGCATAAAGCTTCTGATATTCGAAGCGCTTCGCGAACAGCTCGTCGAGCTCGGCATCGGTCTTGCCGCCACCCTTGCCGCGATAATAGTCACGCAGCTTGACCTCGTCGCGAAACTGGCGCTGGCCGGGCGTGTGGTCCATCAGCGACATCAAGCGGACGTCAGGACGGTCGATCAGCTCCTTGGCCTCCTCGACCACGCTTGGCATCGGGATTTCGCAGCGCAGATGCAGGAAGTGGTCGGCGCGCAGCAATTTGGCATCGCGCGCGGTCGCGATCGCGGCGGCAAGCACGCCAGCGCGGCCATCGACTTCTTCAGCGCCGTCCTCGCGCCAGACCCGGAGCGAGTCGAACACCGTGGTGATGCCCGATGTCGCGAGCTGGCCGTCATAGGAGACGACGGCGGCAACCGGATTCCAGAACACTTTTGGCCGCGGCACGTAATGCGCTTCGAGATGGTCGGTGTGGAGCTCGATCAGGCCGGGCATGATCAAATCGCCGCCGGCATCCTCGGCGCCCGCGGGCGCCCTGCCCTCACCGATCTCGGCAATGCGTCCGTCCGCGAGAGCGAGCCAGCCCTGCTCGATCACCCGTTCCGCCAGCACGATCCTGGCGTTGGCGATCACGATGTCGTTCGGCTTGGCCTTCATTTCCCTCTTCCTTCAGGCGGCGGCGGCAAAGCTGGTGACGTCAACGATGCGGTCGGCAATCAGATGACGGATTTCGTCGTCATGGACAATGGCGACCATGGCGACGCCCCGTCGTTTCTTTTCGGCGACCAGCTCAACCACCACGGCGCGGTTGGCGGCGTCGAGCGAGGCGGTGGGCTCGTCCAGCAGCAGGATCGGCAGGTCCGAGATGAAGCCGCGCGCGATGTTGACGCGCTGCTGCTCGCCGCCGGAGAAGGTCGCCGGCGGAAGCTGCCAGAGCCGCTCGGGGATATTGAGACGATGCAGCAATTGGCCGGCACGGGCTTGCGCCTCCGCGCGCGCCAGGCCGTTGACGATCAGGGGTTCGGCGACCACGTCGACGGTCGCGACGCGCGGCACCGCGCGCAGGAACTGGCTGACATAGCCGATGGTTGCGCGGCGGACGTTGAGGATCTGGCGCGGCTCGGCTGTGGCGAGATCGATCACCGCGCCGCGATGGCGGATGCCGATACGGCCGGAGTCGCAGCGATAATTGCCGAAGATCATCTTCAGGATCGACGATTTCCCGGCGCCTGATGGCCCCGAGAGCACGACGCATTCGCCGGGATCGACCTGGAAGGTCACGCCGCTGACGACAGGCAGCTCGATGCCGCCCTGCAGGTGCATCGTGAAGGTCTTGTTGGCATCGGTGATGTCAATCATGGCGGTCATTGCAAGGCTCATGCTGGAAAGGCTCATGCTGGAAAGGCTCATCTCGGAAAGCTCATGGCGGCAGAATCGAGGAGACGAGGAGCTGGGTATAGGGCTCCCGTGGGTCGTCGAGCACCTGGTCGGTGAGGCCGGTCTCGATGACGCGGCCCCCCTTCATCACCATCACGCGGTGCGACAGCAACCGCGCGACCGCGAGATCGTGGGTGACGATGATGACGGCGAGGCCAAGCTCGGCGACCAGGCTGCGCACGAGGTCGAGCAGGCGGGCCTGGACAGAAACATCGAGCCCGCCGGTCGGCTCGTCCATGAAGACGAGACGCGGCTCGGTGACGAGGTTGCGGCCGATCTGGAGACGCTGGCGCATGCCGCCGGAATAGGTCCTCGGCGCATCGTCGATGCGCGCGATGTCGATCTCGACGCGGGTCAGCCAGTCCGACGCGGTATCACGGATGCGGCCGTAGTGATTCCACCCCACCGCCATCAGCCGCTCGCCGACATTGGCGCCGGCCGAGACCGTCATGCGCAGGCCCTGCGCGGGATCCTGGTGCACAAAACCCCAATCGGTGCGGAACAGGAAGCGCCGCTCGGCCTCGCCCAGCGTGGCAAGATCGCGGGTGACGCCGTCACGCATTCGATAGGACACCTGGCCGCCGCTGGTCGCGAGCTGACCCGACAGGAGTTGAAGCAGCGTCGATTTGCCCGAACCGGATTCGCCGACGATCGCCAGCACTTCGCCGGGATAGAGCGAGAACGACACATCGCGGCATGCGGCGATATGGTCATAGGATTTGCTGAGCGACTCGGCGAGGAGCAAGGGCTGGTCGGTTTCGCGCATGTCGGGATCAGCCAAGTCTTGATCAACCATGTGAGCCCGCCTTCTCCTTGTACGGCGCGGCGCTCAGGCTGCCGTGATGGCCCGCGGCCTGGCGGCCCTCGCAATAGTCGGTGTCGGAGCAGACGAACATGCGCCCGCCTTTGTCGTCGGTCACGATCTCGTCGAGATAGGAATTTTCCGCCGCGCATAGCGCACAGGGCGCGTTGAAGCGATACGGCTCGAAGGGATGGTCTTCGAAGTCGAGCGACACAACCTGCGTATAGGGCGGGATCGCATAGATGCGCTTCTCGCGACCGGCGCCGAACAGTTGCAGCGCCGGGCAATTGTCCATCTTGGGATTGTCGAATTTCGGCGTCGGCGACGGGTCCATCACGTAGCGCGCGTTGACCTTCACGGGATAGGCGTAAGCCGTCGCGATATGGCCGAAGCGGGCGATGTCCTCGTAGAGCTTCACATGCATCAAACCGTATTCGGCCAGCGCATGCATGCGCCGCGTCTCGGTCTCCCGCGGTTCGAGGAAACGTAAGGGCTCCGGAATCGGCACCTGATAGACCAGCACCTGATTCTCGTGCAGCGACGTCTCCGGGATGCGGTGGCGGGTCTGGATCACGGTCGCATCTTCGGTCGCCGTGGTCGTGGCGACGCCGGCGGTCTTGGCAAAGAACTTTCGGATCGAGATCGCGTTGGTGGTGTCGTCGGAGCCCTGGTCGATCACCTTCAGCACGTCCTGGGGGCCGAGGATCGCAGCGGTCACCTGGACGCCGCCGGTGCCCCAGCCATAGGGCATCGGCATCTCGCGACTGGCGAACGGCACCTGATAGCCGGGGATCGCGATCGCCTTGAGGATCGCGCGGCGAATCATCCGCTTGGTCTGTTCGTCGAGATAGGCAAAGTTGTAGGTGGGCGCGTTCATTCCGCGGCCTCCTTCATGGCGTCGGGCGCATTGGCATCGGCGAATGCTTCAGAAAACTCCTGGCGCAGCTTGCGCAACAGGCCGAGCTCGGACTGGAAGTCGACATAATGCGGCAGCTTCAGATGCTCGACGAAGCCGGTCGCCTGGACGTTGTCCGAGTGCGACATCACGAATTCTTCATCTTGTGCCGGGGCGAGTGCCTCTTCGCCGAGTTCGCGCGCGCGCAACGCGCGGTCGACCAGCGCCATCGACATGGTCTTGCGCTCGCTCTGGCCGAAGGCGAGGCCATAACCACGGGTGAAGCACGGCGCTTCCGTCGCGGAGCCCTTGAACTGGTTGACCATCTGGCACTCGGTGAGCTCGATCGAGCCGAGCGGCACGGCGAAGCCGACGTCTTCCGCCGAAAATTCGACCTCGACCTCGCCGAAGCGGATCTCGCCGGCGAAGGGATGGTTGCGGCCGTAGCCGCGCTGGGTGGAATAGCCCATCGCCAGCAGAAAACCTTCGTCGCCACGCGCGAGGTTCTGCAGGCGCAGGTCACGATCCGCCGGAAAATTGAGCGGCTCGCGAGTGAGGTCGCCGACGCTGGCGCCCTCCTCGGCCTGCGGCGAAGATTCGATCAGACCGTCGCGGCCGAGGATGTCGGTCACCCGCGGCGTTGGCGCTGTCGACGCTTCGGCCGTCGCCGGCGCTTCCGGCACAAAGCCCTCGGCGAGCGAGGGATCGAGCAGGCGGTGGGTATAATCGAAGGTCGGCCCGAGGATCTGGCCGCCGGGAATGTCCTTGAACGTCGAGGACACCCGCCGCTGCACCCGCATCGCGCCGGTCTCGACCGGCTCGCTGGCGCCGAAGCGCGGCAACGTGGCGCGGAAGGCGCGGACCAGGAAGATCGCCTCGATCAGATCGCCGCGCGCCTGCTTGATTGCGAGCGCCGCGAGCTCGCGGTCATAGAGCGAGCCTTCGCTCATGACGCGGTCCACGGCGAGGCCAAGCTGCTCCGAGATCTGGTCGAGGGAAATTTCCGCAACGCTTTGGTCGCCGCGCCGCGCACTGGCGAGCAGGCGATGGGCGTTCTCGATGGCGCGTTCGCCGCCTTTGACTGCGACATACATGCGGCTAGCTTCCCTTGTTCACGACACGCGTGGTGCGGGGGATCGCAACCACGGCGTCCTCGGCGACCAGCACCACATCGGTGCCGCGCGGAAACAGCGTCTCATTGACGCGCAGGCGCTCGAACAGGTCGAACGGCCTGATCGAGGCCTGGAGCGTCGCGACACCGTCGATGCCGGGGCCGCGCAGCTCGAAGCTGCGCCCTGAGTCCAGGCTCTCGACCTGAAGGATCAATGTGGTCGAACGATCCGGATATTCGCTGGTGCCGAGCGCGAAGCGCTCGAGCGAAGGCAGTGCTCCGCCGTCGCTGATCAGCGCGAAGCCTGCGATCGAGGAATCCTGCACGACCGGCGCGCCGGTGTGGAACTTCAGCCATTTTGTCACGTCGGTGCTTTCCGACATGCGCGCATCGAGCCAGAGCGGCGTGTCGTGGTCGAACAGCGTCAGCGCGATCGCGGCGGTGCCGCGCATCATCGTATGAGGCGCTCCTGATGTCGGCACGATGCGCTGGACCGACCCCGGCCGAGCCATCGCGTCCATGACGGAACGAAAGGTCGATTGCGCCGACAGCACCTTGTCGGCGAACCCCGGCGGCAGTTCCGCAATCGTGGTCATGATCTCACCCCTCACCGCGCACCATGGTGTAGAAATCAACCTTCGTCGCGGCGGTCTCGGCCGCCGCCTGCTTGCGCCTGACCATAAGCTGCTCACGCAACGGCGCGATAATTTCCCGCTCCACCGCATCGCCGAAATCGCTGGACTGCACCAGCGCATCGCACAGCGCGATCAGCCGCGCCTTCTCACCGTCGCGACCAAGCGTGTAACCGAAGCCGACCTCGCCGCTCGCGAGCCTGATCGCGGCGCGCGACACCGTGGCTTCGCCGAGGTTGAACGGCGCACCGTCGCCGCCGACCCGGCCGCGCAGCATGACGAGGCCATTTTCCGGCGCACGCAAATCCTGATGCGCCGGCAGGGCGAGAGCGCGGAGGCGAGCGGCGATCTCGCCCGCCTCCGCGTGCGCCAGCACGGCCATTGCGGCCTTGCGCCGGGCTTGCTGATTGTTGTGCTGGGTCACCAAATCCACCGAACCTGTTTGCCGAACTTGTCGAATCCAAGTTGTCTATGATACTAGACAACTTGATACCGGAGCGCCATGACTGTTTCGTGACAAGGGCGTGATTTCTGGAGTAGCTTCCCGGCCACATGAGCATTCAGGACACAGCCTTCTCGGGCGTCGCGTTGTGGCGCCTCGTTGCCGACGGCATCGAGCGCGGCATTGCCGACGGCCGCTTTGCGGCTGGCGACAAGTTGCCGGGCGAGATGGAGATCGCCGAAACCTATCGCGTGAACCGCCACACGGTGCGGCGCGCGTTGGCCGCGCTTGCCGAGCGCGGCATCGTGCGGGCCGAGCGCGGCAGCGGAACCTATGTCGAGGCGCAGAAGCTCGCCTATCCGCTGCGCTCGCGGACCCGCTTCTCCGAGATCGTCGGCGCGGACGGCCGCGAACCGCATGGCCGGTTGATCGAGGCGTCCGATGATGCCGCGACCCGCGAACTCGCGCGGGAACTTGGATTGAAGGCCGGCGCACCACTGGTGCGGATCGAGGCGATGCGCCTCGCCGACCGCACGCCGATCTGCGTCTCCACCACCTGGCTGTCGGCGGAATTGTTTCCGGGGGCGGGCAATGTATTCGCCGCGACGCGCTCGATGACGAAACTGCTCGAGCATTACGGCGTCCGCGACTATCGGCGCGGCGCGACCCGCATCACCGCCGGCATCGTGGACGCAACCGACGCAGCACGGCTCGATCTGGCGCTGGGACGTCCGATCCTGGTGGTCGACGCGACCGACCACGACCTCGACGGCAAGCCGCTGGTCACCAAGCATTCGCGCTTCGCCGCCGAGCGGGTGGAGTTTCTGGTGGAGTCGTAGCAACCATGAAATGGAGGCTACGGTGTCTGCGATTAAGCCACCGCCCTTCGCCCGATGATGGCGAAGCGCAGCTTGCTTGAGACGAAATCGATCGCGGCGACCGCGACCAGAATCATCAGGATCAGAAACGACACCTTCTGCCATTCCAGCACCCGGATCTGCTCGGCGAGCTGGAGCCCGATGCCGCCGGCGCCGACGATGCCGATGATGGTGGCCGAGCGCGTGTTGGATTCGACGAAATAGAGCACCTGGCCGGCGATGACCGGCAGGACCTGCGGCAGCAAACCGAAACGGATCTCGTGCAGCGCACTGCCGCCGGACGCGCGGATGCCTTCGACCTGCTTCTGGTCGGCGCCCTCGATCGCCTCCGAGAACAGTTTTCCGAAGGCGCCGAAATCGGACACGGCTATGGCGAGCACGCCGGCAAACGGGCCGAGCCCGACCACGTTGATCCACACCAGCGCCCAGATCAGGGTATCGACGCCGCGAATCGAATCCAGGAAACGTCGCACCGGGAAGCGCAGAATGCTCGACGGCACCACATTGCGGGCGGCCAACAGGCTGACCGGAAGCGCGAACACGGCGGCAAGCGTCGTGCCGAGCAGCGCAATCGACAGCGTCTCGCCCAGTGCCTTCAGATAGATCGGCAGCGACGAGCCGGGATCCGGCGGGATCATCATCAGGCTGATCCAGCCGAGTTGGTTGAGGCCTGCGAAAAACCGCGACGGCGAGAAATCGAGATCGACGAGGCCGTAGACCAGGATCGCGAACGCCGCGACGATCATCGCCGGCATCGCAAGCCGCGCCGAGGCCGGCCGGTCGAACATTTCAGGATAGCGCGCGCGAAGCGCTGCGGTGTCGATCTCCTGCCGCCCCGTCACGTCCGCGTCTCCCTGCCGAACAGCCGGCCGCGCAGCCAGCCGGTGCTGATGTCGATGACGAAGACCGTGACGATGATGGTGAGCAGGATCGCGCTGACGTCCGAGTAATAGAACTTGCGGATGGCGACGACGAGCTCCTGGCCGATGCCGCCGGCGCCGACGAAACCCATCACCGAGGCTTCCCGGACATTGACCTCGAAGCGCAGCAGCGCGTAGCTGGCATAGCCCGCAGTCACCTGCGGCACGACGGCAAAGCGCATGCAGGAGAGCCAGCTCGCACCGGTCGAGCGGATGCCTTCGACCGGCTTCATGTCGGCGTTCTCGACGATCTCCGAGAACAGTTTTCCGAGCGAGCCGGTGGAGTGGATCGCGATCGCGAGCACGCCGGCCATCGGCCCGAGCCCGAAGGCGATCACGAAGATCAGCGCGAAGACGATACCGGGCACGGTGCGGGCGAATTCGAGCAGGCGGCGCACCGTGAAGCGCAGCCAGGGCGACGGCGAGGTGTTTTCGGCCGCGAAGAAGTTGAGCGCGAAAGCGAACGTTGCGCCGATCAGCGTGCCTACATAGGAGATCAACAGCGTCTCGCCGAGCATCCTCAGCCATTTGCGCCAGCCCCACAGCCACTCGCCGACATCGGTCCAAACCCGCTGGCCATTGTCGAGCGTGAAGATGCGGTCGAAATAGCTGAGGAAGTTGCCGTAGTGGGCGATGAGGGTGCGCAGGTTCACTTCCGCGCCGATCGCGGCGAGAAACAGTGCTGCGGCGAAGATCACGGCTCCAAACAGGAGTCGGAGCCGCTTGCGCGCGACCGCCTGGCGATAGGCGGCGTTGAGCACGGCGAGCTGCTGCTCGGGGAGGATCGAAACCGCGACGGTCATCTGGCCAGGAAAAATGGTCGATCAAAGAGAAAGAGCCGGGTCCATCGACCCGACTCCAATGCCATCGTCCTGAAATCAGGACGCCTTCTTCTTACGCAGTGCATCGACGAACTTGATCAGCTCGATCGTGCCATCCCAGTCCTTGGTGGTGGCGGGATGAAAACCCTTCTTCTGGCCATCCTGGAGGCGATCGAAGGCCGCCTTGTCCTTGGCGGGCGCGTCGAAGAACGCCTTTGCGATGGCCGCCTTCGCCTCTTCCGGCAGGTCCGAATTGTAGGCGTAGGGGCCGTTGATGATCGGCGCCGACTTGTGGATGATGCGGAAATCGTCCTTCTTCATCGGCGAACCGTCGGCATTCTTCAACATGCCCTTGGTCAGCATCTGCGCCAGCGTCGAATCGTCATCGCTGGTCCACTGGTTGGCCGCAACGTCGACGGTGCCCTGCGCGAGCGCCAGGATCGCATTCTCATGGCTGCCGGTGAAGACGACCTTGCCGAAATAGGTGTCGGCGTCCGCGATGCCCATCTTGTCAAGCTCGAAGCGCGGCACGTTGTTGCCGGAGGTCGAGTTCGGATCGACGAGGCCGAGATTCTTGCCCTTGAGCTGATCGACGCTCTTGTAGGGGCTGCTCGCCTTGACGAAGAACACGGAGTAGTAGCCGGTCGAGCCGTCGGCGTTGATGTCGTTGGCGAAGGCGTCGGTCTTGACGCCGGTCAGGCGGGCGCGTGCGAACGAGGCCGAGCCATAGCTCGCGATATGGATGTTGCCGGCGCGCTGGCCTTCGATGACGGCGGCGTAGTCGTTGGCGATGCGCAGCGTGACCTTCACGCCCAGTTCGTTGGAGAGATAGTTCATGAACGGCGCCCAGCGCTCGGTAACGCCCGAGGCGTTTTCCGCCGGAATGACCGCGAAGGTCAGTTCGGGATATTTGGCTTTCCAGTCGTCGGCGGAGGCTGAGGTCGTGAACGCGAGCGCGGCGGCGCCGGCGAGAACTAGTCTACGAGTGATCATGATAGCCTCTTCATCGGTTGGGGTCGGTTGACGCAAAAACTCAAAACAAAACAGGCGCGGCTCAGGCGGCGGCCGCCGTTCCAAGTGCCGGAACGCCCTGGGGCGCCGGCACGGGCATGCC
Organism: Bradyrhizobium sp. LB8.2; assembly: GCF_040548035.1. Taxonomy (NCBI): domain Bacteria; kingdom Pseudomonadati; phylum Pseudomonadota; class Alphaproteobacteria; order Hyphomicrobiales; family Nitrobacteraceae; genus Bradyrhizobium; species Bradyrhizobium sp. LB8.2. Next base: position 110,106 of record NZ_JBEPQV010000021.1, on the reverse strand, counting down.
GCCCATGATTTCGGCGGCTTCGAGATCGTAGAGCTCGCGCGCAACGTAATCGGTCAACTCAGCCGGCGCGCCGTCGAACACCACGCGGCCCTGCGCCATGCCGATCAGACGGTCGCAATAGCTGCGCGCCAGATCGAGCGAGTGAAGATTGCAGAGCACGGTGATGCCGAAATGCTTGTTGATGCGCAGCAGCGCATCCATCACGATCTTGGTGTTGCGCGGGTCGAGCGAGGCGATCGGCTCGTCGGCGAGGATGATGTCGGGCTGCTGCACCAGCGCGCGGGCGATCGCCACGCGTTGCTGCTGGCCCCCGGAGAGCTGGTCGGCACGCTGGGCCGCGAGCGAGGCGATGTCGAACTGCTCGAGCGCGGACATCGCCAGCGCCTTGTCCTGCTCGGGCCAGGTCTGCGTCAGGGAGCGCCAGGTCGGCATCGTCGCGAGTCGCCCCATCAGCACGTTGGTGAGCACGTCGAGCCGGCCGACCAGGTTGAACTGCTGGAAGATCATCGCGGAACGTGCCCGCCACTGCCGCAACGCCTTGCCGCGCAGCGCCGTGACGTCGATGCCGTCGAACAGGATGCGGCCCTGCGCCGGCGTCGCCAGGCGGTTGATGGTCCGCAGCAGGGTCGACTTGCCGGCGCCGGATCGTCCGATCACGCCGACGAAGCCGCCGGGGGAAACTTGAAACGAAGCGTCGTCCACCGCGGCTTTCACGCCGAAGCGACACGTCAGACCTTCAACCACCAGCATGCAGGGCTCCAGAGTAGCTGGGGCCCACCGCTAACGCCGGCGCTTGACACTTGTGTGACACGCGCGTTGCGGTGCGGCGATCCTACACACCTCATCGCCTGTTCATCCCCTGTCATCGCGTCGTCATGACATTGTCATCAAGCCGCTCGAAGAGAAACGCCCGCCCTCTCGTTCGGATGCAACATGGCCGCCAAAGCTCTTTCGGTCCAGCCGACCATCGATCCCTCGGCGAGGTTGCACGACACCAAGCTTGGGGCCTACACCGAGGTCGGCGCGCGCACGATTTTGCACGACGTGACGATGGGCGATTACTCCTATGTCGTGAACGACGCCCAGATCACCTACACCACCATCGGAAAATTCTGCTCGATCGCGGCGATGACACGGATCAATCCGGGCAATCACCCGATGCACCGCGCCACGCAGGCGCACTTCACTTATCGTTCGAGCGCCTACTTCGAAGGCGAGAGCGACGACACGGAATTCTTCGACTGGCGGCGCCAGCATCACGTCCATATCGGCCATGACGTCTGGATCGGCCATGGCGCGATCGTGCTGCCGGGCCGCAACATCGGCACCGGCGCGGTGATCGCGGCCGGCGCCATCGTCACCAAGGACGTGCCGGCCTACACCATTGTCGCCGGCAATCCGGCGCGCATCGTCCGTCGCCGGTTTTCGGAAGACGTCGCCGGACGGCTCGCCGGCCTCGCCTGGTGGGATTGGGATCACGACAAATTGCGTGAAGCATCGCCCGATTTTCGCAAGCTCGGGATTGAAGATTTCCTCTCGACATATGAAGCACGGGCAAGTTCTCTCAACAGTCCTCTTGGCAGCAGCAAACAAAGCGCGGTCGCGTGACAGACATTTTCCTTGAGGGCGGCCGGACCTTGATCGGCTCCGAGCTCGTCGAGACTTCACTTCTCATATCCGGAACGGACATTGCGCAGCTCGACGCTTCTCGCGGCCGGACGCGGCTTGCGATCGACGCGCGCGACCTGCTGGTGCTGCCCGGCATCGTCGATCTGCATGGCGATGCCTTCGAGCGGCAGATGATGCCGCGTGCCGGTGTCGACTTTCCGATCGACGTGGCGCTCGCCGACAGCGACCGCCAGGCCATCAGCAACGGCATCACCACGGTGTTTCACGCCACGACCTGTTCGTGGGAGCCGGGCCTGCGCTGCGCCGACAATGCGCGCGGCCTGATGGAAGCGATCGAACGGCAGCGCCCGCAATTCGCGGCCGACACCCGCATCCACCTGCGCCACGAGACCTACAATCTCGATGCCGAGCAGGAGATGAGCCAATGGCTCGCCAAAGGTCGCGTCGACCTGTTCGCCTTCAACGACCACATGGACGGCACGGTCGGGGACATGGCCAAGCCCCGCAAGCGCAACCGCATGGTGGAGCGTACCGGCCTGTCGGGCGAGGAATTCGACCGGCTGGTGGGACACGTGCTTTCGCGCGCCAGCGAGGTCCCGGCTTCCGTGTCGCGGCTTGCCGCGACTGCCCGCGCCGCCGAGGTGCGGATGCTTTCGCATGACGATGCGACGCCGGCGATGCGCCGGGGCTTTCGCGCCATGGGGGTGGCGATCTCGGAATTTCCGATCAACGAGGAGACGGCGCGGGAGGCAGCCAGTCACGGCGATGCCATCGTCTACGGCGCGCCGAACGTCGTGCGCGGCGGCAGCCACACGGGCTGGACCAAGGCATCCGACATGATCGCCAAGAGGCTCTGCTCGGTGCTGGTCTCCGACTATTATTATCCCGCGCAGCTGCTCGCTGCGTTTCGCCTCGCCGCAGATGGCGTGCTGCCGCTGACCGAGGCCTGGAACCTGGTCTCCGCCGCACCCGCGCGCGCGACCGGCCTTGCCGATCGCGGCGTGCTCGCGGAAGGACGGCGCGCCGACATTCTGCTGGTCGACGACAGCGTTCCGCTGCGACCGCGTCTCGTGGCCGTCATCGCGGGCGGCAAGCTCGTGCATCTCACCGATGCGAAGCGGCTGCTCGCAGCAGTGGCAACGCCGCGCGAGGCTGTCGTTGCGGCCTAAACCGGTTATGCTGAGGCGATGACAGGTCTTTCCCGCTACGCAATCTATTTTGCCGCAAGCAGCAACAGCGCCCTCTCCCGCTTCGGCGCCGAACTGCTCGGCTACGATGCCCATACCGGCAACGAATTGCCGTTTCCTAGCGACACACTGCATGCCGCGCCCGATTGGCGCGACATCACCGCAGATCCCCGCAAATACGGCTTTCACGGCACGCTGAAGGCGCCGATGGCGCTCGCGCCCGGCACGACCGAAGCGGAGCTTTCGACGGCCTGCGCGGCCTTCGCCTGCGAGGCGCGGACGATCCCGGTGATCCGCCCGATCGTCGATTCCATCAGTGGTTTTATTGCGGTCATTCCGGCCGAGCCGGTCGATGCGCTTCAAGAGCTCGCCGCCGATTGCGTCCGCGAGTTCGATTCATTCCGTCCGGCCCTGACGGCGGAAGATCGCGGGCGGCGGAAGCCCGAGAAGCTCAACGAGCGGCAGCGCGACTATCTCGATCGCTGGGGCTATCCCTACGTGATGGAGGAATTCCGCTTCCACATGACGCTGACGGGGCGGCTCAACGCGGAGCGCCGCGGGCCGATTTTGAAGATGCTGCGGGCAAGGTTTGCTGCGCTCGGTCTCAACACGCTAGCGATCAATCGCATCGCGCTGTTCAGGCAGGGTGACGCCAAGGATCGCTTCCGCATCATCGGCGAGTGGGCTTTGACGCAGTCAAGCGTCAGTGCCAGCTCGCGAGATTGAAGGCGAGGGCCACAACGCCAACCAGAATGAGGCTGGTCGCCCAGATGACATCCAGATTGAACCAGCTTCGCGAGACGAACTTCAATCCCAGATGGCGGTAGACCAGCCACGCCAGACATCCGCCGGCGCCGACCATGGCGGCAACGTGCACCAAAGACACCAGCACCGCCATCCCGAGGCTTGCCTTGATCAGCGCGCCGGCGGCCTCGTGGCCGGCATCGAGTTCGAAGGCCTGGCAGAGCCCGAGATAGATCGGCACAAGCATCAAGGCGGCGCCGTGGGCAATGGCGACGGCAAATGACCAGAGCGCCAATTGCGTTGGCGGAATTCGTGCCAGCGTGCGCGGATGGCGCCGCTCGACCAGCCGATAAACGCCGAAACCAATGACGAGAAGGCTCGCGCCGAGCTGGATCGGACGCTGCCACTCGGCCAGCACGAGCAGGAACGCGAATGGCAGCAGCACGAGAAATGTTGCCAGGAGATGTCCGGCCGCCAGAGCCCACAACGCGCGAAAGAGCGCGCGCGGGCTCTTGTCCATGAGCCCGGCCGAAACGGCGAGCGGCCAGCCCATTCCCGGATTGACCCCGTGATAGAGACCGCTCGCAACAAGAGCGAGCCACAGCCAGCCGAGGCTCGCGTGTGCCCAATCTAGGCCGACGGGTAGCAAAACGAGTCCGTCGAACAATCGCCGCCTTCCAGCCTGATCTGGTGCGCACGATATCCGTCGGGGAAGCTCACGAAGTAGTCCTTGTCGAGCTCGAGGCCGCCATTGCGACCGACATTGGCCATGACTTCCACACCCGGAACGCCATCGGGATAGAACTGGTCATCCCAGGTGGAATAGAGCGAATTGGTCCAGTATACGCGCCTGCCGTCGCGGCTGATCTCGACCATCTGCGGACCGGCTGCAAATGCCTTGCCGTTCGGATGGGGGGTGCGGCGCGCGACGCCGCCGATGTGAACCGAGCCCGCAAGCTTCGGCTTTCGCGGATCGCTCACGTCGTACTGGCGCATTTCACCCGTGCCCCAGCACGAGACATAGAGAAACCGGTCATCCATCGACAGGTCGATGTCGGTGACCAGCGGCGGTACGGCGCCAAAGCCCTGGAGCAGCGGCGGGAGCTTCTCTTTTGGCGCGGGCTCGGGCGGGATCGTCGCCGTCTTCTCGGCATGGAATTTTCCGCCTTCGCGCCACCAGGTCCAGATCGAGGCTTCGAGATTCGTGGTGTCGACCACAACGCCCACGAAGCCGTATTCGCGAACCGGATCGTGCGCCGGCCGTACCTCCAGCGCCATCTGATGATTGGCGCCGAGGTCGATGGTCTGCACATTGCGACGGGCGCGAAGATCCCAGAAGTGGAGACGGTGGCCATATTTGTTCGCGAGCAGATCTTCCGGGACAATCCCGTTCTCGAACTGCGGCGGCAACGCCCATTCACTCGTCACCATGTAATCGCGCGGCAGGTTCCACCAGAAATCATAGTGCAGCGTCTGCGGACCGCGGTCGATCTCCCATCGTCCGAGGACCTCGAACGTCTCGCAATCCATGATGAAGACGCCTGGAGGCCCGTTGGTGCCGTCTTTGCCCCCGCCACCCAGCGTGCTCACATAGATGCCGTCCGGCCCGCAATGGATGGTATGCGGCCGCGAGTAGCCGGTCTTTTTGAAGACTTCCTCAGGCTCGATGATCTTGTGGATTTTGGCCTTGGTCGGATCGGGCTTGGTATCGATGATATAGATCCGCGACGAGCGTATCCCGGGGATGATGAGATAGCGCCGCTCGATGAAGGCATGCCCGGCGAGCGGTGACAAGGCGGAGGAGCAGGCATTCCAGCCGAAGTGATGAAACTCATCGCCCTTGTTGGGCATCGTCACGGTGTGGACGATTTGGCTGTAGGTCGGCGATCCCGGCTTGACGTCGATGACCGCGAGAGCATCCGGTTTCGAGAAATCCGGACTGAGCAGCAACGTGTAGGCAAAGTTCTCCGCAGGTGCTTCCATCGCAAGCTTGGGCGATGCGTGAAAGGTGGGATCCGGCCTCATCGTCATGGCACTGCCTCCCTGTTTCGTCGGCTCGCTCCAGCCTGGCTCGGAATAGCGGCATAATGAAGAGCTGTTGCGCGATGTCTTGAGATGCTCCGCGGGCCTGGTTGGCGAGCGTACAATATGTCATCGCCGGCTTGCGGGAAACCACGCGAACCGCGTTAATTCGACGCCTTCAGCCAGATGGCAGCTGGCGGGATCAGGCTGGGCGCGCTTGTCCGGGACGACGGCGGAGGCTACTTCCCCCACCGCAATGCCAGCGCATCACGCTCCTTGGCCAACTCCAGCAGCCCTGCCCGCGTCGCCGGATGCAACGGTTGCAACGGATGCCGCACCGTGTCCGACTTGATCACGCCGCCGGCCTGCATCATCGCCTTGCAGGCGATCAGGCCGCATTGGCGGTTTTCGTAGTTGATCAGCGGCAGCCAGCGTTCATAGGCGGCTTTCGCCTCTTCACGCTTGCCGGCGAAATAGGGATCGATGATCTGGCGGATGCCGTCAGGATAGCCGCCGCCGGTCATCGCGCCGGTGGCGCCGGCATCGAGATCGGCGAGCAGCGTGATCGCCTCCTCGCCGTCCCAGGGCCCCTCGATCGCGCTGCCGCCTGCCTCGATCAGGCTGCGGAGCTTAGAAGCAGCGCCCGGCACCTCGATCTTGAAATAGCGGATGTTGGCGAAATCGCGCGCCAGCCGCGCCAGCAGCTCGACCGACAGCGGCGTGCCGGCAACGGGCGCATCCTGGATCATGATCGGAATGTTGATCGCGCCGGACAGCACCTTGAAGAATTCGACGACGCCTTTCTCGGGCACGCGGAAGGTTGCACCGTGATAGGGCGGCATGACCATCACCATGGCGGCACCGGCCGCCTCGGCCTGTCGGCTGCGCGCGGCGCAGACGGCCGAGCTGAAATGCGTGGTGGTGACGATCACGGGAACGCGGCCCGCGACATGCTCCATCACCGCATGCATCACGGTCTCGCGCTCGGCATCGGTAAGCACGAACTGCTCGGAAAAATTGGCGAGGATGCACAGACCATTCGAGCCGGCATCGATCATGAAATCGATGCAGCGGCGCTGTCCGTCAAGGTCGAGCTCGCCGCGCTCGTCGAAGATGGTGGGTGCAACCGGGAACACGCCGCGATAAGGGCGCTGGGCCTTGTGGTGTTGCGTGACCGGCATCGAACTCTCCATCCCTGATCTTCTCGACATCTGCCGCGGCGCTGACGCAGCGTCACAGATGTACCCGCCGCGCGCAGCGGCGGCAATGCCGATTGCGCGACGTGGGGATAGAGGATTGTCGAAGCTACGCGGTCTTCACCGCACCCAAAAAGCCCTCGACCGCCACGCGGAGACGATCGGCGTCGGCCGACATCTTCTTCACGGACACCGACAGCACCGAGCCGGCATTGCCGGTCTCCTGGTTGAGCCTGGCGACGCTGCCGATGGTATCGGTGACCTCGCGGGTTCCCTGCGCGGCCTGCTGGAAGTTGCGCGAGATCTCGGTGGTGGCGGCGCGCTGCTGTTCGACCGCGGCGGCAATCGCCGTCATCTTCTCGTCGATGCCGCTGATGGCGCCTCCGATCGCGCGGATGGCAGTGACCGCCTGGCCGGTCGCGCCCTGGATCTCCGCGACCTGGCGGGAGATTTCCTCCGTCGCCGTCGCCGTCTGCGAGGCGAGACTCTTGACCTCGCCGGCGACCACGGCGAAGCCGCGACCGGCCTCACCCGCACGCGCGGCTTCGATGGTGGCGTTCAACGCCAGGAGGTTGGTCTGCCCTGCGATGGCGTTGATCATCTTCACGACCTCGCCGATGCGGCTAGCGGTCTGATCGAGGATCTCGACCGTCGCATTGGTCTGTGCTGCCTGCGACACGGCTTCGCGGGCCTCGCGGGCGCTGGCCTGCACCTGCGCGGAGATCTCGCCGACGGACGCGGAAAGTTCCTCGGTCGCGGCTGCGATGGTCTCGAGATTGTTGGTGGCCTGCTCGGCGGAGGAGGAGACCGCCGCGGTCTGGCTGCTCGATTCCGAAACCAGCGAGCGCACGTCGGTCGCGGTGGCATCGAGTTCTTTCGTCGACGCCGCAACGCTGTGAATGACGGCTTGCACGGTGTCGTCGAAGCTGCGGCAGGCCGCATCGACGGTGCCGGAGCGGGCGAGCTGGAGCGCCTGCTGCGATTCGCGTTCCAGGCCCAGGCGTTCCGCGGTCGCCGCACTCTCGCGCAGGCTTTCGAGCGCGGCCGCCATGGTGCCGAACTCGTCGGGATGTCTGGATTGCGGAACGGGCGTGGCGTAGTCGCGGGCGCTGATCCTGGCGATGGCGTCCAGGATGGCGCGCACCGGGCGCATCAGGCGGTTGCGCACCACGTACACGCCGGCCAGGGTCACCGCCAGAGCGAGCAGGAACGCGAGCGACTGCACGACGAGATTGGTGAGCGCCTTGGCCTGCACCGTCTCCGCCCGCGCGATCGACTGGTCGAGCGCCTTGTTCGCCACCGCGACGATGGACGGGAAGGGTGACTGGCACAGCGTATTCCATTCCGAGGCGGGAAGCGCGGGCTTGCCGCTGCCGTCGAAATTCTTGGTGAGCTCGCCGATCTGCTTCAGGACGCCATCGGTCTTGGCCTTCGCGTCCGTCGCTGCCGTAACCAGTTCCGCCGTCACGCCGGGCGCAGCCAGCAACTCGCCCATGCCCGCCCAGCCGGAGGCGATCGTGCCATCCCACTGCGCCACTGACCGCTTCTGCGCGTCGTCGAGCGCCTTGCTGCTGTTGACGTTGGATCGAAGGGACGAACAATGGATTCCATAGCGGTCGCGCACCTGCCAGGCGAAGCGGCGGACCTGGATCATGCGCGCGATGTAGGGATCGTCCGTCCAGGCGCGGTTCGACACCGCGGTGGAGGCGAGGTTCGCCGTATCGATGACTTTGGTGACGGCATCGTACCAGGAACTGGTCCGCTCGATCTTGCGCTCCGCGCGCGGACGCTTGGCCTCGTCGTAGAACAGCTGGAATTGCGGCGCGGCGTCGCTCCAGCGCTGCTTCAATGTGCCCGCGAGTTCGTCGCGGCGGGCGAAGTCGACTGTGGCGAGCGCGGCGCCGATGGCGTCATACCCGCCCTGCTCGGCCTTCTCCGCCACCTCGAGTTTTGCCCGCGGGTCGTCCTCGCCGAGGATCGCGCTCTGCGCATCGCCGCGATTGTTGCGCAGCGCCAGCACGCCATGGAAGATCGCCTTGTCGGCGGCGGCTAGCCGCGCGGTTTCGAGACTGTCGCTGTAGCGGCCGAACGCCCCGACCATCTGGATCGCCGTGGAGGCCAGCGCACCGGCAGCCAGCAGGGCCATCAACGTCAGGAGGAGCGAACTTACCGATTTCTTGAACATTGCCATGGTGTCGGGGGCCTGGGTCGGGGGCCTATTCTTTCGAGCGCCACCTTGCCCCGCGACATGCCAATGTTTCGTTAAGGTTTTAATCGAATTGCCGTGAGCTTCCGGCCCGACGAACCTTCATGCAGCCCCGGATATCACACGACGACCTTGGTGAAATCCGGCGGGCGGCGCTCGGCGAAAGCGGTGAAGGCCTCGCGCGCCTCGGCGGTGCGCAGACGCAGTCCGAACTGCTCGCCCTCGGCGTTCATCTGCGCGACCAGCGCCTCGCCATTGCGCATCAGCTTCTTGGTGGCGGTGAGGGCGCCGGCCGGCTGACGGGCAAGACGCTGCGCCAGCGCGAGCGCCTCGGCATCGAGCTTGTCGAGCGGCACCGCGCGGTTGGCGAGCCCCCATTCCAGCGCGGATTTGGCCGGCACCGTCTCGCCGAGCGCGAACATCTCGTAAGCGCGCGCGTGGCCGATGCGCGCCGGCATCAGCAGGCTGGAGGCTGCTTCCGGCACCAGCGCAAGGCTGACGAAGGGCGTCGACAATTGCGCGTTGTCGGCGAGCACGACGAGGTCGCAATGCAGCAGCATCGTGGTGCCGACGCCGACGGCGCGGCCCTGCACCGCGGCAACCAGCGGCCGGGTGCAGCGCGCCAGCGACTGGATGAAGCGCACGACGTTGCGGCTTCCTTCCGACTTGCCCGCTGCGACCGCGGCGAATTCGCCGACGTCGTTGCCGGCGGTGAACATGTCGCCCTCGCCGCGGATCAAGATCACGCGGGCCGACGGATCGAACTCGGCGGATTCGATTGCATCGGCGAGCTTGCCGTACATCGCATCCGTCAGCGCGTTCTTCTTGTCGGGGCGCGCCAGCGTGAGCGTGAGGATTCCGCCGTTGTTCTCGATCCGGACGTGCTCTGTCATGGGTCTCTCCTTTATTCTCTTGGAAATTTCTCTTGAATGCTCGTCAGCCAGCGCGCGACGATGTCGATCTCCGCGCTGGTAAATCCGTCCGTCAACGCCGCGTTGACCTCTGCCGCGTTGGCCTTCGCCTGTGCGAGCGCTGTGCGGCCCTTCGGCGTCAGCCAGACGCGCCAGGCGCGCCCGTCCTCGCGATCGGCGCGCCGCTCGATCAGTTTTGCAGCTGCCGTGCGGTCGACGAGGCCGGAAATGCCGGCCGGCCCCAGATCGAGCGCCGCGCCCGCCTCGCCCATCAGCACGCCGTCCTGCTTGCCGAGGATGAACAACAGTCCCGCCTGCGCCGGCGTCACCTCGCTCGAAGGCTGCGCCGCCATCCAGCGCTGCAAGCGCCGCTGCGCGGCGCTCAGCAGGTAGATCAGCCGATGATGCCTCGCGCCGGCCGCTTTAGTTCGCATGCGAAGTAGATAGCCGAGGCCGACTGAGTTGTCAAAAGGACTTGCTAGGCCGCCGCTGCGCGGCAGCCGCCGAGGAACAGAACCGCACAGGTCTGCACCCGACGCTCGATCTGCTTGCGTGACGGCAGAGGCAGGCCGCCATAGATCGCCGCGCGTTGCGGCGCCGATGCGACCATGCCGATCAGCATGCCGGCGGCCTCGTCGACGTCGTCGAGCGCGATGAGCTTCTTCTTGACCTGGACCCGGAGCCAGCGCGCGAGCGCAGCGGCGGTTCGCGAAATGCCGTTCCTGTAGAAATTGGCGGCGAGTTCGGGGAAAGCGGCCGATTCCTGAAGCACCATGCGCTGCAACGCCACGACCTCTGGATCGAGCGCAAGATCGGCGCAGGCCAGCAGCGCGGCGCGCAGGCCGACTTCAATGTCGACTTCGTCGCTGGCCTGGAGATCGACGGCAGAGAGCAACCGCTCGAGCCGGTCCGCGCACATCGCCTCGAACAGCACGGCCTTGCCCGGAAACAGCCGATAGAGTGTCTTGGTCGAGATGCCGGCGCCACGCGCCAGCTCTTCGGTGCTGGTCGCGGCATAGCCGTCGACGGCGAAGGCGTGGCGCGCGGCCTCGAAGACGATCTGCTTCGTCTCCTCGTCGCTGCGCAATTGCGGCCGCCCGCGCGGGCGGCATTCACTTGATGGTTTTGCCTGAGCCATGCTTTTGAATGATGCCTGTCATTCCATTGACAGTCCCAAAGCTAGTTCTATTTTGGAAATCGTCAAGTTTCCTAATTCAGGGAGCCGGCCATGACCGTGCACACCAACCCGTCCAAGTCCGAAGCCGTCGTGATTCCAGGCGATGCATTGGAGGGCATTCTGCCCGCCACGCAATCCCCCGCCCGCACAAGAAAGCTGAACCTTCGCAAGCTGTTGCTGGCAGGTGCGGCGGCTGCCGCGCTAGCCGGCGCAAGCTGGTACGGCTACGACTATTGGACGGTCGGCCGCTTCCTTGTCTCCACCGATGACGCCTATGTGAAGGCCGACAGCACGACCATCGCGCCGAAGGTCAGCGGCTATCTCGACCGCGTCCTGATTGGCGATAACGAGCATGTGAAGGCCGGCCAGGTACTCGCGAGGATCGACGACCGCGACTTCAAGGTCGCACTCGACCAGGCCAAGGCCGACGTCGCTGCCGCCAATGCAACAGTGACGAGCAAGGAAGCGCAGCTCGACGTGCAGCAGGCCGTGATCGCAGCGGCGAGAGCGACCATCGATGTCGACAATGCCGCGAAACTTTTCGCCAAGCAGGAGAACAAGCGCTACACCGATCTCGCGGCGACGGGCTTTGGCAGCGTGCAGAACGCGCAGCAGGCGCAGGCGCGCGACGCCGGCGCCGATGCGGCGATCCAGCGCGATATCGCCAATCTCACCTCCGCTTTGAAGCAGGTCGATCTCCTGAAGGCCGAGATCCTGCAGGCCAAGGCCGCGGCCGTCCGCGCAGACGCGCTCCAGCGCCAGGCCGAGCTCAATCTCGGCTACACCACGATCGTCTCGCCTATTGAAGGCGTGGTCGGCAATCGCAGCTTGCGCGTCGGCCAATACGTGCAGGCCGGAACGCAATTGATGTCGATCGTGCCGGCCGAGGGCACATATGTCGTCGCCAACTTCAAGGAGACGCAGCTCACCAACGTGAAATCCGGACAGGCCGTCGATATCGAGATCGACATGTTCCCGGGCCAAGTCGTGCACGGTCACGTCGATTCCATCGCACCCGCAAGTGGCCAGGAGTTCGCGCTGCTGCCGCCCGACAACGCCACCGGCAACTTCACCAAGGTGGTGCAGCGTATCCCCGTCAAGATCGCGCTCGACGCCCGGCACGGGCCCGCAATTGCGCTCCGGCCCGGCATGTCCGTGATCCCGACCATCGCAACACGTTCGACCGCGCCGACCGCCAATCCGGCCGCCGCGCCCAAAGCGAAGCTCGTCTCCGGAGGGTCGTGCCATGTCAAACAGCCTCTCACTTTCGACGCAAGCAACACCGGCCGCGACGTCTGATCGCCCGGTCGCCGATCCCAACCGTGCGAGTGCCGCGACCTGGATCGCCGTGCTTGCCGCCATGATCGGCTCGTTCATGGCGATCCTGAACATCCAGATCACCAACGCCTCGCTGCTCAACATCGAGGGCGGCATCGGCACCGGCGCCGACAACGGCTCCTGGATCTCGACGTCTTATCTGATCGGCGAGATCATCGTGATCCCGCTGACCGACTATCTGAGCCGCGTGTTCTCGTTCCGCCGCTACATGCTGGCGAGCGCGGTACTGTTTGCGGCGTTCTCCGTCGCCTGTGCCTTCACCCACGATCTGCCGTCGATGATCGCGATGCGCGGCTTGCAGGGCTTTGCCGGCGGCGTGCTGATCCCGATGGCGTTCACGCTGGTGCTGACCAAGCTGCCGAAGCCGCAGCAGCCCGTCGGGCTCGCGATCTTCGCGCTGTCGGTCACCTTTGCGCCGGCGATCGGTCCGACCATCGGCGGCTATTTCACGGAAAACTACGGCTGGCGCACCATCTTCTTCGTCAACGTGATCCCGACCGCTGTCATGGTGAGCGCGCTCTATCTGACGCTGGAGCGGCAGAAGATGCAGCTCGGCCTTCTGAAGGATGGTGACTGGGCCGGCATCGTCACCATGGCGATCGGTCTGTCGGCGCTACAAGCCGTGCTCGAGGAAGGCAACAAGGACGACTGGTTTTCCTCACCCTTCATCATCAAGCTGGCGGTGATCGCGGCCGTCAGCCTCACGCTGTTCATCACGATCGAGCTCACGATCGAGAAGCCGCTGATCCGGTTGCGCCTGCTGACCCAACGCAATTTTGGCTTCGGTACCGTTGCCATGACCATGGTTGGCTTCGCGTTGTTCGGCTCGGTCTACATGCTGCCCGCCTATCTCGGCCAGGCGCAGGGCTACAATGCCGAGCAGATCGGCAATGTGCTGGCATGGACCGGCCTGCCCCAACTCGTGCTGATCCCGCTGATCCCGAAACTGATGCGGCGCTTCGACACGCGTTATATCGCGATCACCGGGCTTCTGATCTTCGCCTACAGCTGCTTCATGAACACGGCGATGTCCCCGGACTATGCCGGCGACCAGCTCTGGATCCCGAACATCGTGCGCGCCGTGGGACAAGCCATGGTGCTGACGCCGCTGACCTCGGTCTTGACCGGCGGCATCGCACCGCAGGACGCGGCAGCGGCCTCCGGCATCAGCAACATGTTCCGCAACCTGGGCGGCGCGATCGGCACGGCGACGCTCGCCACCATCATCACCAAACGCGAGCAATTCCACTCCAACATCATCGGCCAGTCGGTCACGCTCGGCCGCGAGGAAGTCCGCACCCGGATCGCGCAGATGACCGAGTACTTCATGACGCACGGCGTCCCCGATCCGAACGCCGCGCGCGAGCAGGCCATCATCGCACTCGGCAAGACCGTGAAGCGCCAGGCGCTGGTGATGGGTTATTCCGACACGTTTGCCGTGATCGGCGTGGTGCTGGTGCTCGCCGCGATTGCGGTGCTGCTGACGCGGCGCGTGAAGGCGGCTGGCGGGCCGGCGCATTAGGACCTCGCCCATCACTCGCAGTTTGTCGCAGCTATCAGGCTTGACGGCCGCTTCTTTTTATGTTCCCTTTTCGTTCTTATCTATTTTAAGTTGTGTAAGGGGCATTTGATGAACGAAATTGTGCCGATTCAACTCGTCCTGCATAACGACGGAGACGTTCCGCGCGAGTTTTTCGTCGACCTGTTGCGCCGTATCTTTGGCAAGTCGGAGGACGAGGCAGCCTCCGTCATGGCCAGCATCGAGAAGCACGCGACCGCTGTCTGTGGTCCTTATCCACCATCCGTTGCGGACGCACTACTGGAGTCTGCCCGGCGGCGCATCGCCTTCGCCGGCCATCCTCTCCTGATTACGAGCGAAACGGCGAAGCCGTGCTGCGGGCTTTGCGACCAGCCTACCGCAAAATCGGAAGTTCATTTGACGAACCGCACAGTCTGGCTGTGCGCCGAGTGCGTGCTCGCTGCAGCAGCCGCATCCCAAGAACTACCCGAGGAAGAGTTCAACTATGCGTTCGGTGTTTTGAATTGGCATTTCTCCGACATCTCGCGTAGCCAGCTCGTAACCACGGTCCGCCAGTTTCCCGGCCACATGCGAGCAGACGTCCAGACTGCCATCGACCGCCTATTCGCCTCGCCGATCCGGTTGCTAGGCATCGCCGAGAATCGTCACGAAACGGTATCCATGGCCCGACTGATGCAGAACGATAATTTCGCGGTGGCGATTGCACCACTTCAGTACAACGACGTGGACATTGGCGAGCAGGCACCGGCCAAGTGCCTCGACAATGGTCTCTGGCTTTGCTCTGCATCCGGCCTTCGCTACGCGGTGCTGCTGGCCGTTCATCGGGAATATAGCCGCGAGACCGGCGTGCGGATCGAAATCATGGTGCCGGCCGGGGTCGCGGGAGCAGCACTTGTCCAACAATGCTTCACCGCACTGGAGGACGCAGTGCAGGCCGCGCGCACCTATCGCGGCAAAATTTTATCGCTCGATGTCGATTCCGACTATCGCGGCCGTTCTCGCGGAATCACAGTGCACAGACTTCCCTCGGTCGGGCGTGACGAGGTGATCCTGCCCGAGCAGACGTTGCGACTACTCGATCGCAACGTATTGAACTTCGTAGGGACGCGAGACATGCTGCGCCACCTCGGGCAATCGACCCGCAAGGGCATTTTGCTCTACGGACCGCCCGGCACCGGCAAGACACACACCATTCGCTATCTTGCGACCCATCTGCCCGGACATACGACGCTAATCATCACGGCTGAGCAGATCGGCCTGCTCGGCGCCTATATGAATCTTGCCCGCCTCTTGCAGCCCGCCATGGTGGTTATCGAAGACGTCGACCTGATCGCACGGCAACGCGAGAGCATGAGCGGCTGCGAGGAACCGCTGCTCAACCGGCTCCTCAACGAAATGGACGGCTTGAAGCAGGACGCTGACATCCTGTTCCTGCTGACCACCAACCGTCCCCAGCAGCTTGAGGGCGCTCTCGCCGGTCGTCCAGGTCGGATCGATCAGGCGATCGAGGTGCCTCTTCCCGACGAGACCGGCCGCGGCAAGCTCGTCCGGCTCTACGGCAAGGGGCTGCCACTCGAGGACGCAGTGATCAGCGAAGCCGCCCGCCGCAGCGAGGGCACGAGCTGTGCCTTCATCAAGGAGTTGATGCGACGGCTGGCGCAGGCGAGCCTCGCGCGCGATGGCGGTAACTCCGTCATTTCCGCCGATATCGACGAGGCTCTCGACGACATGTTGTTTTCCGGCGGGCGGCTGAATGCACAGTTGCTGGGAGGCGCACAGGCGATGGCGGCGGGATGAGACCGCCGCAACCGCGGTCGGCGTCCCCGGACCTCACGGCGCGCAGGTGAAGCTTGCCGCCTCCGTCACCGGGCCGCTCTTGTAGTGCGGCCAGGCCGGCCAGCGGCACAGCGGCAGCGCGCGAAGCGTCGCAAACGACGGTGCTTCGACCTTCTGCTCGGCGACTTCGAGGTCGCCGGGCGCCTTGCCCTTCTCGACCCAGTCGACCAGCGCGCTCAGCATGTCGACATTGGCCGGCGCGCCGGAGCCGACATGGTCGACCCCGGGCGCGGTGTAGAGCCGCGCGAATTCGGCCGTCTCGGCCTTGCCGAGCTTGCGTTCGACGCTCTCGAAATAACGGATGCCGGCATAGGGGCTCTGCGCATAGTCGGCCATGTGCTCGAGCATGATCAGCCGGCCGCCGCGGCTGCGAAAGCGGCTGAGATCGGGATCGGTGGAATCCATCAGGCTGGAGACCTCGAGCAACCGCGCCTTGTGCTGTTCGGGCTTGTACGTCGTCACGTCGAGCTTGGGATCGCGCGCGAACACATATTGAATCCCGCCGGCGCCGTAGATCCAGGCGATGCCGTTATTGGCCGCAGGCGGTTGCGCGGGCGGTGCCGTGCCGAGCCACCACGCGACCCAGCCGCCAGTCGGGCCAACCGCGGGCGTGTCCTCACCCGACACGCCCCAGCCCGGATAATCGTCGAGGCCGTTGGCCAGCGCGAACGGGAATTTGTAGGTGGTATGCAGCGTATCGATCGCCTTGATCTGCGCGTCGGTGAGGCACTGGTCGCCCGTCTTACCGCTGGTGCAGCGCAGGGTCTCGACCTTGAACGCCGCCTTGCAGGCGACGGGGTCCTGCACCAGCGCGTCATCGGAGCCGTCGGCCTTGTCGCAAGCGGCCCGCACGGCGTCGCCCACGAGCTTCACCTGCTTCGGATTGATCCAGCCGTCGCCCATGGTCGCGAGACCCGAACGGGTGCCGGCATGCTGCAGCCCGACCCAATTGATGACGGGCACGCGCGCAAAAATGCCGTCGAAATCGTCGGGATAGCGCTGCGCCATCGTCAGGCCTTCGCGGCCGCCTTCGGACGAACCCATGAAGTACATTTTCTCAGGCCTTTTGGCGTAGGCGCGCTGCATCAGTGCGACGGCGGCATCGCGCACCTTCTTGTAGGCGCGATGGGCGAAATTCTCGAAGGCTTCGTCGTTGAGCGCGAACAGTTGCGGCGGTTCGCCCGGCTTGGACTCGTGGCCGGAGTCGGTGCCGTAGGTGACGAAGCCGCGCGCGAGCGGCGACGGCTTGTCGAAGGGGTAGGCCGGCGGCAACGTCAGACCGGTGATCAGCACGCCGTTGAAGCCGCCGCCGCCATATTGCAGCGAACGGCCGTTCCATTCGACGGGTAAGTTGACCTGAAACTTGATCGGCGGCGCCTTGGGATCGCTGGGATCGATATGGCCGAGCACCTTGCAGAAGCCGGGATTAGCGGGCGTGACGCGCCCCGACGGCGTCGGGCCGCGTTCGGCCACGGCCAGTTGCGACGGCGCCTGCAACGTTGCGGAATCGATCTTCACGGCATCGGTCCCGCCGACGAGGCCCTTGCAGACCGTGTCTGCATCCTCGGCCATGGTCGCTGCCGACGCGCTGCTTGCGCCCAGCGCAGCTGCCGTACCTACAAGCAATGCACACAGCTTCGCACTCGCTCGCGTCATCGTTTCCACCCCGGCCTGTTGCGTTCGACAGTTGGCCGCATTGAATGCAACCTTCGCTCCTCCGTCAATCGCTCATGCCAGAATTCCGTTCAGAACGATCCCAACGCGCCGCCCAAAACGATCACGGCCACCAGCGCCAGCAGCGACGTCACGATGCCGACCATCACGATGTCGAAATAGCTGTCGCGATGGGTCAGGCCACAAATCGCGAGCAGGCTTACCACGGCACCATTATGCGGCAGGATGTCCAGCGTCCCCGAGCCGATCACCGCGACGCGGTGCATCAGCGAGAGGTCGACGCCGGTGCGCGCGGCAAGGTCGACATAGGTCGGGCCGAGAGCGTCGAGCGCGATGGTCAGGCCGCCCGACGCCGAGCCGGTCAGCGCAGCGAGAATATTGGTCGCGACCGCGAGCGAGACCAGCGGACCGCCTTCGATCGCAAGCACCCAGTCGCGCACCGTTTCGAAAGCCGGCAGCGCCGCGATGACCGCGCCGAATCCGACGAGGCTTGCAACGCTGAGTGCGGGCAGGGCCGATGCATTGGCGCCGGCGTCCATGGTCTGCCGCAACGAGGGAAGCCGGGTCCAGTTCAGCACGATGGTCGCGACGATGGCCGCGCCAAGTGCGACACTGACCGACCATACGCCGGCGACCGCGGCCAACGATATTCCGCCGAAGCGCTGCTCGCTCAGATACGACACATCGAGCCGCGGCAACACCAGGAGTGACATCACGAGATTGACGGCCACGACGACTGCAAGTGGCAGGATGGCGCTCGCCACCGGAGCAGCCCCGTCGCTGCGGCGACCGTGCCGGATCTCGGCCGGATCGAACTCGCGTGCGGTCGTCGCGCGCTCGCGGACCAGCTCGTCATCGGCGGCGTGCTCGGCCGCGCCCCGCACGTCCTCGCCATAACCTTCTCCGGCACGGCGGGCCGCAGCCTCGGCTCGCTGCAGCCACCACAGGCCTGTGCCGAGCATGATGAGGGACGCGACGATACCGAGGCCTGGCGCGGCAAACGGCGTGGTGCCGAAGAACGGCATCGGGATCGCGTTCTGGATCGACGGCGTGCCCGGCAGGGCCGACATGGTGAAGGTCGACGTCCCGAGCACGATCGCGGCCGGAATCAGCCGGCGCGGAATCGCGGCCGCGCGGAACAGCGACTGGGCCATCGGAACGATGACGAAGAACGCGACGAACAGGCTCACGCCGCCATAGGTGACAAGCGCGCCGGCCAGCACGACCGCGAGAATCACGCGTCGCTCGCCGAGGCATTGCGCCATGAAGCCCGCCACGGCCCTCACCGCGCCGCTGTCGTCCATCAACTTGCCGAACACGGCGCCGAGCATGAAGATCGGGAAGAACTGCGCCAGAAACCCCGCCGCATTCACCATGAAGATCTGGGTCAGGTTCGCGAGCAGCGGCTCGCCCCCGAACAGCGCCGCGACGAGCGCAGCGAACGGCGCGAGCAGCAGGACGCTCCAGCCGCGGAAGGCAAACAGGACGAGCAGACCGAGCCCGACGAGAATACCGAGAAGACCCACGCCTCAGCACTCCGCCAGGAGGACGTCGAGATCGGCGGTCGAACGCTGGCCGATATCGGCGCCGTGCTCGTCCAGAAACGTCTGCGCCGCCAGACGTCCCTCGGCGCGCAGCATCGAGACGAACTCCCATTCCGCGTTGAGCTTCGACGACGCCCCGAACTTCGCCAGCATGTCGCTCTTGACGCGGTGGGTCCGCATCTTTGCCCAGCGCGCGCCCTCGCCGCTGCCGGGGTCCGCCGCCTGGCGCAGCAGCGCGATCATGCGCAGCTCCTTCATCAGCGGCGAATTGAACGAGATCTCGTTCAGACGGTTGAGAATCTCCGCAGCCGTCCGCGGCTCCTCGAACGTTTCAGTCGGATTGATCTGCACCAGGATGGTGTCGTGCGCATCGCTCTCGCGCACCAGCGGCGTGATCGTCGGGTTGCCGGCATAGCCGCCGTCCCAATAGGGCTCGCCGTCGATCTCGACCGCCCGGAACATGGTCGGCAGGCAGGCCGATGCCAGCAACACATCCGCCGTGATCTCCGCGTTGCGGAAGATGCGTCCGCGCCCAGTGCGCACCCGCGTCGCGGTGATGAACAGCTTGATGGGTGAGCTCGCGAGCCGCTTGAAATCGATGCTCTCGGCCAGCACTGCGCGCAGCGGATTGTAACCGGTCGGATTGAGATCGTAGGGCGACAGCACCCGCGACATCAGGTCGGTGAGGATGTAGAAGGGCGACGTGTCGAGCGTCCAGCGCCCCATCAGCCGGTCGAGCGGCGAGCGCTGGAGCGGACTGAAGGCCGCGGCCTTCGAAACGCGGCGCCAGTATCTTTCGAGCGCGTCGCGCGCGCCCTCGGCGCCACCCGCGATCCAGCCATCCGCCAGCACGGCCGCATTCATCGCGCCCGCGGATGTCCCGGAGATCGCGGCGATGGTGAGCCACTTTTCTTCCAGGAGACGGTCGAGCACGCCCCAGGCGAAGGCGCCGTGCGAACCGCCGCCTTGAAGCGCGAGATCGATCAGTACGGCGTCCCGTTCCATGGCGGCACTCACGCAACTGAAACTCAAATTCGACGCGATTTGTCACACGTCGTCGAACACCATGGCGTACTGTAGGGAGCTTTTGCTGCGAGATGCAACTGGAACGTGGGACCTCCCGCGACCTAGCCTAGTGCTCGAACACCAGCCGCGCGCCGACCGTGCCGTCGAGGGCGCGGATCTGCTCCAGCAGCGCGCCTGAATCCTGGCCGCCGAGGTCGGCGTCGAGCACGACGTAACCGAGGTCGCCGGCGGTCTCCAGATATTGCGCGGCGATGTTGATGTCGCGCTGGAGGAAGACCTCGTTCAGCCGGCGCAGCATGCCGGGCACGTTCCGATGGACGTGGCTGAAGCGCGCGCCGGAGGGACGCAGATGCAGCTGCACCTCCGGGAAATTGACCGCCCCCGTGGTCGAGCCGGTGATGAAAAAATCGACCAGCTTGCGCGCCACCTCGCCGCCGATGCGCTCCTGCGCCTCCTCGGTCGAGCCGCCGATATGCGGGGTGAGGATGACGTTGCCGAGGCCCTGCACCGGGCTCTTGAAGCGGTCCGAATTCGAGGACGGCTCGACCGGAAACACGTCGATGGCGGCGCCAGCGAGATGGCCGTCGCGCAGAGCCGCCGCCAGCGCTTCGAGATCGACGACGGTGCCGCGGCTATTGTTGATCAGGAGGGAGCCGGGCTTCATCGCCCGCAGCTCTTTCTCGCCGATCATGCCTGATGTCTCCGGCGTCTCCGGCACGTGCAGGCTGACGACGTCGCTCTGCGCCAGTAGCTCTTCCAGCTTCTCGACCGGCTCGGTGTTGCCGTGGCGGAGCTTGTCGGTGCGGTCGAAATAGATCACGCGCATGCCGATCGCCTCGGCCAGCGTCGAGAGCTGCGAGCCGATATTGCCGTAACCGATAATGCCGAGGGTGCGGCCGCGTACCTCGCGGCTGCCGGTCGCCGACTTGTCCCAGCCGCCCTCATGCGCCGACACCGAGCGCGGGAAGATGCGCCGAAGCAGCATCACGATCTCGCCGATCACGAGCTCGGCGACGCTGCGGGTGTTGGAGAACGGCGCGTTGAACACGGGAATGCCGCGCTTGCGCGCCGCCAGCAGATCGACCTGGTTGGTGCCGACGCTGAAGCAGCCGACGGCGAGAAGCTGGTCGGCCGCCGCGAGCACCTCATCGGTGATCTGGGTGCGCGAGCGGATGCCGAGCAGCGACACGCCCTTGAGCGCCCGCCGCAAATCTTCGCCGTCCAGCGCCTTGGTCAGGCGCTCGACATTGGTGAAACCCGCGCTTTTGAACAGGTCCACAGCGCTGTCATTGACGCCTTCGAGCAGCAGCGCCTTCGCGTTCCGCTCAGGGCTTTGGCCTGGGGCTGGCATGAAATCTCCGTGGGTCACAGCTTTGCCGCAGCTCATAGACCGCGGGGGATACGCAGCACAATAGGGTTGGGATACGGGGATAAGATGGCGGGGGGATAGACCTGCTTAGCATCTCACTACTATCTCCGTCATCCTGAGGTGCGAGCCATGCGACGCAAAGCGTCGCGTGGGGAGCCTCGAAGGATGAACGGCCCCAGCCGGGCCGTCGCCCTTCGAGGGCCGCTAAGAAGCGGCCACCTCAGAGTGACGGTATCAGCGTCAGATCACGTAAAACCCGTGCGTTCCGTCAAGACGCAGTTGTTCGACCAGGCCGTATTCCCATTCGAGATAGGCCTGCATCGCACGCTCGGCAACGCCGGTGCCTTCATAGGGACGGCGGTAGCGGTGGGCGGGGTCGGGCTTGGGCAGGACGCGCGGCGGACCGATTGCGAGCGCGCCGTCA
This sequence comes from Bradyrhizobium sp. LB8.2, assembly GCF_040548035.1. Lineage (NCBI taxonomy): Bacteria > Pseudomonadati > Pseudomonadota > Alphaproteobacteria > Hyphomicrobiales > Nitrobacteraceae > Bradyrhizobium > Bradyrhizobium sp. LB8.2. The sequence goes on along the minus strand of NZ_JBEPQV010000021.1, from coordinate 88,283 downwards.
TAGCCGCCTTCCCGCACATAGACCTCCCAGCCCATCTGCGCGAGCCAGGACGCCGTCATGTCGGCGCGGACGCCCTTGTCGTCGGTCAGAACAATGTGCGCGCCGCGCACCGGCGCCGCCATATCGGTTTCCTGGACGAGCTGGCCGCCGGGATAGTGGCGGAAGCCCGGAAGATGGCCTGCAGCATATTCTTCCGCGTCGCGCACGTCGAAGCGATAGAGCGTGCGATCGGTCTGCGCGACAAGCGCAGCCATCTCGCGCGCGCCGATATGGCGGACACCGGCGCGATAGGCGACATCGCGTGCATTGGCCGGGCCGCTTTCGAATGGGCCGATCGCGCCGCGCCGGTCGGCACCGTGGTCGAGCGTATGCCGCGCCAAGGTCCAGCCGATGGTGCCATTGCGCAGCGCGCGGACCTTGTTCGGCACGCTGGCATTGATCAGCGATTGCGTGCCGATGATCGAGCGGGTGCGGCCGGCGCAATTGACGATGATGGTGGTCTCGGCATCAGGCGCGGCCTGGCCCGCCCGCAGCACCAGCTCCGCGCCGGGCACGCTGACCGAGCCCGGAATGTTCATGGTGGCGTATTCGTCGAAGCGGCGAACGTCGAGGATGGCGATGTTGGCCTTGTCCGCGATGAGTTTTGCTACCTCATCGGCACTGAACGAGGGCGTGTGCCTGCGCGACTCGACCAGCTCGCCAAAGGCCTTGGAGTAGGAGTTGACGTCCTCGAATACTTGATAACCCGCAGCGCGCCAGGCCTTCAGCCCGCCGTCGAGCGCACAAATATTGGTATAGCCGAGTGCGGCAAGCCGTTCGGCGCCGGGCGCGACGAGCCCCTCCCCGTCATCATAGAGCACGATCGGCACATTTTTACGCGGCAGCTTCACTTCGGCTTCGACCGCGATCCGGTCCACGGCCATGTTGGCGGCGAACAGCGGATGACCGGTGGCGAAACCAGCCTCATGCCTGAGATCGAGCAGCGCGATCTCCTCGCGCAACAGCAGTGCCCGGCGGATATCGGCGGCGGTGACGGTCGGGATCGTCATGGGGCGGCTAACCATGGAGGGTTACGGACAGGAGCGTTTTTGGCCGATCGGCGCCCGATTGACCAGCACAATCGAGGCATACTGTCCCTGCTTGGCAATGCCGCAAATCCCAGTCGTCCGCACAAAGAATCGTTTTTTCTGCAGGATCAGACGGGCTACAGTTCTGCCTCAGGCTGAGGGCGCAAGATGAGAATCATGAAATTCCTGATAACCTTCCTCGTGCTGCCAAGCATGGCGATGGCGACATTGACCGATGCAGAGCGAAAATCACAATTTGAACGAGCGATGGCTGCGATTATCGCGGCGGCAACCCCCGCTTTGAGTACCTCTCGCGATACGCTGATCAAGGACTACGTCGCCTGTAAGTCCAACAAGGGACAAGCGGTAGATCTTGTCGGTGCAAGCTATTTTCGTTCCTGCGAGCATGAAGACGCGTCTGTCACCGGCGACCGTTCGCTTGAAGCGTGTCAGCTACGCTACGGCAAGCCATGCGCTCTGCTGGCTGTGAATGAGGAGATCGTTGTGGAGGGCGAGCTGATGTCGAAAGACATGCCGCGGCTGCACTATGCAGGTAAGTACGACTTGTCGCAGATTCCGATCATCCGGCGGATCACGCGGCAGCGCCCTGACGTGCAGAACTACGACAAGGCCATGGAGCCCAAGGCGATCGCGATCCATCCCTGGGGCTAGCTGTTCATCTCGGCAGGGGATCCCAGCCTGAAGGACGCTCAAACCTCTGCGCTGGCGAAATGTAACAGCGATCCCGCGCGGAACGGCCGAGATGGCGGCTGCTTCGTCTACGCCATCAACACCGACGTCGTCATCGACGAACGGCGCATGCAGGCGAAATGACATGAGGATGGCGGGTCATCCGGGCGCCGCAGCCTGCGGCGCGACAGATAGGGCAGGACGCCGGTGACCGCGAACAGCGGCATCAGCGCAGCCGCGAGCATCAACGCGAGCTTGCCGGGCCAGCCCAGAAATGCGCCGCGATGGATGTCGAGCAAGTTCGCGATGATCTTCTCGCCGAACGCCTTGTCGGCGTAGCGTTCCGCGAAAACGAGCTTGGCCGGTGACGGCATCGACGCGGAATTCGTGGCCATGCACCGCGGCGGACGGGTCGGTCGCCAGCGCGCTAATTCGCGGCAACGTCTCGCGGTTTTGCGCGATCTCACGCGATGGCGGGAACCATCAGCTCGTCGAGCTTCCGCTTGAGCGCGGTGCCGTCGGACAAGGCCCGGAGCGGCGGCCGTACGCGCAGCCAGCTCGCATCGCCCGTCTGTGCCGCGAGGATGGCTTTCAGCGTCGTGAGGAAGGATGGGGATTTCACCACGATGTCGACGGCGGCCTGCATGCGCGCTTCGACATCCTTGCCGTCGATCATTGCCTTGACCAGCTCCGGCGCGATGTTGGCCATGCCGCAGATGGTGCCGGCACCGCCGGCGGCGATCGCGCGGGTGATGTCAACCTCGTTGCCGACGGTGATGGCGAGCTCGGGGGCGGCGGCACGGAATGCCTGGAACTGCTTGAAGTCGCCGCTGGAGTCTTTCAGCCCAGCAACCATCTTGCCGTAGCGCTTGCGCAAATTCGCGGCGACGCTGGTCGGGATCGCAACCCCCGAGATCTGCGGGATATGATAGAGGTAGGCACGCAGGCGATCGTCGGCGACGCCGTCGAGGATCGCCGCAAAGGCATCTTCGATGCCTTCAGGGCTGACGCTACGGTCGAAGTAAGGCGGCAACAACAGCACGTGGCGCAGGCCGAGACCGAGCACGGCGCGCGTCAGCGCGATGCTGTCGCTGATCGCGGGGAAGCCGCCGCCGATTCCAATTCGTTCCGGCGCCACCCCGGCCTTGAGCACGGCTTCGATGGTCGCGACGCGTTCGGTGACATTGAAGGAGGTGCCCTCGCCGGTGGTGCCGAACAGCACGACGCCATCGACGCCCTTGCCGAAGAGTTGCTTGGCGTGAGCGGCGAGCTTTGCGGAGTCCACGCTGCCGTCGGTTGCCAGCGGCGTCGCTGACGCCACCCAGAACCCGCGAATTGCCTCCGTCATCACACCCACCTGTTGCTGCGGCTTCGGACCAAGCCTCGGATCTCGAAGGATCTGAGGAGGGCTTCCCGAGCCTTGTTTTTGCTTTACTTTTCATCTTGTACCTTACATACAAGAAAGGCGCAAATCTTTTCCGCCATCCCGGCGCGCATGAGACGCAGCCAGATTCCGAGGAGGTCTCGCATGAACATGGTGACCCCCATTGGGCGGCCCGACCATTTGCTCGGCGCGTTGCGCGACAAGCTCGGCGCCGCCGCCGTGCTTGTTGGCGCCGACGTGCCTGCCCGCAATTGCAACGACTGGAGCGCGAGCCTGCCGCAAACGCCGCTCGCGGTGATCCGGCCGGTCGACGCGCAAGGCGTTGCGGATGCGATCGCGACCTGCCGGCAGGCGCATCTGCCGTTCGTGCCGCAGGGCGGATTGACCGGGCTGTGCCGCGGCGCATCGCCGGAAGCAGGTTGGGTCGCGATCTCGCTGGAGCGCATGAGCGGCATCGAGGAGATCGATCATGCGTCGATGACGATGACGGTGAAATCAGGCACGCCGCTGGAGACGATCCAGAAGGCCGCCGACGAAGCCGGGTTTTTCTTTCCGCTCGACCTCGGCTCGCGCGGCTCCTGCGCGATCGGCGGCAACCTCTCGACCAATGCCGGCGGCAATCGCGTGATCCGCTACGGCATGACGCGCGAGCTGGTGCTCGGGCTCGAAGTCGTGCTGCCCGACGGCACCATCATCACCAGCCTCAACAAGCTGATGAAGAACAATGCCGGCTACGATCTGAAACATCTGTTTATCGGCTCGGAAGGCACGCTCGGCATCATCACCCGCGTGGTGCTGCGGCTGTTTCCAAAACCGCGCTCGACCATGGCCGCGCTCTGCGCGCTCAAGGATTATGCCGCCGTGATCGCGCTGCTCGGTGCCGCGCGCAGCGGGCTCGGCCCGCTGCTGTCGGCGTTCGAGGTGATGTGGTCGGACTATTGGGACGTGATCACGAATCGCGCCGGCGTCAAGCCGCCGGTCGCCGCGGGCCACGGCCTCTACGTGCTGGTCGAAGCCCAGGGCACCGACGAGAGCCTCGACGCGCCGCGCTTCCAGAGCTGGCTCGAAGAGCTGATGGAGCGCGGGCTGCTCGCCGACGCTGCCGTGGCACAATCGCTGGCGCAGACGCAAAGCTTCTGGCGCGTGCGCGATATCTGCGCCGAGTTCGGCCAGGTGCTGGGACCGCACATCTCCTACGACATCGGGCTTGCGGTGGCGCGGATGGACGAGTTCGTCACGCGCTGCAAGGCCGCGCTGGCTGACGGCATCGAGGGATGCGAGAGCGTCTATTACGGCCATATCGGCGACGGCAATCTGCATCTCGTCTCCTGGGTGACCGGCCTTGCCGTCGAGCAGCAGCCGAAGGAAGCGATGGACGCGATCATCTACGGTCTCGTGCGCGAGATGGGCGGCAGCGTCTCCGCCGAGCACGGCATCGGCACGCTGAAGAAGAAGTGGCTGGGGCATGCCCGGAGCGAGGCCGAGATCGCGCTGATGCGGACGCTGAAGGCCGCGCTCGATCCCGACCATCTGCTCAATCCCGGCAAGGTGATCTGAGGGAGCCTATGCGATCGATGAAGCTCGATGCGCCGAAATCGCTGTCCCAGCGGGTGATGCAGCGGCTGCGTCAGGCCATCATCGACGGCGAGTTCGCGCTCGGCGCCGCGATCTCCGAGGAGATGGTGGCAAACTCCTTCGGCGTCAGCCGCACGCCGGTGCGCGAGGCGATGGGCCAGCTGCAGGCGCAAGGCCTCGTCGTGATCCGGCCGCAGGTCGGCAGTTTCGTGTTCACACCGAGCGCCGAGGACATCACCGCGCTCTGCACCTTCCGCATCGCGCTGGAGCCAAAGGCCGCCGAGCTCGCCTTCCACTGTGCTCGCGACGGTGCGATCGCGACGATGAGCGAGGCGATCGCGGCGATGGAGCCGGCAATTGCGGCCAAAGACAATATCGCCTATGGCCGCGCCGACGCCACCTTTCACGAAGGGCTGTTCGCCCATTGCGGCAATCGCTATCTCGCCGAATCCTATCAGCTCGTCTCCGGCCGCGTCGCCGCACTGCGCACCAATTTGACCTCGCCGATCGACGTGCGCACCCGCACGTCCTTCGACGAGCATCGCAAGCTGCTCGACTTGTTTTCCCGCGGCGAGTTCGCCTCCTTCGCAGCGCTGATGACCACGCACGTCACCAATTCGGGCCTGGTCTACGCCAAAGCGCTGAAGGTCGACTGAGCGCTGCTATCGCGCGCCTTTCGAGCCAGACCTGTCCAGGAATTCCAGCGCGGTGTTGATCTGTTCGAGCTGATGCTCGATTTGGTCGCGGTCTTCGACCGACGGCGCCTTCTCGAGCTGCTCGACGAGCTTTTGCTTTCGCAACAGCAAGTTCTCTATGACTGTACTCACGAGTTCCCCATCCGCCAGAGAGCGCGCGCGAACCGGGCCCGGCGCAAACCCTGCATCAGAATGTTCGTTGAGACGGATGGTTCCTGCGATTGAACCACAACACATCCATTGGAACCGAAGGCCGCGGTTTGCTTCACGCCCGCCGTCAGATCGAAAAAATCCGCGACAAGACGCCCGGCTTCACCGGCGTCATCTCCGACATCGGCGGTCCCACCGCCAACATGTACCGGATGGCGTGCAAGGACCCGAAGGTCGAGGCGGCGTGCCGGCGGCCGTCCTGCGTCTTCCCGGAGATCTGTCCGAACCTCAACACCTCGCATGACGATCTGATCAGGCTTTATCGCAAGGTGCGCGAGACCAAGGGCATCAAGAAGGTGATGGTCGCCTCCGGCGTGCGCTACGACCTCGCGGTCGAGAGCCCCGAATACATCAAGGAGCTCGTCACCCATCACGTCGGCGGCTACCTGAAGATCGCGCCCGAACATACCGAGCGCGGCCCGCTCGACAAGATGATGAAGCCGGGCATCGGCGCCTACAACCAGTTCAAGCGGATGTTCGATGCCGCGGCCGAACAGGCCGGCAAGAAATATTACCTGATCCCGTATTTCATCGCGGCGCATCCGGGCACGATCGACGAGGACATGATGAACCTCGCGCTCTGGCTCAAGAAGAACCACTATCGCGCCGATCAGGTGCAGACCTTCCTGCCCTCGCCGATGGCGACCGCAACCGCGATGTACCACACCGGCGTCAATCCGCTGCGCGGCGTGCGCCGCGGCGGCAGCGATAAGGTCGAGGCGATCAAGGGCCTGCGGCAGCGCCGCCTGCACAAGGCGTTTTTGCGCTATCACGACCCCGACAATTGGCCGGTGCTCCGTGACGCGCTGAAAGAGATGGGCCGCGCCGACCTGATCGGCTCCCGCCCCGACCAGCTCGTGCCCGCACACCAGCCGCCCGGCACCGGCAAGGCCGCGGGTACACGGCGGCCGGTTCGTCCCGGCGACAAGGCGCAGCGGTTTACGACCAAGGGCTTGCGAGTGATGAAGTAGCGGCAAGCAGGATGCGATCGGGCTTCAGCCTGAAGCTTTCGTGCCCTCCAAAACTAAAATGTCGAAAACAACCCCATGCACAGTAGCCGGCATGAGTGGGATCAATGGCTTAGGCGTTTGCCGAAACTTGCCTCGTCGGGCAAAACAGGCGCAGGATGGCATGATCGGACAGATTGCCATTGCGCGGTGGGTCAGGCCGCATCGGCTCGGCGTCGCGACCAAGATCGCCGATCCCCGCACCAGCGCCGTAGCAACGTCGAGACCAGAGCCAGCGGCCATCCTCTTGCTTCGCGAACAGCACTCCCGAAATCGGTTGACCTTGCCGCCATCATGCAACATAGAAAGTTACATGAAACGAAACAGTCGATTATCCGGCGTGCTGCACGTCCTGCTGCACATGGCGCAGCAGCCCGGCACCTTCACGTCCGAGACCCTAGCAAAGGCCATGGACACGAACCCGGTGGTGATCCGGCGCATCATGGCGGGCCTTCGGGACCTCGGTTACGTCCGCTCCGAAAAGGGACATGGCGGCGGCTGGACGCTGGCTTGCGACCTCACGAAGGTGACGCTGCGCGACGTCTACACCGCGCTCGGCAGTCCCTCGCTTCTGGCCATGGGCAACCGGACAGAGGCGCCGGGTTGTCTCGTCGAGCAGGCCGTCAACGCCGCCCTCGATCAGGCATTCGGCGATGCGCAGGCGCTGCTGCTGTCGCGCTTTGGCGAGGTGACGCTGGCGATGCTGAGCGACGATCTGCGCAAACGCCTCGGCTCCCGAAAGCTTCAGGGCATGAGCGCACATGGCGCGTGATCGGCTCCATTCAGCAAGGACGACATCATGACCGACGTTCAGAACATGTTTTCCGATCCGCAAGCGGTGGCGAGATACACGGAAGGCCCGCCACGGTTCGTCCCGGGCTACAATGCCATGCTGTCCATGGCGGCGATTCTTCTGGCCGAGCGCGCGCGTGAGGATGCGCGGATTCTCGTGCTCGGCGCCGGCGGCGGCCTCGAATTGAAGACGTTTGCGCAAGCGCAGCCGCGCTGGAGTTTCGACGGTGTGGACCCCTCCGCGGCGATGCTGGCGCTTGCCGGGCAAATCCTGGGTCCGCTCGCATCGCGCGCGCGCCTTCATCAGGGCTACATCGACGATGCTCCGCAGGAATTGTTTGACGGCGCCAGCTGCCTGCTGACGCTGCACTTCGTCGACGTCGAGGAGCGACGTCGCATCGCCTCGGAGGTCCGCCGACGGCTCAAGCCGCGCGCAGCTTTCGTGATCGCCCATTTAAGCGCGCCCGATGGCGATGAGGAGCGCCCGCTATGGCTGTCGCGGTACTCTGCGTTCCTGGCCTCCTCCGGCGTCGAGTCCGAGCAGGCCGCGGCCGCGCGGAACGCCGTTACCAACCATCTGGAAATCCTCACGCCCGCGCAGGATGAGGCGATTCTGCGCGAGGCCGGCTTCTCCGAGCCGACCCTGTTCTACACCGGGTTCACCTTCCGCGGCTGGGTGGCCTACGCGTGAGGTGGCCCGGCTTCGCCAACGCGGCTGAGCATCATGCAAAGCCGGATGTACCCGGGGGTGCGGTCACAATCTATGAGCCGCGACATAGGCCGCGTCCGTTCTGCCTTCAATACCGGACATCGCCAGCTCGCCCCTGCGTGTCGGCAAAGGGCCAACAGCCGACACGCAGTCGAGAGCGTAAAGCTGGCGTCCTCATCGTGACGGTCAGAATGGAGCGCGTCGAAGTCGGACACTCGGACACGCCCTGGAGCCTTAGTTGTGTCAGTTGCAGCCGCCGCAATCGTAACGCTGGCGCCCTTCATCTTGCGCATCAGGTTGGCGATTGGAAGAAGTCCATGACGATCGAGGGCGCGCCGGCGTGGTCCGTCATCGCAGCAACTCGCTGTCCCGCACGCCTTTGGCGTGGCCCCGACGAAAGCCGGCGTTGTAGGCGGCCGCTGACCCGAGAATGGCGATAAGGAAGATGATCACTGCGACTATGGTCATCGTACCCGCGCAAGAGAGCTTTGACGTCTTCCGGGCCGTGAGAACGACAAAGGGATTCCACTACTGGAATCCCTTTCGCCACAACTGAATGTTGTCGCTTAGAAGTGGTAGTTCACACCGGCGCGCACGGTGTGAAAGCGGGTCTGTTCCGTGAGCGAAATACCACCCGGAAATCCGACGCCACCGCCGAGCGCGGCCAGCGCGCTGAGGTCCAGATCATCCTTGCCGAGATCGACGTACAGATATTCGGTCTTAAAGGACCAATTCTGGGCGATCATGTATTCGAGGCCGGCGCCAACAGTCCAACCAACTTTCGTGTGCGAGCCTAGGTCCACCAGATAGCTGGTGGAGGTCTGTCCGTAGGCAAGACCGCCCGTCGCGTAAACGACAGTGCGTTCCCACGGCATGACACCGACACGTCCGCGGACCGTACCGAAGTAATCTACGGTGGTTCCGATCGAGCCACCCAGACCACCGCCACCTCCGCCGGCAAAAGCGCCGAGGCCGAGACTGCTGTTGATGTTACTGCCCTGAATGTCGGTTTCAAAACCCCACAGGAACTGCCCGGCCTGCCAGTTGTAGCCGATCTGAGCGCCGCCGAAAAATCCATTGCTCTTGAGATTCAGAGAGCCAAGCCCCGCGCCGCCGAGCGCAGCGGCATCAATGGCAAGAGCCGACTCACCACCGGCGTATCCACCGTTTGCGCCAACATAGAATCCTGTCCAGCTCGACACTGGCGCCGCATAGGTGGGCGCCTTCGAATAAAGGTCAGCGGCCGATGCCGAAGCAACCATGGTGAGCAATGCCGCAGACGTCATCAAGAGCTTCTTCATAACACTTCCCATTTTTCTTTTTCAACTCAGCATGCTTGTCCTCCGCATGAAGCGGGCGCGCAAGGGCAAATAGGACACACATCCTAGGAAAGCGAACCTATTCGCACTTGTAAGATCAGGTAGTTGTTTGAACGCCATCGCGAGGCGACGCAAATGCAGTCCGACATCTGCTTTGGGTCAAAAGCAGCTGTTGGCCAATCCGTCAGGCGGCGTCAGGCTTCCCCCCAAAAACAGCAGACATGACGATCGCTCTCGTGGTGTTCAGCTCAGGCTTCACAGTCCTTCTTGTGACCAGATTCGGCCTGCCAACACCTGAGCGGGAGCATTCTCGGCACGTGCGGGAGCATCGCCGACGTTAACCCTGTCGGCAAATGATTCCTCGCGCGTCGGCAGCCGTCGACAAGTCGCCTCATTGCCGCGGAGAATTTCCGACGGCACGAACCTGGATCGGAGGCGCATTATGCTGAGAATGGCGTTGTTGGGCCTTCTGATCCTGTTCAGTGTCGGAGTGCTGTCGGCAATGGAGCTGAGCGCGCCACCGCGTCGCGTCGTCGTGACCGTCCAGCCGCTTGCCGAGCGGAGCGCAAACATCTCTGCTTCGTATGACGCGTCGGCGAAGGCCGATCGCCTCGAGGTTGCCGCTGCGAGCAGCGCGATGCCGACAGAGGCAGCTTCAGTCGAAAACCCCGGTGCTCCGCAAGACATCCATGTCCGCTCGCCCGCGCCGGAACCGATCGTCCGTCATCGGCCCGATCCGAAGACGATCGCGACCGCCAAACCTCCCAGGCCGAAGCCAAAGCCAATTGTTATCAAGCGGACCGCCAATGTTCAGCGCGCAAAGGCTGCCAGCGAGACCGAGCCCTGTCGGCTCAAGGCGTTCGGCGGCTTGCTCAAGGCTTTGAATTTGACGCGCTGCGAAATCTGAAAACTCCACGAGCAGTCCAAGCTCGTGCCTGCTTCCTCTAGGAGGCGCTTACGGGTCCACACTTGTCGCCGTCTTTCCTCCGGCCGAGGTGTCGCAAATTCTTGCCGTCATCCATATGTTGCCTCCATGAAAAAAATCGGATTCCTCTCCTTCGGGCACTGGACGCCCTCGCCGCAGTCGCAGACCCACTCGGCGGCGGACACGCTGCTGCAATCGATCGAGCTTGCGGTCGCGGCAGAACAGCTCGGCGCGGACGGCGCCTATTTCCGCGTGCACCATTTCGCGCGGCAGCTTGCTTCGCCCTTTCCGCTGCTCGCCGCCGTCGGCGCGAAGACCAGCAAGATCGAGATCGGCACGGCCGTGATCGACATGCGCTACGAGAACCCGCTTTACATGGCGGAGGACGCAGGCTCCGCCGATCTCATCGCCGGCGGGCGGCTTCAGCTCGGCATCAGCCGCGGCTCGCCCGAGCAGGTGATCGACGGCTGGCGCTATTTCGGCTATCAACCGGCCGGCGGCGAGAGCGATGCCGACATGGGCCGGCGACATGCGGAGGTCTTTCTCGACATCTTGCGCGGCGAAGGATTTGGAAAACCCAATCCGCAGCCGATGTTTCCAAATCCGCCGGGGCTGCTGCGCCTGGAGCCCCATTCGGAAGGCCTGCGCGAGCGGATCTGGTGGGGCGCCGGCTCGAACGCCACCGCGATCTGGGCGGCCAAGCTCGGCCTGAACTTGCAGAGCTCGACGCTGAAGAACGACGAGACCGGCGAAGCTTTTCACGTGCAGCAGGCCGCGCAAATTCGTAGCTATCGCGCCGCATGGAAGGAAGCCGGCCACACGAGGGAGCCCCGCGTCTCGGTGAGCCGCAGCATCTTCGCGCTGCTCGACGATCGCGATCGCGCCTATTTCGGCAGGGGCGGCGAAGGCGAAGACCAGATCGGCTTCATCGACCCGCGCACGCGGGCAATCTTCGGCCGCAGCTATGCCGCCGAGCCGGATGCGCTGATCGAACAGCTCCGGCAGGACGAGGCGATTGCCGAAGCCGACACGTTGCTGTTGACCGTGCCGAACCAGCTCGGCGTGGACTACTGCGCGCACTCAATCGAGGCGATCCTGACACAGGTCGCGCCTGCGCTGGGATGGCGGTGAGACGTACGCGCGCGTCAATCTTCCAGAACAAAATCACCAAAGAGGGGCCTGTGGCATATTATGCCATAGACGAATCCGACTTTCGAGCGGCCTGAGAGTATCCCGATGCCTACCGGAAACGTCGTGCTGACGGAGCGCCTTGAAGAACTTCTCAACAAGCTCGTCAAATCCGGCCGCTACCGCGGGTGTCGGGCCCTTGGATCGGGGAGAGTTCAAGGGAATTCGGGAGTATCGAGGAACTGCAAACCTATTTGAATGACCTCTCGGAGAAGGTCATCTCCCGAACCACTGAATAGAACCGTCATGGCCAAGCGGACATGGCGCGTTCGTCTCGGCGCTGTTGCGGAAGTCGACTTTGCCAAGATCCTGAAATGGGCCATCGACGAGGTCCGCCGAGACGGCTTCGACGTTCTCTCGGCCCGGCTCCTTCGCAAGCGGCCGCATGCGGCCTGCGTGTCGATGTACTCCCGGATGCTCGTCAGTCTGCCGTCCCGAACCGTAGTCATTTCTCCATTTCGCTCGGATCGGATCGCGCTCGATCCGATTCCATGCGTCGTGTCCCCAACGGTGGGGACGTCGTGTTCATCAGTCGAACTTGACCAGGTCCTTGAAGATCAGTTGACCCCAGCTATTTCCGCGCGCCTGCACAAGCAGTCCTCCTTCCGAAAGCCCGCCGAGTTTGATCGGCGCGAAGCCGAGCTTTTCCGCAAGCGCGCCAATCTCCGCGGCGGCAGCGTCATCGTCGCTCGCCAGGAACACGACTCTCCTGCCACCATGTGCGGCCGGATCTTGGCCGAGGACGGCAGCGCCCAAATGGTTGAAGCCCTTGACCAGTCTACCGCCAGTGAAGGCCTGCGCGACGGCCTTGGAAGAAGGCTGTCCTCCCAGTTTCTCAGGGGGCACGCCGTAGGCATTGGTCACATCGACGATGGTCTTCCCCTGCCAGGTGGGCAGCGCCTTCGCGACCTCCTGGTGCGACTCGAAACGGACGGCCAAAAAGATTGTGTCCGCCTTGGCCGCTTCGGCCAGCTTTTTGGGAATGATCGTGGGTCCGATCGCGGCCGCGACGGATGCAAAGCTTTCCGGGTCGCGCGTCGTTGCAACGGATACTTCGATGCCGTTGCGGGCAAACGCCCTGGCCAGAGCCTGGCCGATATTGCCGAAGCCGATAATTGCGTAGCTCATGATGTTTCTCCGATCTAGTGTTGATGCCGGGGTCAGACCTGCGCCATGCCGCCATCGACGGCGAGATCCACGCCGGTGATGAAAGAGCTTTCATCGGAGGCGAGGAACATGACGGCAGCCGCGATTTCCTCTGGCTTGCCCCTGCGACCCATTGGGATCTGTGAAGCAAATTGGCCCGCCGCTTGCTCGGCTTGCTCGGGGGTAAGGCCCGTCGTTGTCTCGAGGGCGGGGGTCTCGGTTGGTCCGGGGCTCATCGCATTCACGCGGATTTTGCGGTCTTTCAGCTCCAGCGTCCAAGCGCGCGCGAAGTTGCGCACAGCCGCCTTGCTCGCGGCGTAGGCGCTAAATCCCGGCAGCCCCAACACGTTCGACACCGAAGAGTTCAGGATAATCGAACCGCCGTCTTTGAAGAGGGGAAGCGCCTTCTGCACCGTAAAGAACAGCCCCTTCACGTTCACATCGAAGGTCTGGTCAAAATGCGCCTCGGTAGCTACCGCGAGCGGTGCGATCGTCCCCGCGCCCGCGTTCGCGAAGAGAATGTCGATGTGACCATGTTTCTCTTTCACGACGGCGTAGAGCCGGTCCAGATCTTCCAAGCGCGACACGTCGCCCACGACCGTCGTAACGTTCCGCTCGATGAAGGCTGTGGCCTCCTTCAGCTCTTTCTCGCGTCGCCCGGTGATCACGACGTGCGCACCTTCTTCCACGAAGCGCTTGGCTGTGGCCAACCCAATCCCGCTGCTTCCGCCGGTGATGACTGCGATCTTGCCTTCTAGTTTTTTCATGATCTTTTATCTTTCGTTGTGTGTGGGCCAGCCGCGGGACCGCGCCGGCGTCAGAGTTGCGCCAGGCCGCCGTCGACGGCGACTTCGCTGGCGGTCATGAAGCTGCTGTCCGACGATGCGAGAAAGGCAGCCACGGCCCCGATCTCCGCCGGATCGGCCATGCGCTGGAGCGGAGTCATCGAGGCGAAGACCTTCTGGCCCTCCTCGCCCAGCGCTTCCTTCGCGAGTTCGGTCGCAGTCGCCCCGGGCGACAGCACGTTGACCCGGATGCCGCTGCCTTTCAGGTCCTCCGCCCAGGTCCGCGCGAGGTTGCGCACGGCCGCCTTGCTCGCGCTGTAGGCGCTCATTGCCGGGGCGCCCGTGGTGCCGGCGCTCGATCCGGTCAGGATGATCGAACCGCCCTGACCCATCAGCGGCAGCGCCTTCTGGACCGTGAAGATCGTACCCTTCACGTTGGTGTCGAAGGCTTCGTCAATGTGCGCGGCGGTGATCTGGCCGAGCCGAAGCTGGCTTCCCGCGCCTGCATTGGCGAAGACGATGTCGAGGGTTCCGCGCTCGGACTTCACCGCCGCATAGAGTCGGTCGAGGTCGGCCTCATCCGAGACCGAGCCCTTCACCGCGCGGGCATTGGGCCCGAGGGCGGCGACAGCAGCGTCGAGCGCCTCCTGTCGGCGGCCGAAGATGAAGACGAAGGCGCCTTCTTCGATGAAGCGCTTTGCTGCGGCGCGCCCAATGCCGGTAGCGCCGCCCGTGATAACTGCAACCTTACCGTCTAGCTTTCGCACAACTTCTCCTTTCGTGATGTCGGGACAGCATCTGCCCCCGAGAACCTCGACATAGGTCCGTCGGCGTCAGGCGTTGAGTGCGGAAGCGCGCACATCGGTGGTGCGAAATCGATCCGGCCGGACGACTGACGACGGCCGCGGCGATCGGTGTCCGCCGTTCGGGAATTGGGCGGTGCTTGCGGGCATAGGCTATGATGACCGCCCGTACTGCTGTACGAGACGTTAGATACGGGCTTTGGAAGGCGCACCGCGCGGTGCGGGATCGCACCATGATCGACTGGGATGACGTTCGCTACTTTCTTGCCGTCGCGCGCGGAGGCTCGGTGCGGGCTGCCGCCGAGCGCCTCGGTGTGAATCACGCGACCGTGCTGCGACGCATCGCCCAGCTCGAGGAACGGCTCGGGGTCCAAATGTTCGAAAAGCTGCCTTCGGGCTACCGCCTGACGGCTGCGGGCGAGGAGGTCCTCGAGTTCGCGGACCAGATGGAAGCGTCGTCGCACCTGCTGGAGACGCGCGTCTTCGGGCGCGACCAGAGCGTGCGCGGGCTTCTGCGGGTGACGCTGGCGCCGCCGCTGGCGACACACCTGCTCATGCCGGACTTCGCCGACTTCGCGCGTCTGCATCCGGACATCGAGATGGAAATCCTGTCGTTCGGCGAGCTGGCAAATCTGACCAACCGAGAGGCCGACGTCGCGATCCGCGTCGTCTACGACCGCAAAACCCTGCCGCTCAATCTTCACGGCATGAAGGGACCGGAGCTGTTCGGCGGCGTCTACATGTCCAGGGATCGACTAGCCGCGTGGCGTACGGGCGCGCCGGATCCCATCCGGTGGATCGTCATCAGCATTCATGGAATACCCGACTGGGCCAGCGAGGGTGAGGTTCGCACCACGGGGGTTCCGTTCAGGATCACGGACGCCGAGGCGCAGATCGTTGCAGTACGGCAAGGGCTCGGGATCACGACGCTGCCGTGCTTCATTGGCGATGCCGACCCCCTGCTGGTGAGGGTGCCGGGCACCGACCTGCACATGTACGGAACGCTCTGGCTTCTCACACACGGGGAGACCCGCAAGACGAAGCGCGTGCGGCTCTTCACGGAGTTCGTATCCCGCAGGCTCGCCGCATACGCTCCGCTTCTCGCGGGACTGTCCCTATCGCGCGACTGACGCCCGGCAGGTCGCCGGCGATGCTTGCATCCTTTCGTCGCAACATTTAGATCGCACCCGATTTAACCGGATACGATTTATATCGGGACGATATCGCAAACTCCGGAGGGATCCATGAGCCGTTTCCGAAAGCCTGCATTAAAGGAAGCAAGGATGTGCTGGAGAGAGCCGAGCTGGCCAGTCAATCGGGGCCAAACCGCATTCGGAGATGAGTACCAAATGGCGCGCCCGGAACGATTCGAACGTCCGACCCTCAGATTCGTAGTCTGATGCTCAAAACGGTGGGGGACGCATCAGAACGCTTGAACGGGGTCGGTTCTCGATTTATTCTCGTGAAATGTACCCCTCCGTTCCGCTCAGTCCCACTGCATCCCGCGATTTTGCGTCCCTGCTGTGTCCCCAGATTCGGGGACGTGGGAGACAGATAGCGGCAGTGCTTCAACCGGATCAATCGGCATGATGAACTACAGGGCGATAGCTCAAGCGACCTTGGCTTCCGCTAAGATTAACAAAGGTCAGCATTTTGACGCGCTGACCGACGATCAACGTGCCGCTATTCAAAAAGAAGCCGAACTGGTTTACCGGGTCAAATACGGAAAGCCGATGCCCGCGGCCTTCGTTCGCAAGCGGTATGAGCTTCTGCAGAAGCGCGCGAAGGTATAGCGCGCTGTGAAGAAGGTGCTGACCGACGCCTATTGCCGCGCGATCGAGCCGCCTAGCGAAGGCCGGCTCGAGGTGGCCGACATGCGCTGCGCCGGCCTCGTGCTGCGCGTGACCAAAGGTGGGGCCTCCTCCTGGGCGTTCCGATTCCGCGATCCTCTCACCCGGCGAACGTTGAGAGCCACCATCGGCAACTATCCGGACATCGGGCTTTCCAAGGCCCGCACGGAAGCAGACAGCATGCGCAAGCAGGTAGCTGCCGGCACCAACCCTGTTGAGGCGAAACGAACGGAAAGGGCCGAAGCCGGATCGCGTGATTTCGAGGTGCTGGCAGAGAGGTACATGGTCGAGCACGCGGCGCGGCACAAGCGCCCGCGCTCAGTCGACGAGGACCGCCGGAACCTCGACAAGCATGTGTTGTCGAAATGGCGGAAGCGCGACTATCGAAAGATCCGGCGCGCCGAGTGCATCGATCTCCTGGAAGGCATTGTTGCTGCCGGCACCCCGACCGCCGCAAACCGCGTACACTCGCTTATCTCAAAAATCTTCTCCTTTGCCGTGGACTGCGACCTCCGGGAGGACAATCCCATGTCGCGCCTAAAGAAGCGGGGTGCTGAAAAGACCGGGAAGCGAGTTCTAGATGACGACGAGCTGCGTGTGTTCTGGCGGAGCGCGGTCGAAAAGCCGATATCACATCGGACCGGTTTGGCCCTCCGGCTCGCGCTCCTGACTGCCGGCCGGGCGACTGAGATTGCTGGCGCTGCCCTTGCTGAGTTCACGCACCTCAACCAGGCGAAGGCCGCCGGCTGGACGATCCCCGCCGAGCGGGTGAAGAACAAACGCGACTTCTTTTTGCCGCTCTCCCCGCTGGCGCTGGAAGTTGTGAGGGAGGCTATGTCTCTCCTGCCGGATGGAGCGGAAGTTCTGTTTCCGTCTCCGCGATCCAAAGACAAATCTAAGCCAATCAGCGGGCACGCCTTAACGGTCGCTATGGCCCGGCTCGCCAAGACAATGGACGGCAAGTGGATTGAAGATCCGCCCTCCCCTCACGACCTGCGCCGGACCGTTGAAACCCGAATGTCAGCTCTTGGCGTCAAGAAAGAGGATCGGGATGCATGCTTGAACCACAAGGCGCGCGACGTGGGATCCGTGCACTATGACATGTATGAGCGTCAGAAGGAAAAGGGCGCTGCCTTCAATCGGTACGCGCGCGAGATAGCCAGGGTTTTGGCGGAAGCGCCGAAGAACCGGCGCGGCTAGGGTAGCTCCCGAAAAGCTGGTCCGCACCAGCCTGCCGCGCCGTCACCATGCGGAGCACTAGCGGAGTGCAAATGGCACGATTCTACCCGAAAGGCTTCATCGGATCGGAAGAAGCGATACTGAAAATTGCAAAGACCCGGGATCCCGAGCGGTGGGGGGACGATGCCATGTCGTCAGATGAGAGGCAGGTTTGGAACGCGCTCGGCAAGTCTCTCAATGCGACATTTATCTATAATCACCTGCCCTATCACGTCAAAGAAGCGGACCGCGCTGAAGGGACCATCGATCGTTATTGCGATTTCATGGAGGCCTTATCTGAGTTGCGTAAAAGCCTCTTTGCTGGCGAAACGGTCGCCTATTTTTGTGAAGACAGCGGCAAAATGAAACACGTCTTGAAGGAGGGGTGGGGCGGCGACGAGGGTGACGACATTCTGTTAAAGGGCACCGTTACCCTAGAGGGCGGCCTTTGGGACCGGGTAATCCTCCTTAAGGCCTCCGATATTGAATTCCTCGCTCGCTCACTCCCGCCCGCATGGTCGTCCGGGGGCAAGGTGGAGCTGGCAGAGCGGATCACCGGGGCCGGCGCGAACGACAAGAAGCGTCAAATCTATAAGGCTTATCGGGACGCCTTGGATGACGTGATCCCAACGATTGTAGATGACGTGGCGGCGATGAAATCGCACGGCATCAGCCGTCAGGATACTCGCTGGCTGAGAAAGCAATTTCCTTCCCGTCCCCGTGGCCGGCCGAAAATGAGCGGTTAAAACTAGGCCGCATTTCAAATAGGCGGGTGGACCCGCCTATATTGTCGGCGCATTTCTTGGCTTCCTAGTGTCGGTGCATCCCCCGCGGTTCGGCGGGACAAAAGCAGGATGCACCGATGACCGATAGCAAGTCACTCCCTGGCGGCGGAGCCAAAATTTCCGCGATCCAATTGCCCATAGCCTATACGCCGGAAGCCGCAGCGGCGGCGACCGGCCGCAGCCGCACGCGCATTTACAAAGCCATCAAAGACAAGGAATTGACCGCCCGTAAGGACGGCAAGGCGACTCTGCTCGAAGACACCGAGCTGCGCCGCTGGGTTCATTCATTTCCGGCCATCGGCCGCGAAGCAACCGCCGCTTGATCCCATCCCCAAAAGAAAACCCGGCAGCTCGGCTTTTCCTGGCGGGACAGCGAGCGCACCGGGCCTTTGAGAGGCTTAACAGTGCAGACACATAGCAAGTCGCTTCACCCAATCCAAGACCTTTCCGGCCTTCCGCTCTTCGACTGGCGCACGGCAGTTGTCCGCAAGCCCGTCACCAGGGCGGGGCAATACCTCGTTTCGCGATATCCGCTTCCTTTCGGCCATGCCGATCTGATTGCAGCCCTTGCCGGGATCGGAGGGGGGGCCGAGCGATGACGGACAAGATCAGGATAAAACTCCCCGACGGCTCGCTTCAGACCTTCGCCGGCCGTGAAGCTTGGACGCTGCGTCATCTCGTCAATGCAGGTCCGCGTGGCCTCACAACCATCGACCACCCCGCGCCGCGCTGGAGCCACTACGTCTACAAACTTCGTAAGGCCGGCCTTGTCATTTCGACGGGATACGAAGCGCACACGGGTGACTTCCCAGGCACCCATGGACGCTACAAGCTCGAGACGGCGGTTGAGGTTGTCCCGGTGGAGCGCTCATCATGAGCGCCCCTCCGCTAATCCTCAGAACACTCACTGTTTGCTGTGGTCGCGAAGTTCTTGGCTTCATTCATGATCTAGGGCGCAAGCGCTTCTCAGCGTCGCTTCCGTCCGGCTGCGCCGTGCCCGGTGTCTTTTCATCATCCTCCGATGCCGCCCAGGCAATCGACGATGCACGCAAGAATGCGCAGGACAGCGAGCCGCCCACCGAAACATTCAAAGGAAAGTTCTAAACATGGGCGCCATCAATAACGCCTTCGCACGTCATGAGCGCGTGGACTTTAGCGCGGTGAGCTCGGCCGCTCTCGGTGCCCTCGACTTCATCGTTCCGAAGTTGCTGCCGGGCGGTTACCGATCGGGCGCGGAATGGATATCGCGCAATCCAACCCGTTCGGACGGCCGACCTGGCAGCTTCAAAGTGAACATGAACAACGGTGTTTGGAGTGACTTTGCGACGGGGGATAAGGGCGGCGATGCCATCGATTTAGTCGCCTATCTCGAGGGTAAGTCTAAGCTCGACGCGGCTCGTGATCTGCAAACCTTGCTGAACGTCAAACCGGCCGAGGGTTCGTCAACGCTGACCGGCAACATGCGCTCGGCGCCGAACAGGACGGACAAGGTTGCGGCCGAGCCGAACGGCGCGCGCGTCGCTCCTTCCTCGTTTCCATCTCGCACTCAGCCGGATCAGGACGGCAAGCCTCGTTTCGTCGCGGCTGGCGACGAAGGCCCGCGCATTCGCGACGACGAAAAGCGCCGGCACAGCTATTGCCGGGGTGGCGTGCCGGTCCGATTGAAGATCCTTCGCAAGGACGGCAACGCTTTCAACGTCTTCCGCGTGGCCGACACTGACGGCCGCACCGGGTGGCAGTACCGGAAGCCGGAAGGCTTTGAGAATGTGCCCTACTTCGTCGGTCCTGACCCATTCCGCGGTGAAGCGCCGCTGTTCTGGCCCGAGGGAGAAAAGGACGTGGACACTCTGGCGAAGGCGTCATTCAGCGCTTTCACCTTCGGCGGGACCGGAGACGGGCTGCCAACCGGATGTGCTGAGTATGCGCGCGGGCGCCACCTTGTCATTCCGGCCGACAACGATGACGCCGGCAGGAAGCACGCAGAAGAAAAGGCGGCGCTCGCCCATGGCATCGCCGCTAGTATCCGCGTGCTGCACTTCCCCGATACTCCTAAAGGCGGTGACGTGTCGGATTGGCTCGCGGCCGGCAAGACCAGCGCCGACATTTCCGCACTCATTGATGCGACCGAACTTTGGCCGCCCGAGCAGAAAGCGAGGGCGATGCCGGATGAATGTTCGTCGACCGCGCCGGACGATGGCGCCTCTCCCGAGGCAGAACATCCCAACCAAGAACGTATCGCCGGCCGCGCCGACCAAAAGAAGCAGTTGCCGCTCGGCTATAGCTTCTCCGACCGCGGCCTCATGCATCAGAACCCCGACGATCTGGACAAACCCGCAATTCTGATCGCTGGTCACTTCGACATTGTGGCTGAGACGCGGGACGGTGACGGCTCCAATTGGGGGGTGCTCCTCCGGTGGAAGGACCACGACGACCGCGAGCACCAATTTGCGCTGCCGCGTGCCACGCTCGCAGGCGATGGCTCAGAAGCCCGCCGCGCGCTCATGGAGGGCGGCTTTTTCATCGCGCCTAGCCAGACAGCGCGCGGTCTCTTCAACTCCTTCTTGCTTCAGGTTCGTAGCCCGAACCGAGCAAGGGCAACCCAGCGTGTTGGGTGGCACAGCAATTCATTCGTGCTGCCGGATGACTGCTTTGCGAACGACAAGCGCGACCAATTATTGTTGCAGAGCGTCACGGCTCACGAGCACTCGTTCCGTCAGGGCGGCACGCTCGAGAGTTGGCAGCAAAACGTTGCTCGCTACGCAGTCGGCAATAGCCGCCTGGTGCTTGCCATCTCCGCGGCGTTCGCTGGTCCGCTGGTAGGCCCGTGCTCGTCCGAGGGCGGAGGCCTTCATTTCAAAGGCGCCTCATCGACGGGCAAGAGCACGGCGCTGCATGTCGCGGGGAGCGTCTGGGGCGGCGGGGATGCGAATGGGTTCGTTCGATCGTGGCGTGCAACAGCCAACGGGTTGGAAGGTGTTGCGCTCAGCCATTCGGATACGCTTCTTTGCCTGGACGAGCTCTCGCAACTCGCGGCGAAGGACGCGGGAGAAGCCGCCTACATGCTGGCGAACGGCTCGGGCAAATCGCGAAGCACGCGCGACGGATCGGCCCGCAGGGCAAGCAAGTGGCGCGTCCTGTTCCTCTCGTCCGGCGAAATCGGCCTGGCCGACAAGGTAGCGGAGGACGGACGGGGGAAGCGGATCGCGGCCGGTCAGCAGGTTCGCATTGTCGATATCGCGGCCGATGCCGGCGCCGGGATGGGCATGTTCGAGAACCTGCACGGGTTCGAGACAGCCGAAGCGCTGGCCCGGCACCTGCGAACTGCAACGCAGCAGCACTATGGCGTTGCCGCTCGGCATTACCTCGGTTCCATCGTTCCCGCGATTGAGGATCTTCGTCGGCAGATTGCGCCGATCATGGCGGCCTTCAGCACTCAGTTTGTTCCGAAGGGCGCAGACGGCCAAATCGAGCGCGTGGCCCAGCGGTTCGCGCTGGTCGCTGTTGGCGGCGAATTGGCCCAGCAGCGGGGCATTGTGCCGTGGAAGCCGGGCGAGGCCATCGCGGCCGCAGGCAGGTGTTTCAGCGATTGGCTGGCTGCGCGCGGCGGCCACGATGCTGCAGAGGTTCAGGACGGCCTGGAGCAGGTGCGTTCCTTCCTGCTAGCGAACGGCATGGCCCGATTCATTCCAGCTTGGGAAGCGGACCAAGATACTCGCATCCACCCGCGCGACGTTGCCGGCTATCGCCAGAAGGTGGGCGACGGCTGGGACTACTTCGTCACGACCACTGCATGGAAGGAAGAGATTTGCCGCGGGCTCGACGCCCGCCGGTTGGCGGCCACGATGGCGACGAAGGGCTACATGGACGCGCCCGATCCAGCGCGCCGCGCGAAGCATGTGCGGGTCCCCGGGCACGGTCAGTTGCGCCTCTATCACATCGTCTCCCAGCTCCTGGAGGACGGCGAATGACGCATAGCTTTCCGGACTTCACTTCTCACGTGCTCGACCTTCTGAAAAATACTGGTCCCACTGGTCCCACTGGTCCCACCCCAAGCAACGCGTTCATTTCAAAAGAAAAAGTTGGGACCAGTCACGAAACGGAGGTGGGACCAGTTGATTTTGACTGGTCCCATCACGGCGCAGTGAGTGGTCCCGGCAAATGTGCAATCGATCAATCACTTAACGAGGGTGGGACCAGTGGGACCAGTGGGACCACTAATTTTGCAGGGGCTGAAGTTGAGGGCGAGCGAGGCGGCGCGCCGGCAGAATGGCATGCGATTTTGGGAGAGCTGGAGCAGCGAAATTGCCCCGATTGGATGAGCCCTGAGCGGTGGGATTTGCTCCTCGGTGACGCCGAAAACTTCCTCTCGCGATGGGGGCACGCGGCGCACGCAATAGGCTGGACAGCCCTCGACCTGTACGGGGTTCACCCTCTCGCGCCGGCCGCGCGCTTCGACGTGATGGGCTTTCTTTTCCTGATCCAGGGCGGCGGCGTGCCAGTCATCACTGCGTCGTCGGCATCAATCCATCGGAGGACGGGCGCGCATCTGACATACCGACGCCATGACACGGCCGGTGCGGTCCTGATCACAGAGGTGGTGGCATGAGGCCGCCCGAAGATCAGGTTTGCCGCACGTTGATCCCGTTCGACCGGAGAGAAGCTATCTCGGTCAAAGAGGCGGCCGGCCTGGCGGCCACGTCCGGAAACACAATTCGCAATTGGTGCATCAGGCACGGCATCGGGCGGCGCGTCGGCGGCGGAGTCTGGAGGGTGAGTAAGGTGGCATTGAAGATGCTGCTTGACGGCGACATGCCGGCTCTGGCCGCCTACGTGTACGGCGATCGATCAAGCGAGCTCGTCTTACTCTACTTCAGGCACTTCAACTTGAACCCGCAAGACGCTCAAAGTTCACATTCTTCACCAAAATCCCAAACTGAGCAAAAGCAATAGGCTTCGCATCGCGTGGTTGCGCTCAATCGAGCAACCTCCAACGCAGGTTAGCGCGATGGAAGCACAAGCATGGCACGATCGATTTTCGCATCTCCTGATGAACGACTTGACGAGACCGCGGCGCTAGGTTCGGCGCCCATGCTGATCAGCGCCGCCAAGCTGACTTTTTCGCTCCTGCTGGTGAGCTTCATAGGCATCTCGGGCCCAGCACGCGCGGCAGGCACGATCCCCGGCATCTCGATGACGCAGCAGCTTGACGAGTTCGCCAAGCCGCTGATCGGCGGAAAGTTGTTTTTGATCCAGGCGGGCACCGTTGGCGCACCGCAAAATTGCTATCAGGATGCGGCCCTGACGTTGGCGTGGCCGAACCCGATCACCCTCGATGCAGCGGGCCGGGTCCCGCAATTGTTCTGCGCTGACGGCTCGATCAAGATCAGGTTGACTGACCGAAATGGAGTTCAAAAGCTCGTTCAAGATGGGCTCCTCATCGTGGGGCCGTCTGGCGGCGGCGGCGGCGGCGGCACTGTCGATCCAACGACCGTCCTCGCCACTGGTGATATGAAGGTTGCTTACGGCACTGGCATCCTCTCTGGCTTCGTCCGGGCGAACGGTAGGACTATTGGCTCGGCGACGTCGGGTGCGGCCGAGCGCGCAAACTCCGATGTGCAGGCGCTATTTGTCTACCTGTGGGGCGCGGATGCAAACCTTGCAGTAAGCGGGGGTCGTGGGACATCTGGCGCGGCGGATTGGGCGGCAAACAAAACCATCACGTTGCCTGATGCGCGGGGCCGCGGGATCGCTGGTCTCGATGACATGGGTAACAGCGCGGCGGGGCGTCTTACATTATCGTATTTTGGCGCCGCACCAACAACGCTTGGCGCTGTTGGTGGGCTGCAATATCATACCCTGTTGCTCAGTGAGTTGCCGACCGGCATTCAGTCGCAGAACGCTTCGTTCGGTATCAGCGTGACTTCGACCACCAGCGATATTGCGCATCGGTTTAGCTCGTTAGCAAGTGGCGCGAACATTGGCTTCGGTACCTACTCGGACGGGAACGTCACATCGACGGGGACCGTTTCAGCGGGCACCGTATCCTCTACCTCGAATAACACGAATGGCAGCGCGCACTCGATTGTGCCTCCTACGATCCTAGCCACAATCTACATCAAGATTTGAGGTCGCGATGGCAACCCGTTCAACGATGTCGCAACGCTCTGCCTGAAACTTTAGAGGGGAATTTCCATGATTACGCTCACAGTAAACTCTAAGGACGGCGCAAAATTCATAGCTCGCTTTCAGATAAAGCAGGGGGACCGCGATAGCTTCGTCTGGCGAGACGCGGAAGTGAACCAAGAGGTCGGACAATCCCAAGCGTACGGCCTGGATGAAAACTTCCGGCTGATTATCGAGGTGCCGGCGGCAGAGGTGGAACCCAAAAAAGAGTGACCCGCACCGATGCCGGCCGATGTGATCAACCGTCTAAAGCTTGGCGATGGAATCCCCGTCGCCTTTGCCGCGTGGTCGCCCGCACGCCTGCGCGAGTTCGCTAGGCTGGTTCAGTCAGAGGAGCCGAGCGCGGTTAGGGCCTGGCTGGCAGAACGCGGCGTCACGGTGCGAGCGAATGCCGGCGTCATCGAGACTTATAGCGCCATCATCGACGAATTGACGTCCTCCGCCCCCTACCATCGAAAGGCGGCGTCGGATTTTGACGCTCGGATGCTCAAGAGCAATTTGCCGAGGCTCACCACCAGTGCAGAGGGCGCGGCCGTCTTAGCCCTGACCTTGGAGTGCTTGACGAAAGCCAGGCTCGAGCAAACGCGCAGTGCCGCATGTGCATGGCAAGCCTCGTGCAGCCCGTATGCCCATTTCAGAGACTTCGCCAAGCGAGGTTTTAAACCGTGAGAGGGATCAAGCCATGGATGACCATTTCAAGAGCGCCAGCGGCGCAATTATGTCATCCCCCAAAAGGCCCGCGCCGCAAATGTTCAATGTGCAGGCCATTCGCGCGTCCTCCGGGATAGGGCAGACGCAACAGACGTTCGCGGACGCCATCGGCGTTCCGGTGAAGACGCTTCGCAATTGGGAGCAGGGTCGCAGGAAGCCAACCGGGCCCGCGCTGGTTCTGCTTCGATTGATCCACCTGAACCCGCAAGCGGTGATCGGCGCGCTTGAACGGAAATGAACGGGTAGAGCGCCACCGGCGGTTTGAATTTAATCAACCGAAATCAAAGCCAACCCGAGCATGCTAGCCGGTTGATCGTATGGCCGAAACTCGATCTTTCGCGCAGATATTTGCCAGCCCCTCCACCAGAGCAAATCAGAACAAAACTAAAGCAAATGAAAGCATCCCCGCACGCTCGGGACGGGGGTGGGGTAAAATCTCTTTGGTAAAGGAAATCAAAGGCCTGCCCGTTCAGAGCAATGGGCCTTTCGTGTCAGGAAATGTCAGGTCGACCAGAGCACTGACAATTTGAAAAATGCCACGTCCGCCGATGGCGTAGTTTCGAGACCAATACGCGCGCGCGCGAGGATCTGAGTGAGCAAATGTGAACCTCGGCATGACAAGTAATGACAACATTCCCGCGCTCGACGAATACGCCTCTGGCACATTGAGAGTCGTAAAAGCAGACGTCGTGCAACGAAGCTTCTCTTTGTTTCTAGTATGTGAATAAAGTGACAGGCAAAGGCGATGTCGCCTGTGTGCCTGCGCCTCTGGCGTAATTTCTGCGCAGTACGCGCGCCGGGTGCTTGGCAACAAATGGCAAGGTGTAATGGTAGGAAATGGTAGCTCGGCCCCCGGGGAGTCAGCTCTTGAAAGCCGTGCTGGGTCAGCGGTGTAGGCGATAAAATACTGCCGTTCTCTAATCGTCATCGAGCAGCGGGTTTGCCACAACCGGCCGCTTACCCCTCTTGCGCAACAAATCATTGAAGGCCTCGATTGCGAGCGCGTTCAACGTCGCATCGGACTCCGCGGCCAAGATCCTCAGCGCTCGCCAACCTTCCGGGTTCATTCTGACAAGTAGCGCTTTAAACGCCCCAGGGTCCCGGGACGCAAGACGGCCGGCTTTCTTGCGGGGCATGGCGTTGAGCTCTTGTGTGCCAGCTAAGACACCGCTGGGCGGCTGCTGACGCGGTTGGGTGGGGGTATCGAGCCTAGCTCGACATCGCCTGATGATACAGGGCATCAACAGGGTGAACCGCTGAAATGAAATCAAACAATCAAAAGGCAGCTCTGTGCTTGCGTGATAGCACGATATCAGATAGGTTCCGATAACTCTTCTTCTCGGAAGTAATGGAACTCAAGAAATGACCACGCTTCCTGTGCTTGCCGATCCGGCCCACGTCCCGGCCGCCCTTGCTCCCGAACTTGCTGCCGCCGTCGCGTACGCAAAAGCCGAGAAGGCACCCGCAACGCGTAAGGCCTATGAAACCGATTTCCGGTTATTCGGCGCCTGGTGCGAGGGGAAGTCAGCAGGCGTGTTACCGGCACTGCCTGAGACCGTGGCGGCCTATCTGGCGCACGGCGCGGCAGAGGGCGCGAAGGCTTCCACGCTCGGGCGGCGCCTCGCTGCCATCCGTTACGCACACAAACTGGCATCCCTACCAACGCCTACCGACTCCGAGGCCGTGAAGGCCACGCTGCGCGGCATCCGGCGCACCATCGGTGCCGCCAAGGTAAAGAAGGCGCCGGCTGTCACATCCCGGATCAAAGCCATGGTTGCCGTGTGCCCCGCCACAATAGCCGGCAAGCGCGACCGCGCGCTGCTTCTATTGGGGTTTGGCGGTGCCTTCCGCCGCTCCGAGCTCGTCGCGCTCGACGTCGAGCAGATCGAGGAGACCGCCGAAGGCCTGCTTGTGCTCATTGCCAAGTCCAAGACCGACCAGGACGCCGAGGGCGTCACCATCGCCGTGGCCCGGGGATCCGCCGAGGCCTGTCCCGTCGTCGCCTTACGCGAATGGCTCGACCTGGCTGGTATTGAAGCGGGCGCGGTGTTCCGCCCGATCAACAAGGCGGGGACGGTAAGCGTCGACCGCCTTACCGACCGGTCGGTTGCCAACCTTGTGAAGGCCTACGCGGCTCGAGCCGGGCTCGATGAAAGGCTTTTTTCGGGCCACTCACTGCGCCGCGGCTTCCTGACTTCGGCGGCGGCGGCCGGCAAGTCCATCTTCCGCATGATGGACGTGAGCCGCCACAAATCTGTCGATACCCTTCGCGGCTACATCCAGGAGGCAGAGCTTTTCAAGGAACATGCGGGAGCGGGGCTACTTTAAAGGACGCGCTGGCGCCGAAATGCTCGCTCGAAAGTTGCGCCTACTCGTGTTCCGCTTTATTGCTCGATGTTTCTGGAGGCGCCCGTTGGGCGCAGGGGCATGGGCAATCAGGAAAATATATATAGACCACACGTTGATGGCCTCCGCGCCGTCGCGGTCTCGCTGGTCGTCCTATACCACGCCTTTCCCTCTATCCTTCCCGGCGGGTTTATTGGCGTTGATATCTTCTTTGTCATATCCGGCTACCTGATCACGGGCATTATCGATCGGGATATTCGCCGTGGTCATTTCGATCTGATCGGCTTTTACGGTAGGCGCGCCCGTCGAATATTTCCGGCGCTTTTAGTCGTGCTCCTGGTCGTCCTGATCCTTGGTTACGGGTGGATGCTTCCCGACGCCTACGAGCAACTAGGCATCGATACGGTCGCTAGTGCGGCCTTCTCGGCGAACATCGCCCTCATGCTGCAGTCCGGTTACTTCGATGTGGAATCTGCAAAGAAACCTCTTCTGCATCTGTGGTCGCTCGGCATCGAGGAGCAGTTCTACCTTTTCTGGCCGTTGGCCTTGATGCTATCTGCGCGGCTCGGCGCAAACCTGTTTCGAGCGTCATTGCTCCTTGGCTTGGCTTCGTTCGCGTTGAGTTTGGCGCTCACCAGCCAGCATCCCGTCGCCGCCTTCTATCTGCCCTTCACTCGCGCTTTCGAACTGTTCGCTGGCGCCGCGCTTGCCTTCGGCTGGCGTGAGGCGAGAGAAGGGCGATGGCACGACGCTCGTGCATTAGCGGGCGCATTGTTGATCGGTCTGGCAGTCGCAATATTCGATAGCACTGTTCTATTCCCGGGCTGGAGGGCAGCGCTGCCGGTCGTCGGCACGATGCTTATGCTTTCCGCCCCTGGGGCGTGGGGTTGCCGCTACATCCTTTCCAGCCGGCCAATGGTGCGGATCGGGTTGATCAGCTATCCGAACTACCTCTGGCATTGGCCGCTGCTCGTCTACTTTGCGCTGATCAAGACTAACTCGCTCACAGAAATCGAGCGGGGCTTGATCATCTGTCTCAGCCTGTTACTGGCGTGGGCGACCTATCGGCTGATTGAATTGCCCATCCGGTTTGGCAGCGGCCAGCCATTTAAGACGCGGGGCTTGATCGCAGGCATGGCGGCAATGGCGGTCGCTGGCATAATTGTGATTCATTGGAACGGTTTCGAGGCGCGGTTGCCTCCGCAGGTGCGGGCGATAGCTTCCGTTCGGACGGATGGTGCTGGTTCGCGGGTTGGTGAATGCCTTCTCGATTTAAGCCAAAGAACGGATTACGCGGAAACGTGCGTCGATCGCGGTAAACATCCGATGGTTTTGCTATGGGGCGATTCGACTGCCGGCGCTCTCCTGCCAGGACTGCGCCGCGCCCAAGAGATGCGTGAATTTGGCGTTGCTCAATTTACTGCTAGCTCTTGCGTGCCCGATCTGAACGGCCCTGCGAATTGCCGTGAAAACAATGCACGAGTGCTCGAAATCGCGGTGAAGATGGACCCGGAGATTGTGCTGCTGCATGCCTACTGGGGTCTAAACTTCGATGGCATTGCCGGCATTGTGGCGGCCCTGAAACAGCGCACTCACGCCCGTATAGTGGTCCTCGGTCCGGTACCTGTCTGGCGTCGTGGTCTCCCTCAGGAGGCTATTTTGTATTATTTACGACATCAGGAATTGATCCCAGAGAGATCGAACATAGGAGTTTCCCTGAATTGGCAGGATGCCGCCATGCGGTCGAGGCTAGAACCGGTTGGAGCTGAATTCATCTCGGCTTGGGATGCTTTCTGCGACCATCGGGGATGTTTGACGAGGATTGGACCAACGGCTGCCGATCTTACCTCGAACGATACAGTGCACCTCACTGCCCACGCGTCTATTGTTCTAATGGCGGCGGTTATCGATAAGCTGCTTTGGGGGCAGCCGCTGTCCATGAGCGCTGAACCCTTTCTCCGATAGGTGTTTGCGGGATCGGTTACCCAGACAGATGCTCATTTTGCGGTAAGTATGGGAAGGAGCTCAGCGTGACTTTCCTTCGCGTAGTCTAATGGCGTTCTGCCATTGTCCGCTTTAGCGTCAACTCTCGCGCCGTGTCTCATCAACTCCCGAACCATTTCTGCGTCGCCGCTGCGTACCGCAATATGCAGTGCAGAATCTCCACCCTTGTTAGGCGAGTTTGCGTTTGCTCCGTTTGCGAGTAGCAGCCGCACGGCATCAACTGAAATGAGTGACGCCACGGCAACCGGCGAATCGCCAGGTGAGCCATCAAGAGCGTTGGCATTCAGATTTGGGTTAGCTCCCCCGGCAATTAGCACTTTCATCACATCCAAGCTGCGCGCCTGAATGGCTGCCACCAACGGGGTCATTTCGCGAGTTCGTTCACCCATCGGCCTCCCTCGTCCGTTAGGTGGGGCGCCGGCTTGCAAGAGGCCTTGCACGCATGCCACGTTTCCGTTCATCGTCGAGGTCTGCAACGCAATGGCCAGAGAATTAGGATCCTTAAGGGCGCTCTCCTCGAGCGAATCTCGCATCTCAGGAGGAAGGAGTGCGAGCTGAGGCAGGCAAGCCGTCAAAGACATGGCTTTCGGAGCCATCACTTTCTCGGTGTTAGTGATATTGGTGACGGTGGAATTGCTGTTATTGGAATTGTTCGTAGAATTCGCACCTTGGTTGACCGTAGAATTGTTGTTGTTGGAAGTGTTTACCGAATTCGCACCTTGGTTGATGGATGTGGCCTCTGCCGACTTCGGCCGATCAACTTTTGTTGGGGCAGTGATCGATACCCAATTGTTGATGAGCGCGGCCCCCAAAACTCCGGCCAGACCGATCGCGGCTACAATAACGGCCGTCCGGAAGCCGGGCCTATCGGGAGGTTGTTTCGCTGATTGCTCTGCTGGACCGCGCTGAATTGGCTTCATGGCTACCGTCCCCAAGACCAATATTTGGTTAGTGCGGTACAGCCGATTTTAGTTCATCTCTACGGCGAACAAAAAATTGAATGCACTCCAGCGTGTATATGCCGTTAGCTCGTGGCAAGGATGTCGCTCCTTTAATCCGAAGTGATAGGCCCGCCAGCGTGAACCGGCGGGTCTTTCCTCGCTTCGCAGCGGTGATACTGCGCCTAGGCCGGGCTCCCTCCAAGGGAAGAGAGCCCATGTTGTTCAGCAACGTGATCGCAAACGCACGCTCATCGTCGGCTCCTTGAGCGTTGCTCGTGAAGGCGAGGCAGTTGCGCGCCCGATGCCTTGACTTTGTGCCTGATCTTCCCGATCAGACGCAGCGCCGTCTTCATCTCTTCGGACGCGTCTCTGTTGTGACGAAGGAGCTGCCCTATAAAGCCATTGGCCTCGAAGTGCTTCGACACGAACGCATCGAACTCAGGATCGAGCTTCCGCTGTCGTTGCAATTTCTTCGACGTCGTGATGATCAACGAACGGTCCCGCTTGCCGCCACCAGCTGGAATACCATTACACATCTGTTGAAACGTAGCTCCCGCCACTGCGGCTGCCTTGATCTCCTCGACCTTCTGCGGTGGCATTGGACGACCTGCGCTTGCAGCGTCAGCGCATATCCTACAACGACGGTGTCCGATGGCATTGATGATGATCAGATTGTCTCCTATCATGCGATGCAGGCCCTTATAACAATACTCCTGCGTGCGCTGTCTCATTCCGCTATTGTCGCGTTTTTTGCGACTGACGTTCACCTTGTTGAGCATCGCTACCTGCTTTGCCCATACCGGCTGAAGGCCGCAGTGAACCCGAAAGCGCGACATCGGAACAACATAAGTCCCACGACTTGGCTCGGTAAGGTCCTTAATGGTCTCACCCTTCGTCTTCATCCGCCGCTCGAATAGCTTCACCAACCGTTGCGGCATGCCAGGCGCCATCGTGCGCCACTTCGGATCATAGTGTGGCATTAGGACCTCGTTGCGGTGATGGTTCGCAATTGCGGGCGGTTTAGCGCGTTGACTTCGACCTGCGGCAGATGCGACGTTGGGTCAATACCGTGATCGGAGAGGATCTTTGCGGCCTGAACCTGCAGCGTGGCGTGGCGCAGGATCTGGTCAGCAACTGCTACAACCGCGTTACTGCGCTTTGCCTCGGTTTCGATTTGCTCGGAACTTAGATCCTCGTTTCCAAGCCGTTCCAATTGCGCGTAGAGATGGTCGTTCAGGTCGGTTAGCCTGTTCTTTGTCATTTGGTCTTCCTTCGCTCAAAGCGCGAATTGCGCCTCGCCGAGACGAATCCTGAATCGCGGCGGCGCGTGGACGCGCTCAGCCATCAGGATTTCTCATTCAACGCGGACAGCACTTGAGTCGGCTGGGGCCCCGCCGCGGCCTCACTGACAATCCACGTCAGGCACCGTGTGATGCCGCGTAACCACGTCTCTCGTGTCGTCTCAGCGTCTCGCCCAGGCCAAGCCCAAACAGCGAGCGGAAGAACAGACACGTAGTTGAGCTGCCGGCGCAGGTCATCGACGGTGGGAGTTGCGGCAAAGAGAATGGTTTGGAGTGCGAACCATTCTTGGTGTTGGCCATCGGCTACCCGATGAAACTCTATCGCCTCGTCAAGCGGCCAATTGACAGGTACGAAGCGAGCGCCGGCCTTGAGTGGATCCGCGGTCGTTTGGGTGCTCATGCTTCGTCCTTCTCAGACAGGACGCGGCAGATGTCCCCGGCAATGCCGGGGCCGAGGCTGATGGACGCAAACTGCCTTGCCCGCTCATCTCCAGACCTAATCCACGCGTCATAGGCCTGCGCCTTGATCGTGATACCTTCCGGCGTCAGAGCCGAAAGCTTGGCAATGCGGCCAACGAGTTTTTCGAGCGCGTGGCAGGCGAGGAAGTGCGCACCGGAGGCCTTGCGATAGTCTGACCGCTCCAGCGCTGACTCGATGCCACGCTCATACCGATCAGCTATCGGCAATCGATCCTGCAGATACTCGAAGATTTCGAGCTCCATTCCGCGCTCTTCATCATCGAGGCCCTCGACATCGACCCAGCTTCTCAACTCCTGGGCCAGATAGCTGCTGGTGTGGTAGCGGCGCTGCGGGAAATGGCCCTCAGGGTAAACCGGTTCGCCGTCAGGGTCGGTTTCGCGCTCCCACTGCACGAAGTCCTCGCTGTAACTCGTCACCAAGAGAGCGGCTGGCAACTCCGGCGCGGTGGCATCATAAGCTTTTCGGGCCGCTTCTTTGGCGCGCTTACGGTGTTGGCAGACGGTATCCAACCTCATGACTTTCTGGCCGAGGCGCACCAGTGCAGGATCTTCCGCGACTTTCGGCTGGAGAACCGCAATCACGGGCGGCGCTGCGACGGCTGCGGCGACGGTGGAGGCCTTGGCGATTCTGAAAAGAGCTAAGCGACGCGTAATCATAGAACCTCCTCATTGCTAAAGCCGCCGCGGCAGCCGTCCACAGTCCATCCAAGAGAAAGCTCGAGCTCGTCGTGCGCGCCTTCGTCGTCGCATTGCCATTCGGTATCGTTGGCTTTGCCGGCCGCCCATCGCTCTTGATTGTCGGTATCGACGGAACCAAGGCTCGGCTCGTCCTCTGCCTCCTGCTCTCCGTCGTCGACGGCCATTGCGCCGGTCAATCGGCAATGCGCATTGACGCGGAAGCCATCCGCCGTCACGCCGCACAGCGACGGTTCAAGGTCGCTATTGTCAGCCTCCCGGTCGTCTGTAGTGCCAGCGCCGCGGGTCTGGTTGCCTTGCGACGTGTAGGATGGACCGTAGAAGCCGCCGCCGCTCACACTGATATTTGCTTCAGGAAAGCCAAGAGCCGGTTCTAAATCCGGGTCTATTTCGCTGGCATCGAGAAAGGCTATCAGCCGCTCGATTTCAGCCCGCGCCTGGTTGCGAAGGTTGCGGAGCGTGACGAGGGCCGCGCTCCTCCGCTCCGCCTGCAAGCGAATGTTTTCTGCGCGGCCTGCGTCCGGGATGATTGTGCTTACCGTCATGGCGTGTCGCCCCCCTTAACGGTATCGATCTTGAGGGAGCGCAGCACCGCGCTGGCGCGGCTTTTCAGCTTCGCTGTATTGAAGAAAATCGGTGAGCGCCCTCGTCCATCAGGCGTTCGGCAGCGAGTATTAACCGCGCTGTCAAATGGTCTGTAGAAAAGGGGATAGTCCCGCGCCCCGTAGACGTGCCAACCAATCGTCTCTAGTTCCTGGATCAGGAATGCTTGGTAGCGGTGGATCAGTCCAAACGCGGTGAGCTTGCGGCCACGTTGTAAGGCTGTGGTAGCCTTTGTGGGCAGGACAGGCGCAGTCGCTTTTTCCGCGCGACAAGCAAGCTGTTTGAGATCATCGATCTTAAGCCATTCGAGGTCGCCGCTATCCTGAGCTTGGCTTGCGATCATTCCCAAGACAGTGGCAACGTCGCGGCCATTGTTCAAATCGGCCGCGAGAGCTGCATTGAGCGTGTCCCATTGAGCATTGTAGAGCGCGTCATAGTGGGCGCTGTTGCTCGCTTCGTCCCCGCCCCGTTCGTTAATGAACACAGTGGAAAGCCGCATCGCCTTTGCGTGCAGAAGGGCAAGAACGGAAACAGGATAGCGCTCGAGTCCCGCGCCATTCGAGCCTGTGATGCCATAGATAGGATGAAGCGCGGTTGAGGTGACGTTCTGCTCGCTTGTCGCGGGCGCACGTCCCCGTTGCCGCGCGGTGGATACCGCGTTGCTCATGTCGTCTCTCGCAATGTGAGGGGTTATGAACGCAACTACTCGCTTGCAGCCGAGCGGTATGGTTCCGCCCTCGCCCGGCCGTTCGCGTCTATATAGGCAGGCCGGTTACTTCACCTCCTTTCGGGCTTGCCAACCGAACAGTTGGGGCCAAAGGGGGTCGAAGTGTTCGCAGAGCGCTTCAAACGCCGCGCGCGCTGCGCTTTCGACCAGATCGATATGCAGGCGCGGCCACACCGCTGTGGCTTGCACCTGGGGCGTCCAATGGCTCGATGAAAAGCCGCTGCGGACGCCCTCGATGGTCTCGTGGAAGTAGCCCTCGCATTGGCCGACTGTACCGAACCTAAGCGCGAGCATTCCGATTGCGCGCTGCTGCTCGAGCGAAAGCCGATCCCAAGCCCTGCCGGCATCGAACGATGCCAATTCATGAAACGTGGGCAGCCGATCCGACAGCGGAATTTCGGTGTCGGGAGCGGCGACTTCTGCGGGAGCCGGACCGCCGCGGCGTACGCCGACAATGGTTCTGGCACTCCAGATAGCCGCGCGCTTGCGCTCGCCCTTCTGCAAGAGAACGTCGACCATGCCGCGCGGGGTGCGAGCGCCAGCACTGACGCTGAGCACGACTTCTCCGGAGCCGGTCACGTCTCCACGTAGAAGGTGGCGCGCGGGGACCTTGACGAGTGCGGCTTGATTGGAAGGTGCGAGCATGGTCCGGCCCTCCTCATGCCCAACGCTGCGGGGGCAGTTCGAAGGCCGGTGCCATACCAGTGCGCGCCACGCGCGCCTCAGCAAAGCCGCTGCGCATCTGGAGCCCGAGGTAATAGCTGTAGGGGCGGTTCACGTGGTGGGCGCGACCGCGACACGAAAGCTCGTCGGCATAGTCCGCCTTCGCGCGGGCGTGGGCTTCGATCATGATTTTCGATAGAACGCCGGCATGGGGATGGCGCGGCTTGATACCGGCCGTTGCGTGCAAAGCCGCACGGCAGATAGCGGCTGCGGTGCTGTTGATCTGGTCCGCCTGTTGGTCTGTGAGGTTCGCGATGGTGAGGGTAATCACAGGCAAAGCTCCGCCGTTCACCCGAATGGTGTTGCTGTTCTTCATCGGTCGTCTCAGGGCTTGATTTGATTTGCACTAAAAGTGTAAGTTAGGGCACCTCAGGTGTCAACACCTCAGGTGTAATTATTTACCCCACAGGTGCAAATTGATATCATCTGATCAGATCCGCGGTGCGCGAGCGCTGCTTCGCTTAAGCCAAGCAGACCTTGCAGAAGCGGCGGACGTTTCCCTTGAGACAATCAAGCGACTTGAGTTGATGGATGGGGAGCTGAAGACGCGGCTAGAGACGCTTACCAAGATCAAGGCCGCCTTAGAAACAGCCGGCGTCGAGTTCATACCGGAGAACGGCGGCGGGGCCGGCGTCAGGCTGGCGAAGCGCGGAAAAAAGAAATGAGCAGGATGGGAAGACGTCGGTCGTCTCAGTTTGAAATTCTAGAGAGATAGGTACATGCCTGAGCTAGTTAGAATCGAATGGGTTGATAGTGGTCAGCCTATCCCCGGTTGGCAGTGGCTTTCCGAGGTGCAGGCCCGCAGCGCGCACAAGTGCGTGTCCGTTGGCTTCCTAGTGCAGGACGATGAGCAAACAAAAGTCCTCGCGCCGAACTTGAGTGCAAGTAACGGCGCGGAGGATTGGGATCAGGCGTCGGGACTTTTTACGATCCCCACCGTAGCAATAACCAAAATCGAAAAGCTTACTTCCGCCCTGTAGGCTTCTTATGGTCCGGACGCTGCGTGAGCGCAGAGGCCGAGAGTGTTTTGATTTCTTTGTTCGTCAGGGAGCCGGGCTTCTGTAGACCCTTTGAAGCAATGCTGCCGACACCTTTGCCGGTTTTCTCATTCTTACCCATAGTGGCGTTCCTTTTAGGTTGTGGTGCGACTCAGAGAATCGCTTCACGAGTATATCACCGCTGGGTATCGGCTATCAGTTGTCCACGCTTTTATAGAGCGGCGCTTACTTGTCGGGCCCTCGCGCTGATCGAGCAGGCAGCGCTACGCGCCGCGAATTGTCTCTGGCCGGGCCGAATGCGGGCTTTCCAAAGTCTTGCTTGACGAACAGGTGGCATTCCCGTCCGTCGAAGCTACAAAACCTAGCGGCTTGCGATTGAGCGCGCGCGGAGGAATCCTCCGGCATGAGCACCAAGTCGAGAGAGGTCATCTGGGGCGGCCAGATCATGGGCGCGAAGATCCGCGCCGAGGGGGCGCGCGAGCGCGCTAAGCACGCCATTCGTGAGGCGGACCGGGCTGAGGCAGAGGCGTGGTCGGTGCGGATGGAAGGATACGGGGGGCCGGCGCAACCGTCTCCGACCATTGCTCAATGCCTCAACGGCCGGATGGGCTGGCTGGAAGTTGAGTGCAACAGATGTAAGACGCGTGCGAGCCTGCCACTTAATGCAATCCGGCGGCCTCCAGAAACACCGATCTGGAAGCTGGAGGCTTCGCTCAAATGCCGGTCGTGCCGCAAGGGTCGCCATGCGCCCGGAGTCCATATGATAAAGCTGACCGAAAGCCAGAGCATTACGCCGTACAAGTGGGTACATCCGAACGAGGAACGGTGACAATCAGCCGATGATAAAATTCGCCGAACAGCGCCCTTTCGCTGACCCAGAAGCTGCAGCGCGCAAGCTGGTTGAGCTCGCAGCCAGCATCGAGCCGGTCCAGGACGGCAGGATCCACATTGAGAAAATCAACTATCCGTTTCTCTTCACGCTCAAGGGAAACGGTACGGAATTCGGTGCCGGTATCCGGCATGCCGTCGAAAAGGGCTGGCTTGATCTGCACGAAAGCGGGACTTATGTGCGGGTGCTGTCCCAGGGCGGGGATTTGTTGACCGGCAAAGGAACCCCATAAGGGGCATCTGCTTGAATCCGCGCCGGCTCACCGCCCGAGCTGGCGGAGCGGCCCCGGCCACCCTCAAGAGCCCCCTGAAGTCGGGGCCGTGTCTCCGCTATCCTAGTATCGGAGTAAGCGTATGCGTTCCTCGCCCTCGATCGTACCGGCTGATCGCCTCGACCGCGACATCTACCTTGTCCTTGAAGACTTCGGCGCGCGTGCCGGCTGCGCCTGGCGCGAGACGGACGAAGAGGACACCGATTTTGAAACTGTGCTGCAAGGCCTCCTCTCCGGCCAGTACGTTTATCCCGTCCGGATCGTGTGCTTCAACGCGATCGAAGGATGGTCGCGCGACGCGACTTCCGACGTCGCCGACGCGCTGGCCCAGCGCGCGGTCGACAGTGATGGGGATCTTTCCGCGGCCATGGAAGGCTTCATAAGCGCCAACGCGACCAGGCGCTTCGACAAACAGCTCACGTTGCCGCTGAAGGGCGAGCATGATGTTCCGAGAGGGTAAGCCGGAAGGCCCTGCGCCGGAAAGCGAGCGCGACCACTTCATCCGCTGCACGATCTGCGGCAAGATGCTGGACATGCGCGACCTCGGCGACGTGCTCGACCATCTGCACGGCCAGGAGATCGAGGAAGAGCCCACGACCCACTGATAGAAGGACCGACCGTGACCTGCGCCCGCTGTGACGGCACCCACTGGGTTTGCGAGAACCATCCCGACCGCCCCTGGGATGGGCCAAAGGCCTGCGGCTGCGGCGGCGCCGGCGACCCCTGCCCGGCCTGCAACGGTGCCGCGCCCGAAGAGATGCCGCTGCCACCCGGATTTGAAAACAGCATCACCAGCATCGACGTCATGCGCCCGCTGTTGAGGAACCCGGCGGGAAAGCCACGTCGGAAGCCGCGGAGCTAGGACGTGTACTCATAAACGTCGGCTTACCGACGCCAAGCGGAAGTCTCCACCTTAGCCGTGATCGGCGACTTGTGACCGTGCGCGGACGAAAGCAAACTATTCGATGCCTTCAGAACGTCGCGAACTTTCGGCCAAAATAGCACGCTGGTTCTTCCTATTTCGGCGTGTATTATGCTCCACCTATTGCTTGTGCGGAGATTATTATGGTCCGTCTGGCCCCACTAAATTTGGCCGCAGCGCTGTTGGCGACTGTGGTGTTGGCTAAACCAGCCTTCTCTCAGGTCAATGCCCCGGACGCGGGCGCTCGGGCTATTCCTCCCGCGGCAACTCGGCCCACCGCTCCCCTAACTTCGCAAGCGGCCCCCATGTCGCCACAAGCAAGCCCCCTGTCGCCAGCGGGGTCCACCCACTTCGCACCGCTAATTGAACAGTGCGGAAGGCTTCTACTGCGGGCCGAAAGCGTACCGGCACTAAAACACTTGCCAGACTACGAGGTCTGCAAGGCAAACTACCCGAATGGCGTCCCCGCAGATCGTGTTTCCCCGGCTTACAACGTGGGGCCGGGTCTTCCAAACGCACCGCCGATGGGGCCGGTCACTCGATGAGCAGAAAGCCTTCTGAGAAGACTTCCGTTCCAGAAAAATGGTTTTCAGTATTAGGGTTGGTTATCGTTAGGCGCACCGATCTGCTCGCCGCCACTGCCTTCGTCCTGTCACTCTCCACTCTCTCATATCAACTCTGGCAGTTCGCTAAGGGCTCGAACCCGATCATATACCCCCCAGATACGCTCTACTTATTCTTTGATAGATTTCCTAACGGAGTGACGGCCACCCGTATTGCCGGCCAACTGAGCTTCACCAACAATGCGGAACCAGGGCGGAATGCTATCCTTCGAGACGTGACAGCCACGATCAAACTTGGCGACCGCAAGATCGAGGAATATTGGCTCTCATTCGCAACGATAACTCGGCGAGACACCGAGTTGTCTCTCGACATAAAGGAAACCGCGCATCCCTTCGTCGTGGATGGCGGCGGAGCCGTGAGCCACATGGTGACGTTCTCCCCGCGAGTGAAAGACTGCATCCCCAAAGTGAGCACGCAAATTAGCTGCCAGCAGGGGGCCGACTTTGTGTCGGACATAGATTTTCTGAAACTCGTGGTGGAGCAAAAGATATTCAGCGTAACGTTCTCAGGAGCGGTCCTCGGCTCAAGTCGGCTTTTGGACGCCATTTGCTCAGTTTCGATCACTGACGACATGCTTCGCACGCTTGCTGAAAACAACTGGTACGCGGCCCGTTGCATCGCTGCGCCGTAGTCTGCTCCTGGCCCATCTGCGACCTCGCAGACCATCCGCTCTTCCGCCGCTGTTGGCGGTAAACCGGCCATCAGGTACATGCCCTGTGCCGGAGGACTCCAAAAAGCAGCGCTGCGCCCTATCTGTTTGCCATGTTGAAAGCGTTCGAGTTCTGCCTGCCTACGGCAGCAAAAGCCGTGCCTGTCGGTCCCGACTGGATCCACAAAATCAAATATGACGGTTACCGCCTGCGCGTCGAGCGCCAGGGCAAGACCGTGCGATTGATCACCAAGAACGGCCACAACTGGACCGATCGATTTCCTTGGATCGTGGATGCCGCGCTGAAGAACCGCGAGCAGCAATTCGTGATCGACGGCGAGGCCGTGGTGCTCGGAGAAGCGTCACAGTGGCGGAGCTAGCGCACCGCGGATACATTTCGATTTACGACCCGTTGTGGATCGAGGGGCGGAGTAGGCGTGAGGCTGGCGAAGCAAGGGAAGCGTTACTGTAAATGGCATACCATCTGCCCAAAAACTTTCAGAGGCTGCACGACGTTGAACAGTCGCTACGATGCAAATCATTGGAGATCATTCGCGACAACGACCTCGGATTACATCTCACGCTCGTTGAACTTGCGATGGACCTAGCCGATGTCTTGAGACAGTTCCCGACAGACGATGAGGATCTCAAGGTCGTCCAAGTTCTTGGAATGCGAACGTTCAACGCCTTTGCTTCATCTCTCAAATTGGCGTTGTCGGGGTATATGCAGAACAGTACGCTCCTAATGCGCGACATACTGGAGACCGTTTTCCTCCTTGATCTGTTCAGGGGCGCCCCTTCGTTGATCAAGGAGTGGAGATTTGCCGACAAGCGACAGCTCAGAAACAAATTCTCTCCCATTAAAGTGAGGGAGGCGCTCGACGAAAGGTACGGGCACACATCGAAAAAACGGGCCGAGCTTTACCAGCTGTTTTCGGAGCTCGCCGCTCACCCGACAATGAAATCCGATGTTATGCTGCGCCCTGAGATTGGCGGCGATGCCGTGATTGGTCCATTTGTTGAGAAGGAACCGTTAGCGGTGCAACTCTCGGAAATTGGAAGGCTAGCCATTCAGGTTGGGGAGGTATTAGGTCCGTTCATTCCGAGTTGGTGGGGCCCGGCATCAGGCAGCCGCAATTCCTTCATCGAAGCGAAATCAGAATGGCTGTGCCGGTTCTACCCACGGAGTCCGGCTGGCAACACCTAGATTGGCGACTTTGAGAAGCCGGTGCTACGGTATGCCACCGCCAGGTCCCGCAAAGCAGGACATACTTCCGGTGGCGATCCTGCCGATCAGCATGGCGTTCTGTACGGTGTCGGCGTGACGTCTCTCACCATTGGCGCCTTTGGGCATGGCGGCGGCATCCATGGTAAATGGGGGTGGACAGCATCTATTTCTTGAGCGGTATGAACTAATTAGGCTAGATCGGAACCATCCGTTAACGGTCTCGTTATATACCCTCGAAACGCCTTGCGGTCGGATCAGGCCGTATATATAACAGTTTTTGGGACGCGATGGGTTTACCTACTCGCGTCCGTTCCGGGGCCCGTGCACAACTCATGCGCGGGCTTCCGCGTTTTTGGCATCCTGTGATACTCATCCGGGATGCTCTTTGTTTACCTGGACGAATTCGGACACGTTGGCCCTTATTTCGGCAGGGCCCATCCTCGATTCAATAGCAGTCCGGTATTCGGCATCGGGGGCATTATTTTTCCCGAAGAGGCCATTCGGCCTTTTGCATCATTCTTCCTACAACGAAAAACCGAATTGCTTGATTTTGAGATCAAGAAATCGAACAAACAGCCCTACGAATGGGAAAAACACGGGTCGAACCTATACACCACCAAATCAATAACTCTGTACCCAGAGATCAAGCAGACCACCTTCCGTATTCTCAATCGCATCAATAAATGCGGCGGGAAAATCTTCTATCACGGCCGCGAGAAGATATCGGGCACTGATGACGTCAATCCGAACGGCCTCTACAAGACGGTTTTCTCAGACGCGATCCGAAAGCTCGACGCATACTGCACTGAGCAGAAGCAGAACTTTGTTTTGGTCGTAGACGAACATTCCGCGCGGCGGGAGCTTCTGGAAACTGCAGTGAAGACAATGTATGGGCAGAATCCAGCCCGCCATTTGGCGAGCCCACCATTCGAAGTCGAAAGCCATCTAAATCAGAATATGCAAGCTGCCGACTGGATCGCCGCGATTGTTGGCAAGCTTTGGACTCACCGCCTTGGCGGAGAAGAATGGTCCGATTTGAAGGCCTACGAAGATTTTTTTTGGGCAAGAGTGCACTCGCTAGCGACGCACAGCACCGTAATGGAGCGGTCAAAGAAAAAACCTCTCCCCGCAAAGCGCCTCACTTTGAGGACCGTCGAGAAAGTTGTGGCCATTCAAACGGAGACGGCGTTTGGAGCAGCGTACCGCCGCGCAACGACCATTAAGCAGAGTTGAGGCCGCATTCCCGGGCTTGATTGCCGTCGCACCCATTATGCGAAGGTGTTCGAGGGGCGCTCCAGGAGCACTGCACTTGCCGCCCCCATCAACTCCGGCAGCAAGTGAGTAAGGCGAACCACTGTTTTGCGTCCCCAGCGCGCCCCCGGAACAACATCAGGGACAATGTCGCACAAAAAATACCGAAAAAAGCCCCGAAAAATGGCGCGCCCGGAACGATTCGAACGTCCGACCCTCAGATTCGTAGTCTGATGCTCTATCCAGCTGAGCTACGGGCGCGTTTTTCGCGAACAGCAATGCGGGCAAGGCCTACATGCACCCTCCGGACAACGCCGAAGGGGTGCGAAAGAGCGCTCTGACTAACCGCTCTTGCCCGAATTGGCAAGGTCCGGATTGGGGAGATTTTGCAGGGCAACGACGGTTTCCGGTGGGCTTCCGGCCGACTACGCCCTTGCCCGCTCGTTGCGGATGGAGAGGAGTTCCACGGGGCGGTCGGGGATGACGATCCGGAAGGTGGCGCCGAGGGTGCCTTCGACCAGATGGATGTCGCCGCCATGGGCGCGGACGAGCTCGGCGGCGATGGCAAGGCCAAGGCCGCTGCCGCCCGGGCGGCCGGAGGTCTGGAACGCCTCGAACAGATGGTCCCGGGTCTTCTGGGGCACGCCGGGGCCGGTGTCGGAGACCTCCAGGATGGCGACGGCGCCTTCGCGTTTTCCCGTGATCCGGATCTGCTGCGCGCCGCCCTCGGCCGACGAATGGCTTTCCAGCGCCTGGGCGGCGTTGCGGACGAGGTTGAGCAGCACGCGGAACAGCTGGTCGGGATCGGCGTCGACCGCGAGCCCACGCTCGATCGCGGCGACCCAGACGATCGCGGCATCGCTGGCAAGGCCCGCGGTCTCGCGCACCTCCAGCACCACCGGCTCGATCAGGATCATGCGCCGGTCGGGCGCGGCCTCCTGGGCGCGGCCGTAAGACAAGGTCGACT
Organism: Bradyrhizobium sp. LB8.2; assembly: GCF_040548035.1. Classification (NCBI taxonomy): domain Bacteria; kingdom Pseudomonadati; phylum Pseudomonadota; class Alphaproteobacteria; order Hyphomicrobiales; family Nitrobacteraceae; genus Bradyrhizobium; species Bradyrhizobium sp. LB8.2. The sequence continues at coordinate 45,621 of NZ_JBEPQV010000021.1, read as the reverse complement.
GGCAGAAGGCGATGGCGCGCTCGAGCGAGCGCACGAGCTTTGGCGCAAAGCGCTGCACCCGCGGATCCGGCACGCTGGCGAGCTGGTCCGACAAAAGCTGGGCCGAGGCCAGCAAATTGCGCAGATCATGGTTGATCTTGGAGACGGCGAGGCCGAGGGCGGCAAGCCGGCTCTTCTGATGCAGCATCGACATCAAATCGCGTTGCATGTCCGACAATTCGCGCTCGGCGACCCCGATTTCGTCGCTGCGCTGGCTCGGCACGATGATCCCCGCCGAGCTTTCGGGGTTTTCGTGGAAGCCGACCAGGCTCGCCGTCAACCGCCGCATCGGGCGCACGAACAGATAATGGAGCGCGAGATAGACGAGGCCCGCGGTCAGCGCCGCGATGATCAGCGCGACCACCACGACGTTGCGGGAGAAGCGGTACATCGACTGCCGCAGCGGCAGCTCGTCGGTCACGATCTCGATGAACTGGGCGTTGCCGACCCCGGGCCCGACGATCCGGATGGCCTGGTTGCCGGTCTCCAGCATCATCCGGAACGAGCCGGTGATCGCCTCCCACGCCGTCATGTCGCGCAGGTCGATGTCGTGCTCGATGGCGGTCGGCAGATTGTCGCTGGCGAGCAGACGGCGCTGCTGGCCCATCTTGATGGCGACGGCGCGGGCATTGATGCTTTTCAGGATCTGGCGCGACAGCGAATCGGGAACCATGCCGAGCGGAGCTGCATCGAGCACCAGCGCCGCCGTGTTGGCCGCCGCCACGCGGTCGTTCAGCCGGTTGACCCAGAAGTTGGCGATGGCAGGCACGTAGAGCAGGACGGCCGCGATCATCACCAGGGGAACAGTGAGCAGCAACAGCTTGCCGGATAGCCCAAGCCCGCGCGTCCCGCGCGGCTGCGCCGCCGGCGGGTCCCGCTGATCCTGATCCTGGATCGGCTGGAGGTCTGTCGCTGCCACGTATTCGCCCCTGTTGGCCTGGCTGATGGAGGATGCGACCCGCCCGGGGGCCGGTCAAATTACAGATCGCTAATCTGCCGAGGTGGGATGTAAGCGCCGATATCGCTAATCGCTACCTCGATGGTTAAAAACCCCGCACAAACAGCGATATTCACCGGATCAGAGCCCTTGTGCGGCGTTGACGAAAAGGAGGCGCTCGCATATAAGCCGGCCAAATTGTCCGCGATGACCCGGTGTAACGCCGGGAGCGGCTCTCTTGGGGCCGAAAGCGGGCCCGTTTTGGGCAGCATCTTCCGGACTTTATCATCAATTCTACAGGCAAATTGCCCGGTCAGCGGAGAAAAACCCGTGAAGCGGACTTATCAACCCAGCAAACTGGTGCGCAAGCGCCGTCACGGTTTCCGTGCCCGTCTCGCTACTGCCGGCGGCCGCAAGGTTCTCGCCGCACGCCGCGCTCGCGGCCGCAAGCGTCTGAGCGCCTGAGCCGGACCCCCTTTTTGGGATTTCATCATGGATCGGCTGAGGCAGCGAGCGGATTTCCTCGCCGTTGCCAATGGCGCGCGGGTGAATAGTCCCGCGTTCGTCCTGCAAAGCCGTGGCCGTGACGACAGCGGCCCGATCCGGATCGGCTTCACCGTTACCAAAAAGAACGGCAACGCCCCCGAGCGCAATCGCATCCGGCGCCGGCTTCGCGAACTGGTGAAGCGGCTCGATCCGGTGTCGATGCAGCCCCATCATGATTATGTGCTGGTCGGCCGAAGGGACGCGCTCTCGCGCGGCTTCGCCACCATGCTCGACGATCTGCGCATAGCGTTCGCGAAGCCCGCGCGGCATACGCACAAGGGACGCGGCCCAAAAACCGACGGCCAAAGAACCGACGGCTTAAAGCCCGGCCCCGCTCCTGCGACCAGCCGCAAACCGGATTGATGACGAGAATGATGACCGATAACCGCAACACCATCCTCGCCGTCATTCTGTCGGGCCTCGTGCTGATCGCCTGGCAATATTTCTACAACATGCCGGCGATGGAGAAGCAGCGCGTCCAGCAACAGACGCAGGCCGAGCTGCAGAAGACCACGCCGCAGCCGACGGCTTCCGGGACGCCGGGCGCCACGCCGCAGCCCGGCAGCGCAGGCACGCCCTCCGCTCCCCAGACCGCCAATCAGCCGGGCCAGCCGATCGTCAGCCGCGAGGCGGCGATTGCCGCCTCCCCCCGCGTCAAGATCGATACACCCCGCTTGACCGGCAGCATTGCCTTGAAGGGCGCGCGCATCGACGATCTCGCGCTGGTGCAGTATCGCGAAACGGTCGACCCGAAGTCGCCGCCGATCATCCTCTATTCGCCGTCGGGCACTGCAGAGCCCTATTACGCGGAATTTGGCTGGGTGGCCGGGACAGGCGGCACAAAGGTGCCCGACCGGACCACCGATTGGCAGCAGGAGGGCACCAACAGCCTGACGCCGTCCACGCCGGTCATGCTGAAATACGACAATGGCGAAGGCCTCACCTTCCGCCGCACCGTCACGATCGACGACCACTACCTCTTCAGCATCAAGGACGAGGTGACCAATGTCGGCAACGCGCCGGTCAAACTCTATCCCTTCGCGCTGATCTCGCGCCACGGCACGCCGCACGTCTCGGGATACTACATCCTGCATGAAGGCCTGATCGGTTATTTGGGCGAGCAGGGCTTGCAGGAGAAGGCCTATAAGGCTGTCGGCGAAGCACCCGCGATCGGCAACGGCGGACACGGGTTCGAATTCAACAACGTCACCAATGCCTGGCTCGGTATTACCGACAAATATTGGGCGTCTGCGCTCCTTCCCGACACGTCGGCAACGCTCAAGGCCCGTTTTGTCGCCGAGCCCGGCACCCAGATCCGATACCAGACCGACTATCTGCAAAGCGAGCAGACCGTCCCGATCGGCGGCACGACGACGACGAACGCGCGGCTGTTCGCCGGCGCCAAGGAAGCCGGCGTCGTCGGCGTGTTCCCGTTCGCCGGCCTCGGCGGCTACAACAAGGAGCTCGGCCTCAACCATTTCGATCTCTTGATCGACTGGGGCTGGTTCTACTTCATCACCAAGCCGATGTTCCTCGGCCTCGACTTCTTCTACCGCTTCTTCGGCAATTTCGGCATCTCGATCCTGCTCGTGACCGTGATCGTGAAGTTCTTGTTCTTCCCGCTGGCGAACAAGTCCTACGCCTCGATGGCGAAGATGAAGTCGGTCCAGCCGCAGCTTCAGGCGCTCAAGGAGCGCTACCCCGACGACAAGGTGAAGCAGCAGCAGGAGATGATGGAGATCTACCGCAAGGAGAAGATCAACCCGGTCGCCGGCTGTCTTCCCGTGGTGATCCAGATCCCGGTGTTCTTCTCGCTCTACAAGGTGCTGTTCGTCACCATCGAGATGCGGCACGCGCCGTTCTTCGGCTGGATCAAGGACCTGTCCGCGCCGGATCCGACCAATCTGTTCACGCTGTTCGGCCTGATCCCGTTCGATCCGACCACGCTGCCGCTGTTCGGCCACTACCTCGCGCTCGGCATCTGGCCGATCATCATGGGCATCACGATGTGGTTCCAGATGAAGCTGAACCCGACGCCGCCGGATCCGACCCAGCAGCTGATCTTCAACTGGATGCCGCTGATCTTCACCTTCATGCTGGCGGGCTTCCCGGCGGGTCTCGTGATCTACTGGGCCTGGAACAACACGCTCTCAGTGCTCCAGCAGAGCTTCATCATGCGCCGCAACGGCGTGAAGGTAGAGCTGTTCGACAATCTCAAGGCGACGTTCGCGAAGAAGGCGACGTAGCTCTCCGTCATTGCGAGGAGCGAAGCTCCGAAGCAATCCAGACCGTTTCCCCGGAGGCACCCTGGATTGCTTCGCTTCGCTCGCAATGACACGGTAACAACCGAAAGCTTTCGCATGAATGACGACAAAGATGCGAAGCTGATCGAGGTCGGGCGAAAGCTGTTTGCCCGCGACTGGCAGTTCATCTGGGCCTCGCCCTCGATTGAAACGCTGCCGCCGATGGCGGGGCTAGAGATCGCCTTTGCCGGCCGCTCCAATGTCGGCAAGTCGAGCCTGATCAACGCGCTGACCGGCCGCAACGCGCTCGCGCGCACCTCGCATACGCCGGGCCGCACCCAGGAGCTGATCTTCTTCGAGGTCCCCGGCAAGACCGAGCTCCGCCTCGTCGACATGCCCGGCTATGGCTATGCCAAGGCGCCGAAGAGCCAGGTCGCGTCCTGGACCGAGCTGATCCACAAATTCCTGCTCGGCCGTGCCTCGCTCGCGCGCGTCTACGTGTTGATCGACGCGCGGCATGGCCTCAAGGAGGTCGACCACGAAGTCCTGAAGACGCTCGACCGCTCCGCGGTCAGCTACCAGATCGTGCTGACCAAGGCCGACCAGGTGAAGGCCGCCGAGCTCACTGAGCGGATTGCCGAGACCGGCGTTGCGCTCGCCAAACATCCCGCCGCGTTTCCGGATGTGCTGACGACCTCGTCCCGCTCCGGATCCGGCATGGCCGAGCTGCGCGCCGCGATGGCGAAGCTGCTGGAGGAGCGGACCAAGTGATGGCGCGCCTGTTGATCGGGCTTGCCGGTTTGATGGGCGCCGCCGGCGTCGCGCTGGCCGCCGCCTCCGCCCACGGTGGCGATGCGAGCCGGCTTGCCTCGGCGAGCGCCATGCTGCTGTTTCATGCAACTGCCATACTTGCAGGTGTAGCCCTGCTCGCGCACCGCCTTCTGCACGACAGAATTGGCCTGATCGCCGCGTTTGGTTTTGTGCTCGGTGCCGCGCTGTTCGCGGGCGACCTCACCTTGCGGCAATATGCCGGCCATTCGCTGTTTCCATATGCGGCACCGACGGGTGGAACGGTGATGATTTCGAGCTGGCTGGTGGTGACGCTCGCGGCGGTGGTGGTGAAGCGCGGTCCGTAGCGGCTGCGTCGGGGCACGAAGACCACTTTGCGCCTCGCCCGCCAATCAGATAGAACGCCGCCGGAGTATCCCGCCAGCGAGATCCGCCTCATGACCGAAATCTCACCGCTCGACCAGGCCCGCATCCTGTCCGAAGCGCTGCCGCACATGCAGCAGTATGACGAGGAAACCATCGTCATCAAGTATGGCGGCCATGCCATGGGCGACGAGGAGGCCGCGAAGAATTTTGCCCGCGACATCGTGCTGCTCGAGCAGACCGCGATCAATCCGGTGGTGGTGCATGGCGGCGGCCCGCAGATCGCGACCATGCTCAAGCGGCTCGGCATCGCCTCGGAATTCGCCGCCGGCCTGCGCATCACTGATGCCGCGACGATCGAGATCGTCGAGATGGTGCTAGCCGGCTCCGTCAACAAGCAGATCGTCGGCTACATCAACGAAGCCGGCGGCAAGGCCGTGGGCCTGTCAGGCAAGGACGCCAACATGGTGAAGGCGTCGAAGACGACGCGCACCATCATCGATCCGGACTCGCACATCGAGAAGGCGGTCGATCTCGGCTTCGTCGGCGACCCCGAGAAAGTCGACCTCACGCTGCTCAACCAGCTGATCGGCTACGAGCTGATCCCGGTGCTGGCGCCGCTCGCGACCTCGAAAGAGGGTCAGACGCTGAACGTCAACGCCGACACTTTTGCAGGCGCCGTGGCCGGCGCGCTGAAGGCAAAGCGGCTGCTGCTGCTTACCGACGTACCCGGCGTGCTCGACAAGTCGAAGAAGCTGATCCCGCAGCTCTCGGTCAAGGACGCGCGAAAGCTGATCGCCGACGGCACCATTTCCGGCGGCATGATCCCGAAGGTCGAGACCTGCATCTACGCGCTCGAACAGGGTGTCGAGGGCGTCGTCATCATCGACGGCAAGATGCAGCACGCGGTGCTGCTCGAACTCTTCACCAACACGGGCACGGGAACGCTGATCCACAAGTGAGAGATGAGAAACCGAGAGACGCCGTCATGGCCGGGCTTGTCCCGGCCATCCACGATCTTTCGTCCCGCGCCAAGGACATGGATGCCCGGGACAAGCCCAGCAACAACGGGCGGAGAGTTCAGCGACCGCGCCGCTCCACTCTCACGCGCTTCCTGATGACGCTCCCTGCCGCAGCCATCTCGTTTGTGTTCTCCTCCGCGCCGGCCTTCGCCGACCTCAAGATCTGCAACCGCATGTCCTATGTCGTCGAGGCCGCGATCGGCATCGACGACAAGGCGGCGACCGCCACGCGCGGCTGGTTCAGGATCGATCCCGCCACCTGTCGCGTGGTGGTGCAGGGCACGCTCTCCGCCGACCGCATCCTGCTCAACGCCCGCGCGCTCGGCGTCTACGGCGCATCCCCGATCCCGCAGAACGGCAGCGACACGCTGTGCGTCGCGCAGGACAATTTCGTCATCGCGGCCGCGCGGCAGTGCCGCAGCGGCCAGACCCAGGCCGCCTTCACGCAGATCACGCCGACGCAAGGCGCGGACGGCAATCTCGTCGCCTATCTCGCGGAGGATTCCGAATATGACGACGAGCAGGCTCGCCTTGCCGCCATCCAGCGGCTTTTGGTGATTGCAGGCTACGATGCCGCGCCGATCGATGGCGTCGACGGGCCGAAGACGCAAGGCGCGCTGGCCGCTTTTCTGAAGAGTCGCGGATTGTCGTCGGACATCGTGTCGTCGCCGAACCTCTTCAAGACCATGGTCGATGCGGTGCAGACGCCGTCTCCGACCGGCCTCACCTGGTGCAACGACACCCCGCACAAGGTGATGGCGACGGTCGCCACCGACGACGGCAAGTCGGTGACGAGCCGCGGCTGGTATCGCATCGATCCCAAGACCTGCCTGCACCCTGACGTGGCCGGCCAGCCCAGGCAGATCTTCAGCTTCGCCGAGGCCATCGACGCCGACAACCGCGTCGTCAAGCTGAAGGACAAGCCGCTGAACTGGGGCGGCGACAAGCAACTTTGCACGCGCGAAACCAAGTTCGAGACCCACGAGCAGACCGATTGCGGCGCACGCGGTTTCGCGGCGACGGGTTTCGGCGCGGTGGACATGTCAAGCGGCGGCAAGACGCTGCGGTTTGCGATGCCGTGATTGAGAAAGCTGTGATGACCCCACCCCGCGCCTTCGCCCATATCGACACCTGGGTGTTCGACCTCGACAACACGCTGTATCCGCACCACGTCAATCTGTGGCAGCAGGTCGATGCGCGGATCACCGAGTTCGTTTGCAACTGGCTGAACCTGACGCCGGTGGAAGCGCGCAAGATCCAGAAGGATTATTACCAGCGCTTCGGCACCACGATGCGCGGCATGATGACCCTGCACGGCGTACGCGCCGACGACTATCTCGCCTACGTCCACAAGATCGACCACTCGCCGCTGGAGCCGAACCCGGCGCTGGGCGAAGCCATCGCAAAACTGTCGGGACGAAAGCTGATCCTGACCAACGGCTCGGTCGATCATGTCGATGCGGTGCTGGCGCGGCTGGGCTTTGCTGCACATTTCGATGGCGTGTTCGACATTATCGCGGCCGAATTCGAGCCGAAGCCGGCGCCGCAGACCTACCGGAAATTTCTCTTGGACCATTCGGTCGACCCGATGCGGTCGGCCATGTTCGAAGACCTCGCCCGCAACCTCACCGTCCCGCACGAGCTCGGCATGACGACGGTGCTGGTGGTGCCTGACGGCACCAGGGAGGTGGTGCGCGAGGACTGGGAGCTGGAAGGCCGGGACGCCGCCCATGTTGACCACGTCACGGATGATCTGGCGGGGTTTTTAGGCAGGTTGTCTCATCCCAGGTGAGCCGTCATACCCGGCGAAGGCGGGTATCCGGTCATCGCCGCCGTCTCGATTCATCACGACCGCCGCGGCGTACTGGATCACCCGCTCCGGCGCGCAATTGCGCGCAAGGCGGGTGATGACAGCGAACCAAGCTTGACTCCGTCCCCCAAATCCCGAAAAAGCGCCCCAATCCATCAAAATTCCCATTCCCTAGAGGAAATGCCGATGTCCCTCCAAGCCCTCGAATCCACCATCAACGGCGCCTTCGAGGCGCGCGACGGCGTCTCGACCTCGACCAGGGGCGAGGTGCGCGAGGCCGTGGATCAGGCGCTGGAGATTCTGGACAAGGGTGAGGCCCGCGTTGCCGAGCGCGGCACCGACGGCAAGTGGAAGGTCAATCAGTGGCTGAAGAAGGCCGTGCTGCTCTCGTTCCGCCTCAACGACATGGGTGCCATTCCCGGCGGCCCCGGCAAGGCGACCTGGTGGGACAAGGTGCCCTCGAAGTTCGACGGCTGGGGCGAGAACCGCTTTCGCGACGCCGGTTTCCGCGCCGTCCCCGGCTCGATCGTGCGCCGCTCGGCCTTCATCGCCCGCAACGTCGTGTTGATGCCGTCCTTCGTTAATCTCGGCGCTTATGTCGATGAGTCGACCATGATCGACACCTGGTCGACCGTCGGCTCCTGCGCGCAGATCGGCAAGCGCGTGCACATCTCCGGCGGCGTCGGCATCGGCGGTGTGCTCGAGCCGCTGCAGGCCGAACCCGTCATCATCGAGGACGATTGCTTCATCGGCGCGCGCAGCGAAGTCGCGGAGGGCGTGATCGTGCGCAAGGGCGCGGTGCTGTCGATGGGTGTGTTCCTGGGCGCCTCGACCAAGATCGTCGACCGCGAGACCGGCGAGATCTTTATCGGCGAGGTGCCGGAATATTCGGTCGTCGTTCCCGGCGCGCTGCCCGGCAAGCCCATGAAGAACGGCCAGATCGGCCCGAGCACCGCCTGCGCCGTCATCGTCAAGCGCGTCGACGAGCGCACGCGCTCGAAGACCAGCATCAACGAGCTGCTGCGGGATTAAATCTCGCTCACCGTCACCGTGAGGCGGCCGCTCCTTCAGCGGCCCTCGAAGGGCGACGGCCCGGCTGCTGGCTGCATCGAACCCACCTTCCCTCCATCGGCACCAATATCCGGGCGACCTCTCCCGCCCGGAGCCTTTGGCACGGACTGGACCTGGTTTCTCTTCCGCTTCGACGACCGCCTCTGCTCCTGCAAAGGGCTGGGACCAGCAGGGCGAGATCGAATTTGTCCCGCGCAGCGCTAGCCCGCCCGGCGGCATGCATGTTAAGCGGGGCGCATGACCGATGCTCTCTCGATTGCCCGCGATCTCATCCGCTGCCCCTCGGTAACTCCGGCCGATGCCGGTGCCCTGGGCGTGCTCGAAAAAGCTCTCACCGCAGCCGGCTTCACGTGCCACCGCGTCACCTTCAGCGAGCCCGGCACGGCCGACGTCGACAATCTCTATGCGCGTGTCGGCACTGACGCGCCGCACATCACCTTCGCCGGCCACACCGACGTGGTGCCGCCGGGCGACGAGAGCGCCTGGAGCGTCGGCGCATTCTCCGGCGAGGTGAAGGACGGCTTTCTGCACGGCCGCGGCGCGGTCGACATGAAGGGCGGCATCGCCTGCTCGGTGGCAGCCGTGCTGGAGCATCTCGCCGCGAACGACGATAAGCCGCGCGCAGACGGAAAGGGCTCGATCTCGTTCCTGATCACCGGCGACGAGGAAGACGTCTCCATCAACGGCACCGTCAAGCTGTTGAAGTGGGCGGCCGAGCGCGGCGAGAAATTCGACCATTGCGTGCTGGGCGAGCCCTCCAATGTCGAGACGCTCGGCGACACCATCAAGGTCGGCCGCCGCGGCTCGCAATCCGGCACGCTGTATGTCGACGGCGTGCAGGGCCACGTCGCCTATCCGCACCGCGCCGCCAATCCGGTGCCGGATATCTCGCGGCTGATCGTGGCCATCTCCGACGAGCCGCTCGACCATGGCAGCGCGCAGTTCCAGGCCTCCAACCTCGAATTCACCTCGGTCGACGTCGGCAACACCGCCAACAACGTCATCCCTAGCCAGGCCCGCGCAAAATTCAACATCCGCTACAACGACAACCACAGCCAGGCGAGCCTGCGCGAGCTGGTCGAGACGCGGCTGACAAAGGCCTGCGGCAACCGCATTCGCGCCCGCATCGTCTGGGATCCCTCGAACTCGAACGTGTTCGTAACCAAGCCCGGCCCGTTCACCGAACTCGCGGTGTCCGCGATCGAGGACGTGACGGGCCGCAAGCCGGAGCTGTCGACCTCAGGCGGCACCTCGGATGCGCGCTTCATCTCCAGCTATTGCCCGGTGATCGAGTTCGGGCTGGTCGGCCAGACCATGCACCAGGTCGACGAACGCGTGCCGGTGGTTGATCTGGAGAAGCTCACGCAGGTGTATCGCGGGATTTTGGCAAGGTATTTTGCGTAGGCTCTGCTGCCAGCTACTCACTCCGCCGTCATGCCTGGGGAGACAGCAAACGCCCTCCTCTCAGTAATCCACCTTCATCAGATACAGCCCGTCCGGCGGGGCGACGATGCCGCAGGCGGCGCGGTTGCGCGCGGCGAGTGCTGCGGAGAGATCGTCCGCGGTCCAGCGTCCCTCGCCGACCCACATCAGCGACCCCACCATCGAGCGCACCTGGCTGTGCAGGAACGAGCGCGCCGAGGTGATCACCGTCAGCTCGCGGCCGTCGCGCTCTACGTCAAGCTGGTCGAGCGTCTTCTCCGGCGATTTGGCCTGGCACTCGGTGTCGCGAAACGTCGTGAAATCGTGCTTGCCGAGCAGGCGCTGCGCCGCCGCGTGCATTGCGTCGGCATCGAGCCGGCGCGGCACGCGCCAGGCGTGGCCGGCATCGAGCGCGAGATTGGCGCGGGTGTTGACGATGCGGTAGCGGTAGTGACGCTTCACGGCCGAGAAGCGCGCCTCGAAAGTATCAGGCACGATCTCCGCCTCGAGCACCGCGACCGGATGCGGGCGCAGATGCGCATTCAAGCCGTCGCGAAAACGGCCCTGCGGAAACTGCTTGTCGATATCGACATGCGCGACCTGGCCTCGCGCATGCACGCCGGCATCGGTGCGTCCGGCGCCGTGCACGCGCGCATCCGCGCCGGTCATCGCCTTGACAGCAGCCTCCAGCGCACCCTGCACCGACGGCAGCGTCTCCTGCACCTGCCAACCGAAGAACGGCGCGCCGTCATATTCGATGGTGAGCTTGTAGCGTGGCATCAGGCCAGCCGCATCGGCGGCTTCAGCGGCACGCCGCGCAGGAAGTCCGCGGCCTGCATGCGCGCCTTGCCTTCGCGCTGGAGCTCGATAAGGCGGATTGCGCCATCGCCGCAGGCAATGGTGAGGTGATCGTCGAGCACCTCGCCCGGCCTACCCGAACCCTTCGCCAATTCACAGCGCAGGATTTTTACGCGCGCGTTCTCGCTCACCCCGGTGAGCTCGGCCCAGGCGCCGGGGAACGGCGACAAGCCGTGGATGTGGCGCAGCACCTCGCGCGCCGGCCTGGTCCAGTCGATCCGCGCTTCGGCCTTGTCGATCTTGGCCGCATAGGTGACGCCGTCCTCGCTCTGCTGCTCGAGCTGAAGCCCGCCGCGGGCAAGCGCGGCCATGGCGCGCACCATCAGATCGGCGCCGAGCCGGGACAGGCGGTCGTGCAGATCGACCGCAGTCATGGTGTCAGTGATTACAAGGCGCTCGGCCATGGCGACGTCGCCGGTATCAAGGCCGACATCCATCTTCATGACCATCACGCCGCTCTCGGCATCGCCGGCCATGATCGCGCGGTTGATGGGAGCAGCACCGCGCCAGCGTGGCAACAGCGAAGCATGCAGATTGTAGCAGCCGAGCTTTGGCGCATCGAGGATCGCCTGCGGCAGGATCATGCCATAGGCGACGACGACGGCCGCATCGGCGTCGAAGGCACGAAATTCTGCCAGCGCCCCCTCGGTTTTCAACGTCTTCGGCGTCAGCACGGGAACGCCGAGTTTTCGTGCGGCCTCGTCCACCGGGGTCGGCTGCAATTGCAGGCCGCGCCGGCCGCCGGGCTTCGGCGCGCGCGTATACACGGCCGCGATGTCGTGGCCATGCGCGACGAGCTCGAGCAGCGTCGGCACGGAGAAATCGGGCGTGCCCATGAAGATCAGGCGGAGGGGCATGTGGCGGCGCTCGGTAAGGTCTGTTTCTCCGTCATGCCCGGGCTTGTCCCGGGCATCCACGGTCTTGGCGACAAAGCAAGCAAGGCGTGGATGGCCGGGTCAAGCCCGGCCATGACGGCGAGAGAGAACCAACTCACTCCGCGCGCTTGGCGGCCTTCTCGAACTTCTTGATCACGCGGTCGCGCTTGAGTTTTGACAGGTAATCGACGAACAGCACGCCGTTGAGATGGTCGATCTCGTGCTGGATGCAGGTGGCGTAGATGCCTGCGGCGTCCTCCTCGTGCACCTTGCCGTCGAGATCGGTGAAGCGCACCCGCACTTTCGCGGGACGTTCGACCTCCTCGTAATATTCGGGGATCGACAGGCAGCCTTCCTCGTAGACCGACAGCTCCTCCGAGGAGGCGATGATTTCCGGATTGATGAAGACGCGCGGCTCGGGCTTGGTCTCGCCGTCCTGGTCGGGCTTGGCAAGGTCCATGGTAATCAGCCGCAACGGCTGCGCGATCTGGATCGCCGCAAGCCCGATGCCGGGCGCGTCGTACATGGTCTCGAACATGTCGTCGGCAAGCTTGCGGATCTCCGGCGTGACCTTCTCGATCGGCTTGGAGACCAGACGCAGCTGCTTGTCGGGCAGGATGATGATTTCTCTGAGGGCCATGGCCGCGATTTAAGCCGCGCGCCCGATGCGGTCAATCCGGCCCGGAACCCCGTTAACCCTCCGCTAACCATAAAACTTCAGGTTCCGTTAACCGTAAAAATTAACGGGGCATTTACCATAAATGTTCGCTATTCGTTCGTGCCGCGCAGCGAATCGGCTAGAAGCAGGGGCATGAACGAGATCATTTTCATGCTCGGCGATTGGCCGGTGCGCACCGTGGACGCGCTGATCGGCTTCGGCGCGCTCATCCTCATCCTGATGGTGGTGATCGCCGTCGTGATCGCGCGCTCTGGACGGCGCGGCGCGGAACTTGCGATGGCCAACGCCATCCGCGCCGACGAGCTCGAGGAGCGCCTGAGCCAAGTGCTGCACGCCCAGGGCGAGGCTTCGGGCCGGGTCGATGCCATGACCCAGACGCTCGCCGGCCGCCAGGCCGACATGGCGCGCGCGGTCAACGAACGGCTGGATTCGGTGACCCACCGCGTCGGCCAATCGATGGAAAACACCACGCGCAACACCATGGATAGCCTGCGCGCCCTGCACGAGCGGCTCGGCATCATCGACAGCGCGCACAAGAACCTCACCGACCTCACCACGCAGGTGACATCCTTGCGCGACGTGCTCGCCAACAAGCAGTCGCGCGGCGCCTTCGGTCAGGCGCGGATGGAGGCGATCGTCCAGGACGGTCTGCCGAAGGGGGCCTACGAGTTCCAGTTCACGCTCTCGACCGGCAAGCGGCCCGACTGCGTCGTGTTCCTGCCCGACCAGCGTCCGCTCTGCATCGACGCGAAATTCCCGCTGGAAGCGATGACTGCGCTGCACGATGCCCGCACCGACGAGGAACGGCGCGTCGCCACGCAGCGGCTGCGCAGCGACGTGATGAAGCATGTCAGCGACATCGCCGAGAAATACCTCGTCGCCGGCGAGACCCAGGAAATGGCGTTGATGTTCGTGCCGTCGGAATCGGTCTACGCCGAGATCCATGACGGCTTCGACGACGTGATCCAGAAGGCCTATCGCGCCCGCGTCGTGCTGGTGTCACCATCGCTGCTGATGCTGGCGATCCAGGTGATGCAGCAGATCATGAAGGACGCGCGCATGCGCGATGCCGCCGATCAGATCCGCACCGAAGTGATCAAGCTCGGCGACGACCTCGGCCGCCTCAGGGATCGCGTGGTGAAATTGCAGAAGCACTTTGCCGACGCGAACGAGGACGTGCGGCAGGTGCTGATCTCCGCCGACAAGATCGAGAAGCGCGCTGGCCGAATCGAGGAGCTCGATTTCAGCAAGACCGACGCACCCGAAGGCCCGCATCTGGTGGCGACCGGCGCGCCGGAGCTGTTCCCAAGGAAGCTCCAGGCGGGGGAGTGACCTGTTCGAGACTGCCGCCACAATCTCGGCTGTCGTCGTCCGGCTTGACCGGGCGACCCAGTATTCCAGAGACGCCAAATGGGAACGCGCAGCTACTACGTCTACATACTCGCTAGCAAGATCGGCGGCACCCTCTATATCGGCGTGACCAATGATCTCATCCGCCGGGTAGCGGAACACAAATCAAAGCTGATTGAGAGCTTCACAGAGCAGTACGACGTCGTCAGGCTCGTCTACTTCGAGCAGTTCGATGATCCCGAGAACGCGATCAGGCGCGAGAAGCGACTCAAGAAATGGAAGCGAGCATGGAAGATCGCGCTGATCGAGAAAGACAATCCGGACTGGAATGATCTTTATCCGGAGATAGCAGGTCCCCCATAACCCCTGCCTCTGGAATACTGGATCGCCCGGTCAAGCCGGGCGACGACACCTCGCTTGTGGCCGCCAGAATCTGCTAACACCACCCTATGACCGCACCCGACGCGACCTCTTCCGCCACCGCTGACGCGCCCTCCTCCTGGCGTGACAGCCTTGCCGTTTACCTGCAACCGCGGGTGCTGATCGTGCTGTTCCTCGGCTTCTCGTCCGGGCTGCCGCTGGCGCTGTCGGGCTCGACGCTGCTGGTGTGGATGCGGGAATCTGGCGTCGATCTCAAAACCATCGGGTTGTTTGCGCTGGTCGGCACGCCCTACACGCTGAAATTCCTGTGGGCGCCGCTGGTGGACGCGCTGCACGTGCCGCTGTTCACGCGCGCGTTCGGGCGGCGGCGCGGCTGGCTGCTGTTCTCGCAATCGCTGCTGATCGTCGCGATCCTGCTGCTGGCGCTGACCGACCCCGCGCGCTCGCCGTTCTTCGTCGCGCTCGGCGCTTTGCTGGTGGCGACGACCTCGTCGACGCAGGACATCGTGGTCGACGCCTTCCGCGTCGAGAGCCTGCCGGAGGGCGAGCAAGCCGCCGGCATGGCGTCCTATGTCGCGGCCTATCGCATCGGCATGCTGGTCTCGACCGCCGGTGCGCTGTTCATCGTTTCGGGTTTCGAGAGCACCGGCATCACCCGCACATCGGCCTGGATGTGGGGCTATGTGGTGATGGCGGGAATGGTGCTGATCGGGACGATCACCGCACTGGTCGCGACCGAGCCCGAGCAGTCGGTGCGGGCGGAAGCCGCAACGCAAACGGAGACCGCGTTCGCACGCGTGCTGCGCGCGGCGATCGGCGCCTTCTCGGAATTCCTGACGCGGAAGGACGCGCTCGCCGCGCTCGCCTTCGTCGTGCTGTTCAAGTTCACCGACGCCTTCTCCGGAACGATGACCGCGCCGTTCGTGATCGACCTCGGCTTCTCCCGCAACGACTATGCGGCGATCGTCAAGGGCGTCGGCCTCGCGGCGACGCTGATCGGCGGCTTTGCCGGCGGCTTCGTCGCGCGGCGCTATTCGCTTGCGACCAGCCTTTGGATCGGCGGCGTGGTGCAGGCGCTCGCGAACCTCTCCTTCTCCTGGCTGGCCTTGGTCGGGACCAGCCAATGGGCGCTCGCCTTTGCCATCACAGCTGAGAATTTCACCAGCGCCATCGGCACCGTGATCTTCGTCGCCTATCTTTCGGCGCTCTGCCAGAACCCGCTGCACACGGCGACGCAATATGCGCTGCTCACCGCGCTTGCCGCGGTGGGGCGGACCTATCTCTCATCAGGCGCCGGCTTCGTGGCGGATACGACCGGCTGGCCGCTGTTCTTCGTGATCTGCATGCTGGTGGCGATCCCGAGCCTGGTGCTGCTGGCCTGGCTGCAGAAGCGCGGGCACTTTGACGCGCTGGGCCCGGTAAGGGTTTAGGTCGGCTCTCTCACCTTCGTCATTGCGAGCGAAGCGAAGCAATCCAGACTGCCGCGGAAACAGTCTGGATTGCTTCGTCGCAAGTGCTCCTCGCAATGACAGCGGAGGCCCCTACTGCTTGTTGATCAAACTCCACTTCGTGATCACGGCTTCGCTCATCTGGCCGGGATCGCTGGCGCAGGCGATTTCGTCGACCTTGACCGAGATCTCCTTGCCGGCGAATGTCTTCAACTGTGCGGCCTGCGCGTCGCCGTTGGGAACGAGCTGGAAGGTTTCGGGCCCGGTCTCGAGATTGCACAGCCCGCTCGGCGGCGGCAGCCGGCGCGGTTCGGTGGTGATCTGGTAGGTCGCAACCCGCTTGCCGACGTTCTTGACGTCGCGCACTTTCATCGTGTTCAGCTCGCCCGAGAGCACCTCGCCGGCATTGATCAGCTTGCCGGGCTTCGCCGGCGGCGGAGCCCCGTCGTCCTGCTGCGCGGAGATGGCCGGTGTCCCCAGCATCAACATCGTTGCGACCAAAGCCCATCGTGTGGCGAAAAGTTTCGTCATGTCGTTCGTTCCGTAAGTCTGGATGGCTAGAACAAGGTGCGCTGCCGCATCGCGGCCGATAGCGTACCTTCATCGAGATAATCAAGCTCGCCGCCGACCGGCACACCATGGGCGAGCCGGGTTACTTTTACGTTGGCGTCCTGAAGCAGGTCGGTGATGTAATGCGCCGTGGTCTGGCCGTCGACGGTGGCATTCAGCGCCAGAATGACTTCATGCACCTGCGTGTCATGCGCGCGCGCCACCAGCGCCTCGATGGTGAGGTCCTGCGGGCCGACGCCGTCGAGCGGCGACAACGTCGCGCCCAGCACATGGTAGCGCCCTTGAGTGGCATTGGCCCGCTCCAGCGCCCAGAGATCGGCAACGTCGGCGACGACGACGATGATCGAGGGATCGCGCTTCGGATCGAGGCAGACCGTGCAGGGACTTTGCGTGTCGATGTTGCCGCAGGTCTTGCAGACCTGGACCTTGTCGAGCGCGACCTGCATGGCCGAGGACAGCGGCATCATCAGCGCTTCGCGCTTCTTGATCAGATGCAGCGCCGCACGCCGCGCCGAGCGCGGACCGAGGCCCGGCAGCCGCGCGAGAAGCTGGACCAGCCGCTCGATTTCAGGACCCGCAACAGCGCCCATACTATTGGCCGAGCATCCCCGGCGGCAGGCTGAGCCCGCCCGTGAGCGCCTGCATCTTCTCCTGCATGGCGGCTTCCGCCTTGCGGCGGGCGTCACCGAACGCGGTGACGAGCAGATCCTCGAGCACCTCGCGCTCTTCGACCTTCATCAGCGAGGGATCGATCCTGACGCCCTTGACGTCCATCTTCGCGGTCATGCGCACGGCGACGAGACCGCCGCCGGAAATGCCCTCGACCTCGACGTTGGCGAGTTGGTCCTGCATCTCCTGCATCTTGGATTGCAGCTGCTGCGCCTGCTTCATCATGCCGAAAATATCGACCATCGGTGCTGTCCTTGGAAAGCTAGGCTCTAGAGATCGTCGCCGTCGGAACCGTCGGGCGGATCGTCACTGCCATAGTCGGCGTTAATATCGGATGCCGGCGCCTCGGGGGCAAGCCTGCGGACTTCGACGACCTTCGCACCCGGAAAACGCGACAGCACCTCCCGCACGCGCGGATCGGCCTCCGCGGTGCGCGCATGTTCCTGCTTGGCCGCCTGGTTCACCGAGCGCAGCGTCGGCTGGCCTTGCTCGTTGGAGACGATCACGGTCCAGCGGCGCCCGGTCCACAGCTCGAATTTTCGCGCGAGGTCGGAAATCATGGTCTTGGAGGCGTTGGGCTCGAGCGCGACTTCCAGCCGGCCCTCCTCGAAACGGACGAGACGCATGTCGCCTTCGAGCGCGCCCTTGATCATGAGGTCGCGCCTCTGGCCGGCGAGCGCGACGAGCTGGGTGAAGCTCGTGACGCGCAGCGCGGGCGTCGCGCCTTGCGGGTCAGAAGCGGGCGCTGCCATCTGCGGACGGGCCCCACCGCCGCCGCCAAACGAGGGCGGAGACGAATTCGGCATGCGAACGGGCGCAGCGGACGCAACCGGCGCGCTACGCGCGGCACCGCCACCGCTCACGACCGGCGAACCGCCTCCGCCCTGCTCCAGCATCTTGAGCGCCTCGTCCGGCGTCGGCAGGTCGGCGACATAGGCGATGCGCACCAGCACCATCTCGGCGGCTGCCGCGGGCCGCGTCGCGGCCTGCACCTCGGTGATGCCCTTGAGCAGCATCTGCCACATCCGCGACAGCACGCGCATCGAGATCTTCGAGGCGAAATCCCGCGCGCGCACGCGCTCGGTCTCGCCATAGGCGACGTTGTCGGCGGTCGCCGGCACGATCTTCACGCGGGTGACGAAATTGACGAACTCGGCGAGATCCGAGAGCACGACGATCGGATCGGCGCCGACGTCGTACTGGTCGCGGAACTCCCTGAAGGCGCTGGCGATGTCGCCACGCGCCAGAGAGTCAAAAAGGTCGATGACGCGGGTGCGGTCGGCGAGCCCCAGCATCTGCCTGATAGCATCGGCCTTCACGGTGCCTGCTGCATGCGCGATCGCCTGATCGAGCAGCGAGAGCGAATCGCGCACCGAGCCTTCCGCTGCGCGCGCGATGATTCCGAGCGCCTCCGGCTCGATCTCGACGTTTTCCTTGGCCGCGATGTTGGCGAGATGCTTCATCAGCACGTCGGCCTCGACCCGGCGCAGGTCGAAACGCTGGCAGCGCGACAGCACCGTGACCGGAACCTTGCGGATCTCCGTCGTGGCGAACACGAATTTGGCGTGCTCCGGAGGTTCTTCCAGCGTCTTCAGGAACGCGTTGAACGCCGCCGTCGACAGCATGTGGACTTCGTCGATGATGTAGACCTTGTAGCGGGCGCTGGCCGGCGCGTAGCGCACGCTGTCATTGATCTGGCGGACGTCGTCGACGCCGGTATGCGAGGCCGCGTCCATCTCCAGCACGTCCATGTGCCGGCTTTCCATGATCGCCTGGCAATGCACGCCGAGCGTCGGCATGTGGACGGTCGGGCCCTTCACCGAATTATCCGGCATCTCGTAGTTGAGCGCACGGGCAAGAATGCGCGCGGTGGTGGTCTTGCCGACCCCGCGAACGCCGGTGAGGATCCAGGCCTGCGGAATGCGGCCGGTCTCGAACGCATTGGAGACGGTGCGGACCACAGCCTCCTGGCCGATCAGATCGTCGAACGAGGAAGGGCGGTATTTCCGCGCCAGCACCCGGTAGGGCGTTCCCGGCTGGGCGCCGAGGGCAAAGCCGGCCTGGCTGGCGCTATCGGAATTGGGAGGGGCGCCGGCGTCGGTCATCGGTCGATCCGCAATGGAATGTCTTTCAGCCGGCGTTTGCGGAAAGGAGCGCGCTGGCGGTTTTGCGCCGGCGCAATTCGCTCGAAAAACAAGTAGGAGACTGACGAGCGACCCGATCCGGACCTCGTTAGGGCTGCTTCCTTCCGGACCTGACCCGGTTGGCGAGTGGCTCGTCCACCGCCAATCTCCCGGCCCCTATTTGGGGCCAAAAGGGCCGGAAAGCAAGCGGGTATGCGTCGGTCCCGCGCACCCGGCGGGGCGGCCCGTCGAACCATTTGGGCCGCTGACAACGGCTCAGGGTCCGCTGCCTGGAACCTCCGTGATTCGCGCAAATCGCTTACGGTACTCCGCGGGCGTCACACCGACGTGACGATGGAATGCGCGGCGCAGCGTATCGGCGTCGGCAAATCCACAATGCAGCGCCACCTGCTTCGGGGCTTCATTGCCAAACTCGAGCAGCCGCCGCGCCGCGTTGACGCGGGCCTCTTCGACCCAGGTCGCAGGCGTGACCCCCACCTCGGCGCGGAACAGCCGCGCAAAATGCCTCGGGCTGAGCTCCATGCGCGTCGCCAGGCTGGCGACGCTGTGATCCAGCCCGGGATTGGCGGCGACCCAGCGCTGCAGCTCCTGCAGCGCGGCGCGGCCGGCGGGGACAGCCTCGCCCTTGCGGGTGAACTGCATCTGCCCACCCGGGCGCTTGAAGAACATCACGAGCTGGCTTGCGACCTTCATGGCCGTATCGCGTCCGAGATCTTCCTCGACCAGTGCCAGCGCCAGATCGAGCCCCGCAGTCACGCCGGCGGCTGTGCGGAGCTTTCCGTCGATGACGTAGATGGCATCCTTGTCCACCGTGACCGATGGGAATCTGCTGGCCAGCATGTCTGCGACCGCCCAATGCGTCGTGACCCGCCTGCCATCCAGAAGACCGGCGGCGGCAAGAAAGAACGCCCCGCTGCACACCGAGCCGAATCTACGGGTCCTCGAAGCCCGTCGCCGAAGCCAGTCGACCACGCGTCCATCCGCAGGGACTTCGGCGGCGTTCGGGCATCCCGCCACCAGCAAGGTGTCGATGGGGTCCTGGAAGTCACGGTCGACGATCCGGTCAGGCATCAGCCGGATGCCTGAGGAGCTGCGGATCGGCCCCGGCTCCGCGCCGCCCACGAACAAGGCATAGGCCGGATAGCCGGCCTGCACGTTCGCTTCGGCAAACACGTCGAGTGGTCCGGCAACGTCGAGCAACTGCACTCCCGGCAGCGCCACGATCACGATCGTTCTTGGCTTCGGTTTCGCGCCCATGGCCGCCTCAGTCCGGATTTGTCCGCTTTAGACGTATTACGTCGATTCCAGACAGACTAGCCGGGATTTACGATGCGCGCGACCGAAATTTCAGGAGCTGACCATGTCAGACATCATCGAGGCCACCGTCATTCCCGACAGCAGGCTGGCGCGCGCCATCACCGAATACATCCGCGACACCGAAACCGACCTGCTCTTCAACCATTCCAGCCGCGTCTACCAATTCGGCGCGATAGCGGGCGTCCGCCGCGGACTGACATTCGACCGCGAACTGCTTTACGCCGGCGCCATGTTTCACGATATCGGCCTGATGCCGCACCATGGCAGCAAGCACGAGCGGTTCGAGGTCGACGGCGCGCACGCCGCGCGCGCGTTCCTGCGTAGCCACGGCATTTCGGAAGCCGATGCCTACACCGTCTGGACCGCGATCGCCCTGCACACGACGCCGGGCGTCCCTCAGCACATGCACCCTGTCGTCGCGCTGGTGACCGCAGGCGTCGAGATGGACGTTCTCGGACTCACCTACGGCGAATATTCCGACGAAGAGCGCACGGCGGTCGTGAAGGCGTTTCCGCGCACACCGCACTTCAAGGAAGACATCATCCAGGCCTTCTACGACGGCATCAAGCACCGGCCGGATACGACGTTCGGCAACGTCAAGGCCGATGTCATTGCCGACAAGGAGCCGCATTTCCATCGCGGCAATTTCTGCAGCGTCATCCGCAACTCCCATTGGCACGGCTGAACGCACTTCGTGCCCGTTGCAAATCCGCGCCTCAATCACCGATCAGGAAGTACGACATGAGCGATAAACGCCCCCACCTCACGCACGCGACGGGAGCTCCCGTCAGCGACAATCTCAACATCATGACCGCCGGCCGCCGTGGCCCCGCATTGTTGCAGGATGTCTGGCTGATCGAGAAGCTCGCCCATTTCGATCGCGAGGTGATTCCCGAGCGACGCATGCATGCCAAGGGATCCGGCGCCTTCGGGACCTTCACGGTCACCCATGACATCTCAGGCTATACCAAGGCGAGGATCTTCTCGGAGATCGGCAAGGTGACGCCGATGTTCGCGCGCTTCTCGACGGTCGCCGGCGAGCGCGGCGCGGCCGACGCCGAACGCGACATCCGCGGCTTTGCGCTCAAGTTCTACACCGAGGAAGGCAATTGGGACATGGTGGGCAACAACACGCCCGTGTTCTTCTTCCGCGATCCGCTGCGCTTTCCCGACCTCAATCATGCGATCAAGCGCGATCCCCGGACCGGAATGCGCAGCGCCGACAACAATTGGGACTTCTGGACGCTGTTACCGGAAGCCCTGCATCAGGTCACCATCGTGATGAGCGAGCGCGGCCTTCCCAGAAGCTTCCGGCATATGCATGGCTTCGGCAGCCACACCTACAGCTTCATCAATGCCGCCAATGAGCGGACCTGGGTGAAATTTCACTTCCGGACGCAGCAGGGCGTCGAAAACCTGACTGATGCCGAGGCTGAAGCACTCATCGGCAAGGACCGCGAGACTCACCAGCGCGACCTGTTCGAGAGCATCGAACGCGGCGATTTCCCGCGTTGGACGATGTTCGTGCAGATCATGACCGACGATCAGGCCAAGGCGTTTGCCTTCAACCCGTTCGACCTGACCAAGGTCTGGCCCAAGGCGGACTTCCCACTGGTCGAGGTCGGCTATTTCGAACTGAACCGCAATCCGGAAAATGTCTTCGCCGAGGTCGAGCAGGCATCCTTCTCGCCGGCTCATGTCGTTCCGGGCATCGGCTTCTCGCCCGACAAGATGCTGCAGGCAAGGCTGTTCTCCTACGGCGACGCGGCGCGCTATCGCCTCGGCGTCAACCATCATCTGATCCCGGTCAACGCGCCGAAATGTCCGTATCACAGCTACCATCGCGACGGCGCAATGCGGACCGACGGCAATCTCGGGGGCACGCCGACCTACTTCCCGAACAGCCGCGGCGAATGGACGGACCAGTCCGATCTCAACGAGCCGCCGCTCGAGATCGACGGTGCAGCGGCACATTGGGATCACCGCATCGACGACGATCATTATCGGCAGCCCGGCGACCTCTTTCGTAAGATGAACGCTGAGCAGCGGCAGGCCTTGTTCGACAACACGGCGCGCGCTGTCGGAGCGGCGGCCATCCCGATCCAGGAACGGCACATCGCCAATTGCACCAAGGCCGATCCCGCCTACGGCGCGGGCGTCCGCGACGCGTTGACGCGTCTTGCGACTGTTCGCGCCAAGGCTGCAAAAAAGGCTGCAGAAAAGGCCGCAGAATAGGATCGGCCGATCCTGACCGACCTCTGGTCGTCTTCGACGAACGGCACCGACAGGTGCCGTTCGCATTTTTAAAGCGAGCCACCGAAGCCTCTCAATTTTTCGCGAAAATAGTTTGAACCGAGCCGCTCGCCGGGCCGTGCCAGGCATCGCCGCGCCACTCTCGCCACCAGGCGCAGATGCGGACATTCGCCTCGGAATGCGTCACGCCGATAGGCTCCGTGCCTATCTTCGAGGCCCGCTCATCCCTGAGGCAATCGAGTCTTGACAGGGCCCGCCCGGCAGCGCCTTTCTATGAAATCCTGCCAGAACCAAAACAAAGGGTGCGCGAAAGTCCGATCCAGAGCGTTTTTTCAGCCGGCTGACGCCGATTGATGGGAATTTTCGCGCGAGATCAATCACACACCTTCATCCAACCAGAAAAGCGATTCCTCAAAATGGTTACACGTCGTGATGTCGCATCGATTGTCGGACTTGGCGCGATGGCTGCGGCCACGCTGGCCTCCCCGGCCGTGGCGCAGACCGCAGCGGATCCCAACGAATCGACCTTCGCCCGCATTCGCCGCACCAAGAAGATGCGGATCGGCGCGGTCGGCGGCGGCGCGCCCTATTACATGAAGGACCTCGCCAGCGGCCAGTGGAAGGGTTTTTACGTCGACATCGCCAAGGCGCTGGCCGACGACATGGAAGCTGAGCTCGACATCACCGAAACCACCTGGGGCAATTCGGTGCTCGATCTCCAATCCAACAAGATCGACATCTTCTTCGGCCTCAACCCGACCCCGAAGCGCGCGCTGGTGGTCGACTTCTCGGTGCCGGTCTTCAACAACGCCTTCGGCATCCTCTGCAAGAAGGATTTCAAGCCGAAGAGCTGGGCCGAGCTCAACTCGCCCGACGTCAAGATCGCCGTCGACCAGGGCTCGTCGCACGACCAGGTCGTCAGCCGTCTGACGCCGAAGGCGCAGATCTCGCGGCTGAAGACCGCCGACGACGCCACCGCCGCGCTCCAGACCGGCCGCGTCGACGCGCAGTGCCTGATCACCATGCTGTCGCTGACGGTGCTGAAGAAGAATCCCTCGCTCGGCCAGTTCGTGCTGCCGACGCCGATCTTCGCCACCACGTCGAATGCCGGCTTCCGCCGCGAGAGCGACAAGACCTGGCGCGACTACGTCAACACCTGGATCGACTTCAACAAGGGCCTCGGCTTCATCCGCAACGCGATCATCACCAACATGGAGCTGGTGGGCGTGACCGAGGCGGACATTCCGCCGGGCGTTTCGCTGTAAGGTGTGATGAGTTCGGGTCGAGCTCAGCCCGCAAGGCGCGGTGCGCTCCCTCTCCCGCTTGCGGGAGAGGGTCGGGGTGAGGGTGTCTCCACAACCAAGAACCCCCGTGAGGACAGAGCCCTCACCCGCAAGCGGGAGAGGTGAAGCAAGAAAGCACGCATGTATCAGTGGGACTTCAGCATCCTCTGGAGCTATCGCTGGCTCTTTCTCAACGGGCTCGGCGTCACCGTCGGCTTCACCGTGGTCATCGTCGTGCTCGGTCTCGTATTCGGCCTGTTCGGCGCCTTCGGCACCCTCTCGCGCTTCAAGGCGGTGCGTTTGCTCGCGCTGACCTTCATCGAGGCGTTCCGCTGCACGCCGATCCTGGTGCAGCTGATCTGGTTCTATTACGCGCTGCCGATCCTGGCCGGAGTCGAGATGACGCCGATCACGGCTTCGGCGCTGGCGCTCTCGCTCTATGGCGGTTCGTTCTATTCGGAGATCATCCGCGGCGGCATCATCTCGATCGACCGTGGCCAGTCCGAAGCCGGCGCGGCACTCGGCATGACGCCGGGACAGAGCATGCGCCGCATCGTGCTGCCGCAGGCAATCAAGCGCATGATCCCGGCGCTGATGAACCAGTCGATCATCCAGTTCAAGAACACCTCGCTGGTCTCGGTGCTGGCGGTGCCCGACCTCGTCTATCAGAGCCAGGTCGCCGCCCATGACAGCTACCGTCCGCTGGAAACCTACACCGCCGTCGCGGTCGCCTATGCGGCAATCCTGATTCCCCTGACCATTATGGTCCGGCGCGGCGAGAAGCGACTGGCGGTCAGCGAATGAGCGACACGTCGAAAATCGAGATCCGCGGCCTGCGCAAGAGCTTTGGCAGCAACGAGGTTTTGAAGAGCATCAGCCTGGAGGTCGCCAAGGGCGGCGTCGTGGCGCTGATCGGACCGTCCGGCTCCGGCAAGTCGACGCTGCTCCGCTGCGTCAATCTCCTGGTGACGCCCGACGGCGGCAGCGTTCGCGTCGGCGACACGCGCTTCTCGTTCGGCGAGGGTACGAAGCTCCCCGATGTGAGGACGCTGGCACGATTCCGCGCCACCACCGGCATGGTGTTCCAGCACTTTAATCTGTTTCCGCACATGACGACGCTCCAGAACGTGATGGAGGGACCGGTCACGGTGCGTCGGATGGCCAAGCCTAACGCCGAAAAGCTGGCGCGGATACAGCTTGCCAAAGTTGGGCTTGCGGAGAAGGCGGACCAATATCCGGCAACGCTCTCAGGCGGACAGAAGCAGCGCGTCGCGATCGCCCGCGCGCTCGCCATGGAGCCGGACGTGATGCTGTTCGATGAGGCGACCTCTGCGCTCGACCCCGAGTTGGTCGGCGAGGTGCTCGCCGTCATCCAGCAATTGGCGTCCGAGGGCATGACCATGGTGATCGTGACCCACGAGATCGCCTTTGCCCGCGAAGTCGCCGACCGTCTGATCTTCATGCGCGACGGCGTCGTGGTCGAGGAAGGTCCGGCGCGACAGGTGATCGACAATCCGCAGCAAGCGGCGACGCGCGCCTTCCTCAGCCATTTCCACCGCACCGGCGCGCTTCCGCCGGCCAACGCAATATCGTGATGCCTGATATCGATCGTGTCTATCTCGTCACCGGCGCCGCCAGCGGCATCGGCCGCGCCACCGCAAAACTGCTCGCCGCCCCCGGCAACGCGCTGCTACTGCACACGCGCTCCAATGCAGCCGGCCTCGACGCCACGGCGGCGGAAGCCGAAGCGCAAGGCGCGATCGTCGCAAAATGCCTCGGCGATCTCGCTGAGGAGACTGCAGCCACTGACGCCATCGCCGCTACGCAACGCGCTTACGGCCGGCTCGATGGATTGATCCTGGTCGGCGGCCATGCCCGCCGCGGCAGCGCGATCGGCACGCCGGCGGATCAGTTCCGTCAGGCGATGGACGAATCGGCGCTGGCGTTCACGCGCCTGGTCGACGCCGCGCTCCCGCTGTTGCGGGCGGGACACGATGCGCGGATCGTCGCGGTGTCGTCGTTCGTGGCGCATGCGATCCGGCCTGAATTCGCGCCGTTCGCCGCGACCGCCGCAAGCCGCGCCGCGCTCGAAGCCCTGGTGCGCCTCACTGCGGTCGAGCTCGCCCAGGACGGCATCACCGTCAACGCGGTCGCGCCGGGCCTCATCCTCAAGGACAGACCGAGCGAGAGCAGGCTTTCGCCCGAGCAGATCGCCGCAACCGAGGCGCTGATCCCGATGGGGCGTCGCGGACGACCGGAGGAAGTCGCCGAGATCATCGCCTTCCTGGCGTCACCAAAAGCATCCTACGTCACCGGCCAGGTTTGGCACGTCAATGGAGGCCTGACATGATCGAAGCGACCGTCGAACGCATCAGGCTGTTCCTGATCGAAAGCCCGATCAAGATGGCGCGCCTCCAGGGCGTCGGCAACGTCAAGGGCACGGTGAAGCGCGTGCTGATCGAGGTCACCTCGAGCGACGGCGTGATCGGCTGGGGCGAGGCTGCCCCGTGGGAGGTGTTCACGGGAACGCCGGAAGCGGCGTTTTCTGCGCTCGACATCTATTTGCGGCCGATCGTGCTGGGCAAGCCGGTGCGCCGCATCCGCGCGCTGATGGCTGAGCTCGACCGTGCGCTGGTCGGACATGCCGAGGCCAAGGTCGCGATCGAGATGGCGCTGCTCGACATCGTCGGCAAGTCGTCGGGACTTTCGGTTGCCGATTTGCTCGGCGGCCGCGTGCGCGACACGATCCCGCTGTCGTTCTCCATCGCCGATCCGGATTTCGCCGCCGATCTCGAACGCATGCGAACGATGGTTCCGGACGGCAACGTCATCTACAAGGTCAAGACCGGCGTGAAGCCGCATAGCGAGGACCTCGATCATCTTGAGGCGATCCGCAACGAGTTCGGCGACAAGGTCGATCTGCGCGTCGATTACAACCAGGCGCTGGCGCCGTTCGGCGCCATCAAGATCCTGCGCGACGTCGAGCAGTTCGCGCCGACCTTCATCGAGCAGCCGGTGCCACGCAAATATCTCGACGTGATGGCGCAGCTCACGGCGGCGCTGGAAACGCCCGTGCTCGCCGACGAAAGCTGTTTCGACCGCCGCGACATGATGGAGGTGGTGCGCCGCGAGGCGGCAGACGCCGTCTCGATCAAGTTGATGAAGGCCGGCGGCCTGTTCGAGGCCCAGGCGATCATGGCGATCGCCGACATCGCCGGCCTGCCCGGTTATGGCGGCACGTTGTGGGAAGGCGGCATTGGGCTGGCCGCCGGCACGCAGCTGATCGCCGCAACACCCGGCATCTCGCTCGGCTGCGAATTCTACATGCCGCATCATGTGCTGACCGAGGACGTGCTGGAAGAGCGCGTCGCGAATCGCGGCGGGCACGTCGTGGTGCCCGATGGCCCCGGCCTCGGCATCCGCGTCAGCGAAGCCTCGATCCGCGCCAACGCGCGCGTGCTGGCGGAGGCGTAGACGCCTCCCGCAAACGCTCGCACGGGGGTCCTAGATCAGCGTTTCGCTTGTCCAGGACGACGAGCGAGTATGCAGCGGCAGCGGAGCCCCGATCCTTCCCCTATCGGAATCGGTATCGTATGGTCCGACCAAACGAGCCCGGTCGCCGGGCAATCTGGAAACACATATGTCTGATCCCGCCTGGTCGCTGCACTCCCGCCTGAAAGAGGACACCATCGACATCGGCGATTTGCCGCTGTCCAAGGTGCTGGTCATCAAGGACGCGCATTATCCCTGGCTGCTGCTGGTGCCGCGGCGTGCGGATGCGGTCGAGATCATCGATCTCGACGAGGTGCAGCAGGCGCAATTGATGACGGAGATCTCCCGCGTCTCGCGCGCGCTGAAGGAGATCACCAACTGCGACAAGCTCAACATCGCGGCGCTCGGCAACCTCGTTCCGCAGCTTCACGTCCACATCATCGCGCGCCGCACTGGCGACGCCGCCTGGCCGCGGCCGGTCTGGGGCGTGATGCAGCCCTTGGCGCACGATGCCACAGAGGTGCAGAATTTCATCAGCGCGCTTCGCCGCAAGATCTGGTTGGGTTGAAAGAACGAGAAAAGAACAAGAAATGTCAGCATTCGACTCGTTTCCGCTGGGACAACCGGCCTTCGTCACCAACATTCTTGACCGTGCCGCGCATCTGCGCCGCGACGACGAAAAGCTGTTCGCGATGGAGCAGAAGCCGTCGTCGCGCGCCTATATCGTCTACCGAGACTCGCTGCTGGTGAAGCGCGAGGGCGAAAAAATGCGCGCCCTGCTGGGAATCGACGAGGCGCTGAAATGCGGCGCCAATCCCGGTACGATCTTCTTGGGTCTGCGCGACGGCGCCGCCATGTTCGGTATGGGCCTGTCGCAGGCCGCGTCCGAGAAGCTGGTCGGACGCGAGGACTACGCCCTCACCGAGTTGCGCGGCATGGCGATGCAGGGCGCAGTTCGCCCGGAGGAGCTGTCGGCGATCGCAATGGCGAAATCGATGGTGAGCTGGCATCAGCGCCACGGCTATTGCGCCAATTGCGGCACGCGGACCGGGATGAAGGAAGGCGGCTGGAAGCGCGAATGCCCGAGTTGCAAGGCCGAGCATTTCCCGCGCACCGACCCTGTCGTGATCATGCACGTCGCCTCCGGCGAAAAATGCCTGCTCGGCCGCCAGAAGCAGTTTCCGCCCGGCATGTATTCGTGCCTCGCCGGCTTCGTCGAGGCCGCCGAAACCATCGAGGACGCGGTGCGCCGCGAGATCCTCGAAGAGTCCGGGATCCGCTGCACCGACGTGCAGTATTACATGACCCAGCCCTGGCCTTACCCGTCGTCGCTGATGATCGGCTGCAGCGCGCGGGCCGTGAGCGAGGACATCGTCGTCGATCATTCCGAGCTTGAGGATGCGCGCTGGTTCACGCGCGAGGAGGCCGCCCTGATGCTGACGCGGACGCATCCCGACGGGCTCGCCGGTCCGCATCCGTTCGCCATCGCCCATCACCTGCTCGGCCGCTGGGTGCACGGCAAGAGCTGAGACCGCCGATGGCTGCATCAGGGATCGCGCCGCGCATCCTCTGCATCGGCATTCCCGTGCGCGACCTGACCTTTCGGGTCGAGGCCGTGCCCGCGCGCGGCAGCAAGGCGAATGCCACCCATCTCGCGGAGATCTGCGGCGGCAACGCGCTCAATGCCGCAATCGCCATGGCGCGGCTTGGCGGCCGCGTCTCTTTCGCGGGCCCCATGGGCGATGCCCGGGAGATTTCGAGCGGCTTCATCCTCGAACGGATGGAAGCTGAAGGCATCGAGACCACACAAATCGTGCGCATGCCGGGGCTGATGACGCCTGTGTCGGCGATCATGATCGATCCGTCGGGCGAACGAACGCTCACCATCTATCGCGATCCCGCGCTGTCGACCGTGAAGCTGCCGGACGCCGACGCACTGCTCGCCGATTGCCGGGCGGTTCTCGTCGAAAGCCGCTGCGCCGCATTCGCGACCTCGCTCTGCGCTGAGGCACGCCGGCGCGGCATTGCCGTCATCGTCGGCGTCGATCGCGCGATGTCGTTGCAGGACAGCCTGCTCACGGTCGCCTCGCACCTGCTGTTTGCCAGCGAACAGGTGCAGGAGACGGCCGGCATCGCCGATGACGGCGCGGCGTTGAAGCGCTTGGCCGCGCTCACGCCCGCCTTCCTCGCCGCCACCCGCGGCCCGCGCGGCACGATCTGGCTGAACGAGGCGGGGGAGCTGGAGGAGACGCTGGCGTTCGCGGTTCAGGCTGTCGACACGCTCGGCGCCGGCGACGTGTTCCATGGCGCCTTCACGCTACGTCTCGCCGAAGGCGGCGGCGTGCGGGAGGCGCTGCAATTCGCCGCGGCCGCCGCAGCGCTGAAATGCACCCGCCACGGCGGCGGCATGGCGTCTCCGCAACGTATTGAAGTTGAAAAGCTTTTAAGCATGTCGCAGACGGCGACGCTCGATCGAGCGCCGAGATTATAGACTTGCTATAGAAAGATTTTCTCTATATCAGGGAAAACGCCCCTTGAAATGGAACAAAGTTCTTCAAATGACCGATCTCGCTGTCCAGATCCCCGAGACCAGCCGCCGCCTCGACGCCATCGACCGCAAGATTCTGATGGTCCTTCAGGACGATGCTTCCCTCTCCGTCGCCGAGATCGGCGACCGCGTCGGCCTGTCCTCGACCCCCTGCTGGAAGCGTATCCAGCGCCTGGAGGCCGACGGCGTGATCATCAAGCGGGTGGCGCTGGTCGACCAGAACAAGATCGGGCTCGGCATCTCCGTGTTCGTGTCGGTGGAGAGCGCCGACCATTCCGACGCCTGGCTGAAGAAGTTCGCCGAAGCCGTCAGCGCCATGCCCGAGGTGATGGAGTTCTATCGCATGGCCGGCGACGTCGACTACATGCTGCGCGTCGTCGTCGCGGACATGCAAGCCTATGACGTGTTCTACAAGAAGCTGATCAGCGCCGTGCCGCTGAAGAACGTCACCTCGCGCTTCGCGATGGAGAAGATCAAGTCGGTGACCACGCTGCCGATCCCGGCTGTGGTGACGGCGTAGGGTCTCACCACCCAGACGCTGTCATCGCCCGGCTTGAGGCCGCGGCGTACTGGATGCCCCGGTCAAGCCGGGGCATGACAGCAAGTGACGCTAGCCTCGCGCCTCAGATCTTCTGATTGTACTCGCCGATCTCGGGATGCGTGCGCAGCACGCTGTTCACCATCTCGAACATGTCGTGCATGCGCTGCTCGGAGACCGGGCTCTCGACCACGACGACGAGCTCGGGCTTGTTGGAGGAGGCGCGCACCAGGCCCCAGCTTCCGTCCTCGACCGTGACGCGCACGCCGTTGACGGTGACGAGGTCGCGGATCGACTGGCCGCCGATCTTGGCACCCTTCGCCTGCAAGCCCTCGAAGTGCTTCACCACCTTGTCGATGACACCGTATTTGGTCTCGTCGGCGCAATGCGGCGACATGGTCGGCGACGACCAGGTTTTTGGCAGCGCGTTCTTCAAGTCCGCCATCGACTTGCCGGGGGCGCGGTCGAGCATATCGCAGATCGCGAGCGCCGACACCAGGCCATCGTCATAGCCGCGGCCATAGGGCTTGTTAAAGAAGAAATGGCCGGACTTCTCGAAGCCCGCGAGCGCGCCCATCTCGTGGGTGCGGCGCTTCATGTAGGAATGGCCGGTTTTCCAGTAGGCGACCTTCGCGCCCTGCTTCTGCAGCACCGGATCGGTCACGAACAGGCCGGTCGACTTCACGTCGACGACGAACTGCGCGTCCTTGTGGATCGCCGACATGTCGCGCGCCAGCATCACGCCGACCTTGTCGGCAAAGATCTCCTCGCCGGTGTTGTCGACGACGCCGCAGCGATCGCCGTCACCGTCGAAGCCGAGGCCGACATCGGCCTTGTGCTGCAGCACCGCGTCGCGGATGGCGTGCAGCATCTCCATGTCTTCAGGGTTTGGATTGTATTTCGGGAAAGTGTGGTCGAGCTCGGTGTCGAGCGGGATCACCTCGCAGCCGATCGCTTCAAGCACCTGCGGCGCAAACGCGCCGGCGGTGCCGTTGCCGCAGGCCGCGACGACCTTGAGCTTGCGCTTGAGCTTCGGACGGCTGGTAAGATCGGCGATGTAGCGCGCCGGATAATTCTCGTGAAACTGATAGGAGCCGCCGGCCTTGTTCTTGAACTCGGCGCCCAGCACGATCTCCTTCAGCCGCGTCATCTCGTCGGGACCGAAGGTCAGCGGGCGATTGGCGCCCATCTTCACGCCGGTCCAGCCATTGTCGTTGTGCGAGGCTGTGACCATGGCGCAGCAGGGCACGTCGAGATCGAACTGCGCAAAATAGGCCATCGGCGTCACCGCGAGCCCGATGTCGTGCACCTTGCAGCCTGCTGCCATCAGGCCGGAGATCAGCGCGTATTTGATCGAGGCCGAATAGCCGCGGAAATCATGACCGGTGACGATCTCTTGCTTGACCCCGAGCTCGGCGATCAGCGCACCCAGCCCCATGCCGAGTGCCTGGATTCCCATCAGGTTGATTTCCTTCTGGAACAACCAGCGCGCGTCGTATTCGCGAAAACCCGTGGCCTTCACCATCGGCTCGGATTCGAAGGCGTAAGTGTTGGGCAGCAAGACGGATTTCGGCTTGGGAAACATTGAGACGGTCTCGCGAAATGAGGCAGGATTTGGTGCAGCCTTAGCGAATGCCGGGCCGCAGCGGAAGGCGGGAATGAAGGCTTATGGCGGATAATTGCGGCGGTTTGGTAACGGGGTTTGTACCCGCGACGTGATATGCATCTCTGACCAGAATGGGCTAACTCTGCAGGCGTGCAACCTCCTTTTCAACGACGGCCTTTAGAGGCGGAAGAGCCTGTTGAACCGTCACCCACCCAAAACGGGCGCAACGTCCTCATAGTTGTGGCGATTGACATTGCCCGCAGCCGCCATCTGCTTCCACGCGATCGCTGGGTGCCTCGTTTTCAAGTCATCAGGCAGGCGGCGAGATGCTTCTGAAATGATCTCGAGGCACCGCGTTACCGCATAGACGGTCCGTAGATCCGCCGCGAACGCATCACGATCAAGGCCTCCGGCGAACTCGATCGCCAGATCGATGTGATGCAAGACGTCGCGGAGAGTCCCCTCGATGCGATCAGAAGGCATAGACAGCGTCAGCCGTCGCTGCGGGAGCGAGGTATGATTTCAGGCCGTCGCGGTTGACGACGTCAACGGGCTCGTCAAAAAGATTGGCAATATATTCCTTGAGCTCGACGTAATCGAAGATCGTGATCCGCGCATCGGGATCGATCTCGACTATGATATCGACATCACTGCCGGAATGGCTTTCGCCCCTCGCCACCGAGCCAAACAACGCGGCATGCAAAACGCCCCGCTCGCGCAGGGCAGGTTCGGACTGTCGCAAGATGGCAATCGCATCGGGACTGTTCATTGGCGGAATATAGCACTCCGCCCGCCCCAGCGGGAGGGCCTAACAAGGCCGCCGGGGAGACCTTACTGCTCCAGAACCATCTGGCCGTTGGCGTATTCGAAACGCTTGAGGCGGGAGAGGAAGGAGAGGCCGAGCAGGTTCTCGGACAGCGCCTCGTCGGGCAGCACCATGGCGTCGACGTCGCGCACGATTAGGCCGCCGACATCGAGCATGGCGATACGGGTGCGCGCGGCCTTGATGGTGCCGTTGGCGGTGGAGACGGTCGCATTGTAATCGCCGCGCGAGGGACGCAGGCCAAAGCGGGCGGCCGAGGTCTCGTTCAGCGCAACCACGGAGGCGCCGGTGTCGACCATGAAGCCGATGCGCTGGCCTTCAATCCGGCCGTCGGTCTGGAAATGACCCCGTCCGTCGCGGGGGATGCTGAGGCTGCGGCCGCCGGCCGGCGCGGTGGACGCGAGTGCCACGGTCGTGCGTGGCACCGACGTCGCCGAGGCGGAGCTCATCCTGTCCGCCATCTGCGCCATGAAAGTGCCGAGGCCGATCATGATCGCCGCCAAGATCATTATGTTACGCATTACACCACTTCCGAGCCGGAAAGCTCGATTTGACCACGCGGCAAGCCTGCCCGCGAGCGACGCTGCGGCCAGAGCGGTGCTATTTTGACGAAAAGGATGAGCGGACGGTTAATGCGCCTTCGTAACTCTCAGGTGCCGCGCGGCTTGACTCGCCGGGTCGGCAACGCATTCGCCGGATCTTCCGGCCAGGGATGGCGCGGATAGCGGCCGCGCAGGTCGGAGCGAACCGCGCTGTAACTGCCGCGCCAGAAACCGGGGAGATCGCGCGTCACCTGTACCGGGCGCTGCGCCGGCGACAGCAATTCCAGCACCAGCGGCACCTTGCCCGCGGCGACCGACGGATGGGTGTTGAGGCCGAACAATTCCTGGAGCCGCACCGCGATGGTCGGCCCCTGCTCGGCCTCGTAGTCGATCGCGAGCACGCTGCCGGTCGGCGCCTCGAAATGCGTCGGCGCCTCGCGGTCGAGCCGCGCGCGCGTCTCCCACGGCAACAATGCCATCAGCGCGTCGGAGAGATCGCCGGTGGAGATGTCCTTCAGCGCGATCTTGTCGTAGAGCGCCGGCACCAGCCAGTCGTCGCGCCGCGCGATCAAGCCTTCGTCCGACAGGTCGGGCCAGCTGCCGCCTTCGGCCTTACGCAAAAACATCACGCGGTCGCGCCATTGCTTTGCTGCCTTCGACCAGGGCAGCCGGTCGAGGCCGACGGCAATGAGCCCGTCGGCGAAGATGCGCGCGGTGTCTTCCGAGGGCGACACGGCAAGCGTCGCCTCGGAGAGAGTGATCGCGTGCAGCGCGCGCTTGCGCCGCGCCCGCAGCGCCATCGCACCGCGGTCGAACGAGATCTCGTCGACGGGCTCGATATGCTCGGCGAAATGCTGCTCGATCTCGTCCTGCGTGATTTGCGCGGCGAGCAGAATGCGGCCGCTCGCCGCCGTCCCCGTCATCTCGCCGATCGCGATATAAGGTGCGCGGGCAAGTGACGATGTCTGATCGACGGCGGCACCACGACCGTTGGCAAGCACGAAACTACCATTGCCGCGATTCCGCGCGACGCTATCCGGGAAGGCATAGGCGAGCATCAGGCCCGTCGAGAGGTCACCTTCTCCGGCCGCCGTCTTCTCTGACGCCGCCACCTGTGAAGCCCAGCGCCGGGCGAGGTCGCGCGCGCTCGTTGCGCGTGGCGAGCGCTCGCGGCGGAACTGGTCGCGACGGTGTTCGAGATCGACGCTGTCGCCGCCGAGCCCGCGCTCGGTGATGATGGCGGCGATCTCGGCGGCGGCTTCGCCCTCGCCGGCACGATGCGAATCCACGATCATGCGCGCCAGCCGCGCCGGCAGCGCCAGCGCACGCAGGCTCTTGCCTTCCGCGGTGATGCGGCCGTCGCCATCGAGCGCATTGAGCTCGGAGAGCAGGCTCTTGGCTTCCTTCCAGGCCGGCTGCGGCGGCGGGTCGAGAAACGACAGCGCGGCAGCGTCAGCGACGCCCCATTGCGCGAGATCGAGCACCAGCGAGGACAGATCGGCGCTGAGGATTTCCGGTTGGGTATAGGGCGCGAGAGACGCCGTCTGCGGCTCGTCCCAGAGCCGGTAGCAGACACCGGGCTCGGTGCGGCCGGCGCGACCGCGGCGCTGGTCCGCCGCCGCGCGCGAGACGCGCACGGTCTCGAGCCGCGTCAGCCCGATGTCGGGTTCGTAACGCGGCACGCGGGCAAGACCGGAATCGACGACGATGCGCACGCCTTCGATGGTGAGCGAGGTTTCCGCGATCGAGGTCGCCAGTACCACCTTGCGCGTGCCCTTCGGCGCCGGCGAGATGGCACGGTCCTGCACGGCGGCATCGAGCGCGCCGAACAGCGGCACGATTTCGATACCGGCATCCTGCACGCGTTCGCTGAGGAAATTCTGCGTGCGGCGGATTTCGGCGGCACCCGGCAGAAACGCCAGCACCGAGCCGCTATCGGCGCGTAGCGCGGATGCGATCGCATCCGCCATCTGCCGCTCCACCGGCGCATCCGCCTTGCGACCGAGATAGCGTGTTTCGACGGGAAAGGCGCGGCCCTCGCTTTCGACGACGGGCGCTTGCCCAAGCAGCTTTGCCACACGGGCGCCATCGAGCGTTGCCGACATCACGAGGATGCGCAAATCCTCGCGCAGGCCCTGTTGCGCGTCGCGCGCCAGCGCAAGGCTCATATCGGCATCGAGCGAGCGCTCGTGGAATTCGTCGAACAGGACGGCGGCGACGCCTGACAGCTCGGGATCGTCAAGTATCTGACGGCTGAAGATGCCTTCGGTCACCACCTCGATGCGGGTCGCACGCGAGATTTTTGAGCCGAAGCGAACGCGGTAGCCGACGGTCTCGCCGGCCCTCTCGCCAAGCGACTTGGCCATGCGGTCGGCGCTGGCGCGCGCAGCAATGCGCCGCGGCTCGAGCACGATGATCTTCTTGCCCTTGGCCCAGGGGGCATCGAGCAGCGCGAGCGGCACGCGCGTGGTCTT
Source organism: Bradyrhizobium sp. LB8.2 (assembly GCF_040548035.1). Classification (NCBI taxonomy): domain Bacteria; kingdom Pseudomonadati; phylum Pseudomonadota; class Alphaproteobacteria; order Hyphomicrobiales; family Nitrobacteraceae; genus Bradyrhizobium; species Bradyrhizobium sp. LB8.2. The sequence continues at coordinate 9,529 of NZ_JBEPQV010000021.1, read as the reverse complement.
GCCGGCGCCCGGAGGGGCGACCAGCACGGCCGCATTGTGCGCCTCCAGCGTGCGCGAGAGGTGGTCGAGCACGGCATCGATCGGAAGGGGCGTGTCGAAAGTGCGGGGCAAGTATCTCCGTCCCGTCATCACCCGCGAAGGCGGGTGATCCAGTAAACTCAGATCCCCGTGATTAAGAAGATCAGGATTACTGGATACCCCGCCTTCGCGGGGTATGACAATCATATGTGGCGATCAGCCCTGCACCGGCGGGCGGCCGATGCTTTCGTAGGTGAAGCCGGCCGCAGCCATGTCCTCGGGGCGGTAGATGTTGCGGAGATCGACGACGACGGGCTGGGCCATGGTCGCCTTCAGCCGGTCGAGATCGAGGCCGCGGAACTGCACCCATTCGGTGACGACAACCAGCGCATCAGCACCTTCAGCGCAGGAATAGGCGTCCTCGCAATAGGTGATGTTGGGCAGTTCGCCCCTGGCCTGCTCCATGCCGACGGGATCGAACGCCTTCACCTTCGCACCCATGTCGATCAGGCCCGTGACCAGCGGGATCGACGGGGCATCGCGCATGTCGTCGGTGTCAGGCTTGAAGGTGAGGCCGAGCACGGCAATGGTCTTGCCGCGCAGCGAGCCGCCGAGCGCCTGGCTGACCTTGCGGGCCATCGCGCGCTTGCGGTTCTCGTTGACCGCCAGCACGGATTCGACGATGCGCAAGGACACGTCGTAGTCCTGCGCGATCTTGATCAGCGCCTTGGTGTCCTTCGGAAAGCACGAGCCGCCGAAGCCGGGGCCGGCATGCAGGAATTTGGTGCCGATGCGGTTGTCCAGCCCGATGCCGCGCGCGACCTCCTGCACGTTGGCGCCGACCTTTTCGGAGAGGTCCGCGATCTCGTTGATGAAGGTGATCTTGGTCGCGAGGAAGGCGTTCGCGGCGTATTTGATCATCTCGGCGGTACGGCGCTCCGTAAACATCAGCGGAGCCTGGTTCAGCGACAGCGGACGGTAGATGTCGCCCATCACCTTGCGACCGCGCTCGTCGGAGGTGCCGACGACGACGCGATCGGGAAACTTGAAGTCGCGGATCGCGGCGCCCTCGCGCAGGAATTCGGGGTTGGAGGCGACGACGACGTCGGCCTTGGGGTTGGTCTCGTGGATGATGCGCTCGACCTCGTCGCCGGTGCCGACCGGAACGGTCGACTTCGTCACCACGACGGTGAAACCGGACAGCGACTGCGCGATCTCTTTCGCAGCGGCGTAGACATAGGACAGATCGGCGTGGCCATCACCGCGGCGCGACGGCGTGCCGACCGCGATGAACACGGCATCGGCATCGGCGACCGGCTTGGACAGGTCGGTGGTGAACTCCAGCCGCTTGGCCTTGACGTTGGTCGCAACGAGTTCGTCGAGCCCGGGTTCGTAGATCGGGATCTCGCCGCGATGAAGTGCAGCGATCTTCTTCTCGTCCTTGTCGACGCAGATGACGTCGTGACCGAAATCTGCAAAGCAGGCCCCGGACACCAGTCCCACATAGCCCGTTCCGATCATCGCGATTCGCATGAAAAACCCTGTTTTGGCTTGGTTAATGAAATCCCAATTCGGGGAAAGGTTTAGCATTTTCCCCATGGAAGGGAACCGTCAGCCCGCAAAAACCGGGCACTTGAATTGCAACGGTAAACAAATCGAAAGCCGCAAGGCGCCACACTGCTCCGCGTTCACACAGATCCGGGCGGAACACGCCTCGAAAAGGGACACCATGGCATCATCGGGCACAATCGCCACGAGCGGGGGGCTCAAGGCCCCCTCTGCTGCGCGTGTCGATTGGGTCGATTACGCCAAGGGCATCTGCATCGTCATGGTCGTGATGATGCATTCGGTGCTGGGGGTCGAGCTCGCTGCCGGCCAGACCGGTTTCATGCATGTCGCCGTGGCCTTCGCAAAGCCGTTCCGGATGCCGGATTTCTTCCTGATTTCGGGCCTGTTCCTGCCACTGGTGATCGACCGGGACTGGCGAACCTATCTCGACCGCAAGGTGGTGCATTTCGCCTATTTCTATGTCGTGTGGGTGACAATCCAGTTCGGCTTCAAGGCCCCCGCATTCGCCGCCGAAACCAGCTGGCGCGACGCCGGCCTGCTGTATCTGGAATCCTTCGTCGAGCCGTTCGGCACGCTCTGGTTCATCTATCTGCTGCCGATCTTTTTCGTCGTCACAAAACTGACACGACGAATCCCCCCGCCCGCGATCTGGCTCATCGCGGCCGCGCTGGAGACGGCGCGTGTTGCAACCGGCTGGACCGCGATCGACGAGTTCTGCGCGCGCTTCGTCTATTTCTATTCGGGCTACCTGTTCGCGCCCTACGTGTTCGCGCTGGCGGATCGCGCGCGCAATCATCCCGCATGGGCGCTGGCAGCGCTCGCAACGTGGGCGCTGGTCAATGCCGGCCTCGTCGTGTGTGGGGCCAGCGAATGGAAGATCGTGTCGCTCGTGCTCGGCTTCGCCGGCGCCTGCGCCATCATCACCATGGGCACGCTGCTCGCACGCGCCCGCTGGCTGAATTTTTTCCGCTTCTGCGGCGAGCACTCGATCGTGATCTATCTTGCCTTCTTCCTGCCGATGGCGGCCACGCGAACCCTGCTGCTACGCACGGGTGTCATTCCCGACATCGGCACGGTGTCGCTGATCGTCACCATCGTCGGCGTGATCGGAGCACTCGCGATCTGGCAGGCGGCGTTGCGGCTCGACGCCAATTTCCTGTTCGAGCGGCCGGATGCATTCTGGATTGTACCGAAGAAGGCCGGGGCGCGGCTGCAGCCGGGCTCGCTGTCGTCGCCCGGCTCGACCGGGCGACCCAGTATTCCAGAAACCGCAGTGATCGACCGATAAGCCGCGGCGTACTGGATGCCCCGCTTTCGCGAGGAACGACAGCGGGGGATAGCTGCGTCACTGCCCTAAAAATCCCACCCGCAAGGCTGTCAAAGCCCGCAAAAATTCATACATTGCGGCATGCCCAAAATCTCCCCGAAAGCTGCCGAACCCACGTCCGCCAAGCCCGTCGCCGCCAAACCCGTCGCCGCCAAGCCGGCCGGCAAGGGCGACCACGTCTTCCTGGTCGACGGTTCCGGCTACATCTTCCGCGCCTACCATGCGCTGCCGCCGCTGAACCGCAAGTCCGACGGCCTGCAGGTCAATGCCGTGCTCGGCTTCTGCAACATGCTGTGGAAGCTGTTGCGCGACATGCCCGAGGACAACCGGCCGACGCATCTGGCAATCATCTTCGACAAGTCGGAAATGACCTTTCGCAACAAGATCTATCCTGAGTACAAGGCCCACCGGCCGCCTGCGCCTGACGATCTGATCCCGCAATTTTCGCTGATCCGCGAAGCGGTGCGCGCGTTCGACCTGCCTTGCCTGGAACAGGTCGGCTTCGAGGCCGACGATCTGATTGCGACCTATGTGCGGCAAGCCTGCGAGCGCGGCGCCAGCGCGACCATCGTGTCCTCCGACAAGGACCTGATGCAACTCGTCACCGATTGCGTCACCATGTACGACACCATGAAGGACCGCCGCATCGGCATCCCCGAGGTGATCGAGAAGTTTGGCGTGCCGCCGGAGAAGGTGGTGGAAGTGCAGGCACTGGCCGGCGATTCCACCGACAACGTTCCTGGCGTGCCCGGCATCGGCATCAAGACCGCGGCGCAGCTGATCACCGAATATGGCGATCTCGACCAATTGCTGTTCCGCGCCACCGAGATCAAGCAGCCGAAGCGGCGCGAGGCGCTGATCGAGCATGCGGAAAAGGCGCGCATCTCGCGCCAGCTCGTGCTGCTCGACGACAAGGTCGCGCTGGAGGTGCCGCTGGACGATCTCGCCGTCCATGAGCCCGATGCGCGCAAGCTGGTCGCTTTCCTGAAGGCGATGGAGTTCACGACGCTGACGCGCCGCGTTGCCGACTATTCGCAGATCGATCCTGCCAACGTCGATGCCGATCCCGGCTATGCCAGCGGCGCCAGCGTCTTCTCGCCGCTGCCGCCTTCGGACGTCGTGCCGGCACCAGGAGCCGGCACGCCGGCGCAAGTTCAGGCGGGCCAGCGCAACGCATCGGCGAGCAAAGAGGACAAGGCCGCGAGCCCGAAAGGCGCGCCGATTTCTCTCGCAGCCGCGCGCGAAGATGTTTTGCGCAAGCTTCCGGTCGATCGCGGCAAGTACCAGGCCATCAAGACACTCGCGGAATTAAACGCGTTCATCGCGCGCATCCATGATGCCGGCCATGTCTCGGTCGAGATCCGGGGAAACTCGATCGACCCGATGCAGGCCGATCTCTGCGGCATCGCGCTGGCGCTGGCCCCGAACGAGGCCTGCTACGTGCCGCTGGCGCACAAGCAGTCCGGCGGCGGCGCCGGCCTGTTCGACGCGGGCCTCGCGCCCGATCAAGTCAAGCACGACGATGCTATCGAAGCGCTGCGGCCGGTGCTGGAATCATCAGGCATTCTCAAGATCGGCTTCGACGTCAAATTCACCGCCGTGATGCTGGCGCAACACGGCATCACCTTGCGCAACGCCGACGACGCGCAGCTGATCTCCTATGTGCTGGACGCCGGCCGCGGCTCGCATGGACTGGAGTCGCTTTCCGAGCGTTGGTTTGGTCACGCCATGCTGAAGGAGAACGAGCTGCTCGGCAGCGGCAAGGGCAAGATCACGTTCGACCAGGTGCCGATCGACAAGGCCGCGCCGCTGTCGGCGGAAGGCGCCGACATCGCCTTGCGCGTCTGGCGCGTCCTGAAGCCGCGCCTTGTCGCCGAGCACATGACCACCGTCTACGAGACGCTGGAACGCCCGCTGGTCACAGTGCTCGCACGTATGGAGCGGCGCGGCATCTCGATCGACCGCCAGGTGCTGTCGCGTCTCTCCGGCGACTTCGCCCAGACCGCGGCCCGCGTCGAAGCCGAGATCCAAGGGATCGCGGGCGAGCCCGTCAATGTCGGCAGCCCGAAGCAGATCGGCGACATCCTGTTCGGCAAGATGGGACTGTCCGGCGGCACCAAAACCAAGACCGGCGCGTGGTCCACCACCGCGCAGGTGCTCGACGAACTGGCCGAGCAGGGCCATGACCTCCCGAAGAAGATTTTGGAGTGGCGCCAGGTCTCAAAGCTGAAATCGACCTACACCGACGCGCTGCCGACCTATGTCCATCCGCAGACCCACCGCGTGCACACGACCTACGCGCTGGCCGCGACCACGACGGGCCGGCTGTCGTCGAACGAGCCGAATTTGCAGAACATTCCGGTGCGCACCGAGGACGGACGCAAGATCCGGCGCGCCTTTATCGCAACATCGGGGCACAAGCTCGTCTCCGCCGACTATTCGCAGATCGAGCTACGGCTGCTCGCCGAGATCGCCGACATTCCCGTGCTGAAGCAGGCGTTTCGCGACGGTCTCGACATTCACGCCATGACGGCATCGGAGATGTTCGGCGTGCCGATCGAGGGCATGCCGAGCGAAATCCGGCGCCGCGCCAAGGCGATCAATTTCGGCATCATCTACGGCATTTCGGCGTTCGGCCTCGCCAACCAGCTCGGCATCGCGCGCGAGGAGGCCTCCGCCTACATCAAGAAATACTTCGAGCGTTTCCCCGGCATCCGCGCCTATATGGACGAGACGCGGGATTTCTGCCGCAGCCACGGCTACGTCACCACGCTGTTTGGCCGGAAGATGTACTATCCCGACATCAAGGCTTCGAACGCCTCGGTGCGCGCCTTCAACGAGCGCGCGGCAATCAACGCGCGGCTCCAGGGCGCCGCCGCCGACATCATCCGCCGCGCCATGACGCGGATGGAGGATGCGCTGGCCGAAAAGAAGCTGTCGGCGCAGATGCTGCTTCAGGTGCATGACGAATTGATCTTCGAAGTGCCCGACGCCGAGGTCGCAGCGACGCTGCCGGTCGTGCAGCACGTGATGCAGGACGCGCCGTTCCCGGCGGTGCTGCTCTCGGTGCCGCTGCATGTGGACGCGCGCGCGGCGAACAATTGGGACGAGGCGCACTGATTTTTCTTGCCTCGCCCTGCTTACGGGGCGAGGCAGCGTAGCGCGTGCGGCCGCACCTGAATTGTCCTCCGTGCAATTGCGCGATGGCCTCGCGATCCCCCGCACACTAAAACCGTGCCGTCTCCCGCACCGGTTCAGCCATGCCCCACACCTCCGCTTTGCTCGGCTTCGCCCTCGTCTGCCTCGGCCTCGTGCTCACGCCCGGGCCGAACATGATCTACCTGATCTCGCGTTCGATCACGCAGGGACCGGCGGCGGGCATCGTCTCGCTCGGCGGCGTGGCGCTGGGCTTCGTGTTCTACATGCTGTGCGCGGCGTTCGGCATCACGGCGCTGCTGCTCGCCATTCCCTTTGCCTATGACGCGTTGCGCTTCGCCGGTGCCGGTTATTTGCTGTGGCTCGCCTGGCAGGCGGTGAAGCCCGGCGGGCGCTCGCCGTTCCAGGTGAAGCAGCTTTCGATCGACAGCCCGCGCAAATTGTTCGCAATGGGGTTCGTCACCAATCTGCTCAACCCGAAGATCGCGATGCTGTATCTCGCGCTGCTGCCGCAGTTCATCGACCCTACCGCCAGCAGCGTGCTGACGCAGTCGGTGGTGCTCGGTGCGATCCAGATCGCGATCAGTGTCAGCGTGAATGCGATGATCGCGCTCGCGGCAGGATCAATCGCGCTGTTTCTGACGAGTCGGCCGAGCTGGATGCTGGTGCAGCGCTGGTTGATGGGCACGGTGCTGGCCGGGCTCGCGGTGCGGATGGCGGTGGAAGCGAAGAAGGTGTGATTGCTTTCTTCCTTCTCCCCTTGCGGAGAACGTGGCGCGAAGCACCGGATGATGGGTTCTCTCCTCGAGCACAGATGCAGGTGAGTTCGGCGAGACAGACCCCGCACCCGTCTCGCCGCTGCGCGGCGAGCCACCCTCCCCGCAAAGGGCAAGCGGGGGGAGGGAGAAGAAACCTCAATCCAGCTTTGCCTCCATGCCCCGCTTCACCGCCGGGCGGGCCATCAGGGCCTCGTACCAGCGCTTGACGTTGGGGAAATCGGGCAGCTCAACCTTGTGGCGAGGGTGGCGCCATGCCCAGCCCAGGATGGCAAAATCGGCAACCGAGATCTCGCCGGCAACGAAATCGCGGTCCGCTAGCCGGCGGTCGAGCACGCCGTAGAGTCGGCGCGTCTCGGCCATATAGCGCTTGAGGCCGTAGGCGCGGTCCTGCTCGTTCTCGAGCGCGATGAAATGGTGCACCTGGCCCGGCATCGGGCCGAAGCCGCCCATCTGCCACATCAGCCATTCATAGACCGGGATGCGGCCGGCCAGCGATTTCGGCAGGAATTTGCCGGTCTTTTCGCCGAGATAAAGCAGGATCGCGCCGGACTCGAAGAGGCTGACGGGCTTGCCGTCCGGCCCCTCGGGGTCGAGGATCGCCGGAATCTTGTTGTTGGGTGAGAGCTTCAGGAAATCCGGCGCCATCTGCTCGCCCTTGCTGATGTTCACCGGCACCACCTTGTAGGGCAGCCCCATTTCCTCCAGCGCGACCGAGATCTTGCGGCCGTTCGGCGTGTTCCAGGTGTGCAGTTCGATGGTCATTTTTCGCGTTTCCTTGCCCCGTTTCCTTGCGCAGTTTCCTTGACCAGTTTCGTGGTCCAGTTTCCTGCCCAAGAAATATCTGGCATCCACCTACTCCAGAAGGTTGCACCCCCACAACCGGCGGGCCGGGATGGCCGATCCCTGTTGACGGGGGAAGCCCCCTCTGGAATGTCGCGTCCGTCGCGGATAAATTCCGCCACTTCCAAAAACGCTCCCGAGGGCCCGCCGTGTCTAAATCCGCCTCCCGCGCCCGACTGTTCGAGATCATCCGCCGGCGCTCCTTCGGCCGCGGCGAGGTGACGCTCGCGTCGGGCCGCAAGAGCGATTTCTACTTCAACCTCAAGCCGACCATGCTCGATCCGGAGGGCGCCACTCTGCTTGCCGAACTGACCTATGAAGCGCTGAAGGACGACCAGCTCGATTTCATCGGCGGGCTCGAGATGGGCGCGGTGCCGCTGGCCGGTGCGCTGGCGCAGATCTCCTGGATCAAGGGCCATCCGATCGCGGCCTTCTTCGTGCGCAAGAAGCCGAAGGAGCATGGCGCGAAGCTCGTCATCGAGGGACTGCCCAGGGGCGAGACACTCGAGGGCAAGCGCGTCGTCATCGTCGAGGATGTCACCACCACCGGCGGCTCGGCGCTGAAAGCGGTGGAATCCGTGCGCGAGGCGGGCGCCGAAGTGGTGCTGGTGCTGACCATGGTGGACCGCGAGGAAGGCGCCGACGACACATTTGGCGCGGCCGGCCTGCCGTTCCGCTCGCTGTACAGGGCCTCGGAGTTTTTGAAGGCTTAAGGGCGCCCCGTCCCAGGCGCAGCGCAGCATCCGGGGCACGAAGCCTCGCCCTCAACCGCTCATTTACCATCCCGCGTTATGGTGAATCATGTGCTGAGATCTGATGGTCCCGGCCGGTCGAGTAGCGTCGGGTGGAGTAAGCGTTTGCGTACAGTCATGTCCCATGCGCGCCGGCGGCGGCGCGTGATGCTTGTCGCCGCCACACTGGCAGCACCGCTGCTTGCGGCTCCGGCCCCGGTTTCGGCCGAAGGCCTGTTCGACTTCTTCTTCGGCGGAATGCAGCAGCAACGGCCGCAGCGTGAGGTGCCGCAACAGGCGAGCTCCTACACCGACCCCTTCACCGGCCAGCAGAACGCCGCATCCCCGCAATACGTGCCGCCGACGCGATCGGCGGCGGCTGGCGGCTCGGGACCCGCATTCTGCGTGCGCAGCTGCGACGGCAAATATTTTCCGCTGATGCGCGGCCTCACCTCGCCCGCGCAGATGTGTCAGGCATTCTGTCCTGCCAGCACGACAAAAATCTATTTCGGCTTGTCGATCGACGGCGCCGCGTCGCAGACCGGCGAGCGCTACGCCGACAGCGAGAATGCGTTCGCCTATCGCAAGGCGCTGCGCGCCGACTGCACCTGCAACGGCCGCGAGCCGGTCGGCCTCGCTCCGGTCGATCTGGCACTGGACTCGTCGCTGAAACCCGGCGACGTGATCGCCACCACCGACGGCCTCGTCGCCTACACCGGTATCCGCGTCGGTAACGACCAGGCTGCCGACTTCACCCCGGTTGCCTCCTATCCCGGCCTCACGGCGCAGGTTCGCGCGCGCCTCGGCGAGATGAGGGTGGCGCCGGTGCGCGCAGAGACGGTCGCGGCGGATGCCCCCGCCGCGGAGATCGTGCGCGAGACGCTGCCCGACGTGACGTTGCCGAAGACGCAGAAGCCTGCGAAGCGTGCGGGGCTGGATTGAGATCCTCTCCATGAACACGTCTGTCAGACGACGGCGGCTGGATTGGGGACGATTCGCTGGCCGAGCTGGCGGGCCAGTCGGTGCAGAATGCGGTGCTTGGTTTCCAATACCCTCGCCTCGTATTGAGCCACACCTGTCTCGACGAAGTCGAGGCCTTTGACCATCAC
>NZ_JBEPQV010000020.1:0-142844 GCF_040548035.1 Bradyrhizobium sp. LB8.2 | reverse complement strand
GCCTTGCGTAATGGCGCTCCCTTCAAGGACTGGGTACTGCCCGCAGCGATTGAGCGTGTGCGACGCAAACTCGCCGGTGTCGACGATGGCAATCGACAGATGGTTGATATCCTCAATGCGGTGCTGACTGACGGCCTACCGGCGGTGGAAGCCGCCTGTGCCGAAGCGCTCGGTCACGGCGTCCATTCCGCCGATGTCGTTCTCAACATCCTGGCCCGGCAACGTGAACCGGCCCCACCGGCCAACATCATGACGCCGGCTGCGTTGACGCTCCGCCATGCGCCGATCGCCGATTGTGCCCGCTACGACAACCTCCGGAGGACAAACTGATGGAACGAACCCAAATCTTCGATCTCATGGGCGAGCTTAAGCTCTACGGCATGAAGGCCGCGTTCGACGAGATCATGGCGACCGCCGTCAAGCGCCAGCACGAACCCCAGCACATCGTCGGCGATCTGCTCTCGGCCGAGATCAACGAGAAGCAGGCCCGCTCGATCAAATACCAGCTCACCATCGCCAAGTTGCCGCTTGCCAAAGACATCGCCGACTTCCAGTTCGACGGCACGCCGATCAACCAGACGCTTGTCAATGATCTCGCCGGCGGCGGCTTCATCGCCCAGCAACGCAACGTCGTCCTGGTCGGCGGAACGGGCACCGGCAAGACCCATCTGGCCATTGCTATCGCGCGAAGCTGCATCCGATCCGGCGCTCGTGGCCGCTTCTATAATGTGGTCGACCTCGTCAACCGCCTCGAGACCGAGACCCGCAACGGGCGACAGGGCCGGCTTGCCGAGCACCTAACCCGCATGGACTTCATTGTCCTGGACGAGCTCGGATATTTGCCCTTTGCCCAGTCCGGCGGTCAGCTTCTCTTCCACCTCATCAGCCGGCTTTATGAGCGCGCCTCCGTCCTCGTCACCACCAATCTGGCATTCGGCGAGTGGCCGAGCGTGTTCGGCGATGCCAAGATGACGACCGCGCTGCTCGACCGTCTGACTCATCACTGCGATATCGTCGAGACCGGTAACGACAGCTGGCGCTTTAAAAGCCGCGACGACGATCAAACAACCCGCGCTCGCGCCGTCTCCGCAACCCCGGCCAGCTCCGACGCCGCGAGCGCTACCATCAAGACTCGCCGATCGAAGGGGTCCCCTTTGGACGCCGATCGGGGGTCCCAGTCCAACGCCGATTGACAGATGAGGGCATAGAACTTGGCGATGCCGCCATTCTCGCGCGGGAATGGGCGCCCTTGTTTCCTCTCTCACGGCTGTTGAGGGAGTTCGGCGTGCCCGTAGTCGGTCCCGGAGCAAGGCCGTATCGGCGGTCCCGGCTTTTCGCTTCGCTGGCGGAGCAGTTGTGCGGCTACATTGTAGACCCCGGAGCACACAATATCCGCCAGCTAGAGCGCGCGCTGTTTCATGCGGTGCAGGAGGCGACCGCGCGGATCTGCTTCGAAATCTTCACGTACACAGGACGCGTGACCTTGGTGCGGCTTCTTCGCGAAGCGTCGCGCCTGGCGCAAGCGGGTGGAGCGGTGCGGTGGCTAGACGCGATGTCCCAGGCCACCGGCGCGATTCTTCAGCGGGATGGATTGATCGACCAAGCGCATGCCGGGCTGTTTTACGCCTCCGTTCAGGAAATGAAGGCCGATATGATCGCGCAGCGCGTCGACCTTGCGAATCTCACTATCGAAGATTTAGGGCTGTTTGCGTCGCCCGACCGGGCAGTCCGGCTGACGACCATCCATAATTCCAAAGGCCGGGAATACGGAGCAGTTGCCCTCATCAATTTGCGCGAGGGCCGCTTTCCTCACTTCCGTGCCGAGGACATGGATGCGGAGAGACGGCTGTTCTATGTTGCGGTGACCCGTGCGGAACGCATTCTGATGTATATCGCCGAGCCGGATCGTTGGGGAAACGCGCCTTCCCGGTTTCTCGGTCAAGCTGGTGCCGGGCTGGTGTGAGATACCGATGCCCGTTGTTGGGGGCCGTCGGCCGGCAACGTGGCGGCCATCACCCGGTAGTATAGACGCGTTCCCCCAGAATTATTTTTGACTGGGCTTCGACCTGCCGCGGTTACCCAAAAAGTAAGGCCTCCTAGGGCGCTAGGACGGTCACCACGCACGCGTCGCGGGCAATCGCGGGTCCGGAGGCGCCTTGACGCGCCGGCACGCTGTAGGAGGTTGTTGTGGCCTTCCGGGGGGCCGAGGCCGATTGCATTGCCTGGCTGAGCAGCGATCTTTCTCTTTTACATCAGAGTAGAAGCACTCGTGCGCCGTTCAATCCACGTTCCGCTCGTCACTCTCGCTGCCGTCCTATCTTGGACGGCTAACACAGACGAAATGCCCGCTAGAATCTGCCCTGCCATGGATTACGAGACCGCCTCATGTTCGATCGTCATCGACAGCGATAATATTGCGCTCAAGAATATCGCATTCCATCTTAGGGAACCCATTTAGCGTCTCGTCATCGATAATCCAACCGTACCGATACTTTGGAGTGGACCAGCATCAATGTTACGAGGACTCGTCCGGCAGAGCTCGATCCGTGGTAAAGAAAGCGGACCCCTAAAGAGGGGCCTTTGGTCCGAGATGTCGGGATCAGGGCTTACGACGAGTCGGCTACCCCTTTTATCCATATGGTAAAATATATTAATTCCTTCGGATTTGAACTCCCTGCCGACCCCCTTGAGCGCGCTTCGATGTTGGAAAATCTTCTGGTTGCGCGCGCGACCGGCGACATGACGGCGAGCACTCATGATTATGAGCAGCTGCGCCGCGATTTCATCGCTGACCCGGAAATGAAGGACCTCTTGCCGCCATTCGTCCGGACGTGTCGCACGCTCGATGTGTTTTGGCCCTTTATCAAGGAAAAGGCCGGCACCTATGCTGATCGTCGCCGTATTATAGGCGAGGCATTCACACCCTTGGTGGATCATCTTGAAGGCCGCAACCGCACTCCGGGTGATGCCGTGGTATCTGATGCCCTTCAGTCCTTTGATGCCGACGGTGTGCACGCAATTTGGAGCAAAGCGCTAAGCCGCCGCAACGCGGACCCTGAAGGGGCAATCACTGTGGCCAGGACGCTGCTCGAAACCGTGTGCAAGCGCATCTTGGACGACATCCCTCTTACCTATTCAGACAAGGAAGATTTGCCGAAGCTGTATTCAATGGCAGCGAAGGCGCTGACTCTCGCCCCTGATCAGCACACGGAGGAACCTATCAAGGCAATCCTCGGGGGTGCCATGACGCTGGTCAACGGCATCGGCACGCTCCGAAACCGTCTCAGTGACTCTCACGGGCGAGGAGGAAAGCCCGTTAAGCCCTCGTCGCGCCATGCCAGCCTTGCCGTTAACACTTCCGGCGCCATCGCGACGTTTCTGGTCGAGACCTATTTGGAAAGGAAATCGAAGGGTTAACCCGTTCGGAGTGCGTGGGTCGAGGCGCATCACACGGCGCTTGGGGAGCGCCAGATGAGCTACGCCGCAAGATCTGAGGCCCAACATGAAGATGGGCCGCAACCACGTTGTTCGTCGGAGGCAGCAAAAGCCAGCACCACCGCGCTATGGTAACAGTGGTGGCCAATCGGGTGGGGCCTGACGGACGCGATTGATTTTATTGTATGGCGCTCCCTAGCAAAAGGAAGCTAACTCTTTTGAGATCACTGATCACTTCCTAACATTATCCCGTGGTCGTATTGGAATGGCGTTCCCGGCACCCAAGCAGCTGCGCGTCGCCAGACTTCCGCAATTTGAGCACTCGAAAAGTATCCATACATCTCCTCGCGGCGAGCCGCTACCGATGCTTCACTCTTGTATAAGCCGAACCGCGCATAAATCACCTCCGCAATAATTTGGTGGTACAAACCTCTTAAGCCGTTTTCGCCGCCACCCGTGATGTTTGTCCCTTTGTTCGTGTAGAAATCTGAAAGTCTTGCGTGCGCCTCAGGCGATCCCGACATAGCGGCGGTTTCTAAATTTCTGAGAATCTCCGACTTATCCTCGCGACCGAGGTCGATTGCAAATGAGCGGTCTCCTATAAGAGTTTCGGCCAACGCCACATTGGCGAGCGGGAAATTTCCCTGTGCTAGATCTAAAAATTCATCCTTCGCTTTGCCGGCACTAGACGTGACACCTTCTCCGTCTCTGTAGGCAATGGCGAGGGCATATCGTGCGATGGGATACCCCGCCTTTGCAGCCAACGAATAATATTTAATCGCTTCCGCATTGTTATTTTGCTTTGCATACGCTCGCCCCAATTGGTAATTCAGTCGTGGCACCTCAGGCGAGCGAGCAATTTCAGCGAGGCATTCAGTTACTGCTGCTTCCGCGCGCAAGTCGCTAAACCACACTCCATCCACTACTTTGCCTGGGTCGAAAGGCATGGCGGCTAGGTTGTCACACTTAGATATCGCCTCTCCTGTGCGAGGTGTAGGAAGAAGAGGCCGATCCCATAGCGGCATCCGAATGCCTTGCTGATTGGTCGCCAGCGCACCTCTCAATTTTTGAAAGCCGAACAAACCCAACCCATCGCCCGCCTGAGCCGCACTTCGGAAGTAACTAAGTGCTAAATTGTTGTCTTTGGTTCCAAGGTAACCGTCGACCCAAAGCTGGCCTAATAAAGCTCCAGCGAACTCAAAGCCGTTGCCGTGAGCGTCGGACAACAGCTGCGCTGCCCGTGATGCGTCCAATCTCTCAGGATCTCTCATGAGTTGAAGGGCCAAATCTGTTTCGGCCAACCAATGCTTGCTGTTTGCCGCTTGCGATATATAGCTATCGGGATTGATTTCGGATTGTCGGAATTCGTACACCTGTTTGAAAACCCAAGCCAGCTGATACATGCCTCGTGGGTCGCCCTGGGCAGCGGCCATTCTGTATAGCTGCACAGCTTCGCGTAACTTGCCTTTCTTTCGCAATATATCAGCGGCAGCCGCGTAAGCCGGTGTGTAGCTCTTGCCTGCCAAATCGCTAAAAATTTTCTGAGCGTTCTCTAGTGTTCCGGAGCGTTGCTCGGCGCGACCGAGTTGAAACCAAAGGCGGAGGTTGTCGGGGGCGTCTTGAACCGCGCGTTTACAGGATTCGAGTGCTTTACGACCGTCCAATCGATCCCAAACGATGCTTTGGACTATGCGATTAAAGTCAAACGGATGGGCTGCCACGAAATCGCATTCGGTCGAGGGAGCGCTGGCTTCTATTCGGCCGGGGGGAGGTGAGTTTTGGCTTTCCGTTACTGACTGCAACGCCAGCTCACGTTGCTCGGTTGGCCTGATGCTAGGTAGATTGAGGTTGCGGGCAAACGCTCCAAGCGCCGTTAAGGTTGGGAAGGTGTACCACGACCGAATAGTATGATCGGTAGAAGAAGAATACAGAGTTGTTGCATCCTTCGAGAACAAGAGCTTTGTCACGCGGCCCGCGTGCCCTGTGAACCTGTTCACGAGAAGTGGGTGTGAGTAACCAACCGAGAGCAATCGAATTGCTCCGTCGTCGTAACCGAGGGCAATCTGTCGGCCGTCGGGACTAAACGCGAGGGAACACAGCACGCGACCTTCAACTGGATCTACGGCAACCGTCTGAGTTGGCTCTCCCTCTCTATGAACGAAGACTTGGCCGTCAGCGTATGCGATCGCTAGGCGTTCACCGGAGTGGTCGAATATTATGCTTTGAATAGGAAATCTACGCGGCCACAAAGCGGTTTGCTTGTTAGGAAGCACACCCCCTCGAATCGAGACGGCACCCAATTCGTCAGCGTACGCGACCAATGTACCATTTGAGCTAATCGCAACATCTGATATGCGCTGCCCGGTCGAAAACGTCTCTTGGGTTTGCGAAGTCCAGTTGTAGATTTCTATTCCCGCCGCCGCATCCGTGGCCACAATGCTGTCACCGTCCTGCGAAAACTTCGCAGCAGTAAACGGGTGTGAACCTGGAATGATGGTCGTGTTCTGACCATTTTCACTAGACCAGCTTTGAATTTCTCCATTCTGAAGAGCCGCCCGGACTAGCGAGCCATCTAAGGAGAAGGCTGCATCGAGAACGTCGCTCTTTGGTTTATCCAGGCTTGATACATGAATTCGCTTCTCTGAACTCCAGACTTCAAGTGAGTTATCAGCGAAAATGAGAAGGAGTCTTGATTGGTCCTTCGACAGCACGATCCGGTTGATTGGGCGCCCTGGCTCTGCGATGGGACCGAGCGAAGTGAGGGCACCTTCTGTCCAACCGCGAATCGTGCCGTCAGTTGAACCAGAGATAAGAACAGCGTCATTAGGGCCAAAGATAAGATCCGCTACTGGCCCGACGTGATTGGCGATGCTGCGAGTAGCATTCGAAACAAAATCTCGGACGTTTATGCGACCGAGCGCGTCGGCTACTAGGATCTCGGAAGCATTCGTAAACTGAAAGCCTATGACCGAGCCAACTCGCGTTTCGTAGCGTATCGATGGCTTTGGGTTCAGGGAATAAACGACAACTGCGTTTCTCGACTGAACTCCTAATAAAGCTCCATTCTTGGAAAAGGCTACCGCAATGGGGTCTTTGCCGGTCTCAAAAGTGTTGATCGTACTAAGAGACGATGCGTCGATAATATCGGTTGATCCATCCTTCCAAGCTAAAGCTACGCTATTTCCTTCGGCGGACGTGGCGACCTGTCCGACTTGCCTTGAACTTGAACCAAACTCTTGAAGTTTTGCGCCGGTATCCGCATTCCAAAGTCTGGCGATGCCATCCGTTGAAAGCGTTACCACCATTGAATCGCGCGCGATGAACTTCGCATATTTCACGTGATTTGCGAACATGTTGGAAGTGATGACAACCGGCACGATGGGGAGCTCATTCCGACCCTGGCGATCCAAAACCTGCATTGAGAGAACGACTGGATCGTCAGCCGACTTGATTTTCCAAATTCGTACGGTTCCGTCGTGTGAGGCCGACAGTACGCGCGTACCTAGAGAGGCGACATCTACAAAATCTACGTCGCCCTGTTGGCTTAAAAAGCCGTGGCCTGAAAATTGGTTTATCAGCACACCGTCGTTCGCTCGAAATACTGTAAGGCGCCCCGCGTCATCGCCAACCGCCAGCAATTGAGAATCGGAGCTAAAGGCCGCATGCTTCAAGGCATTTCCCCAGGCTCTCTCGCCCTGAGTGGATTGTAACTTAAATCGCCAAATTTCCTTTCCGGTGTCACTCTCGCTCACCAACACTGTACCGTCTGAGCACAGAGAGGCGATAGCGTTGCCAGAAGGATTGAATTTGACAAAATTGACTTGCGTCCCGTCTCGTCGGTCTTGCTCACACCGCGCCATTGTTGCGATCGAGCGCCCGTCTGAATAGGACCACAAGATGGATGTGCCATCCGCTCCGGCCGTCGCAACTCGATCTACCTGGAGATTGGCATCCAGGCCGATGAGGCGGCCCTTATGGCCAAGCGACTGTCCTCGAGCGAGGTATCCTTCGAGCGCCATCGTTAGTGCGACTTCGGCCTCTGGTACATAGGGTCGGGCTTCTTGTGGCTCTAGTCCAAGAGCTTTCATAGCAGCGAAGGCGGCGAGGCGAGTTTCATTCTTCTGTGCGAGGGTCGCTGATGTTTGGGCCAAGAATAGCGATTGCGAACGAAGAGCGTCGTCGCGTTGTTTAGAAGCTTCAGATCTGGCTCTTTCGGCCACGTCGCGTTGATGCGAACTAACAAAGGCCAGCGAACCGGCGGCTATGGCAAGTGCCAAAATGGCGGCCATACCCGTTCTGATGAGCCACCATTCGAGCTTGGACTGCCGCTCTGAGGCAGCAAGGAATGCCGACTGAAGTTTTGTTAAGGTACCTTCGTTCCGTATCGCGTAACGTCGGAGAAGATCGAGATCAGGGGCGCGCCAAAGACTGCCACGCGGACGCTTCGCGCGATCCCATCCGGAGGCGACCGTTTGTAAGTGACGACCAAAGCGGAGATCCTCCCTCTGCGTTTCTAGCCAGCCGTACAGACGTTGCCAGTGACGGATCAACGCTTCGTGTGGAAGCTCGATCCAGACGCGACCAACATCGGTGGCGCCAATGCCGAGCAATCTCGCTTCGACAAAGGGCTCAACCGCGTCGCGGACGTCTCGTTCAGTACAGCCCGCCGGTACGATCTCGTCGAGCCAAGCGCGTCTGCGCGTGTCGCGTGCCGCGACATCGCCTAGCTGAACCGCCATAAGAATAGCGCGCTGAGCCAGCTTCTGTTGATAGGGTGGGAGTGCCGCTAAAACTTCGTCAGCGCGACTCGCCAACGCGCCACCGATACCACCGAGGGACGTTAATGTGTCGGCGGGGGACAAACCATCGCGCATCCTTTCCCAGATTTGTTCCAATGCGAATTGCACAAGGGGTAGAGCGACAGTCTCGCCCTCTGCCTGGTCAAGAATGCGTTCTATGGTCGCCGATTCGATGGAATTCTGCGCCACACGCGCTGGCTCAGCTATAGCCCGCCGGAGGTCTTCGCGACCCATGGATGGCAATAGTTCATGGGTGGTAGCGACTGTGCTGCTCAGTTCAGGGTGCTCGTTCAATGCACCTAAGAAATCGCTCCGCAGTGTACTAACGACAGAAATCAAGCCTTTCGGTTCTGCCGCGGCATGCAGCAACGCATTCACGAAGGCATCTCGCTCTGCTTTGGTAGCTTGAATCTGCGCCTGATTTCCGGGATCTTGCGGTTTCGAAAGAGTGTAAGTCTCCTCGAATTGATCTACTAGAACGATCACCCGTTTTATACTTCGGAAATGGGCGCGCATGATTAGTGACAGGCCATCATGTGCGCCCAGTCGGGCGCGTTCCCGCACCAGTGCGGCAAACTCAATCCGTGTTGCTGATGGATTGGCCTGGCCGGTTGTTAACCGTGCCAAAGATTCCGCCAGCGACTCGATAGGATCGTTTCCCGGCCGAAGAATTGCGACGCTTGCTTCTCGAAGCCAGGGCGCATCGATTTGAGCTAAGGCCGGCAGCAGGCCGGCGCGGGCAACGGAACTTTTACCGCAACCCGAAGGGCCTAGAATCGTAAGCAGCCGGGTCGTTCCGGCCGCCGCGGTCGACGTCAAGTGCGCCAGTCGCTTGATCAGGCGGTCAACGACGCGCTCGCGACCGAAGAAAAATTCGGAAGATGTCTCATCAAACGCCTGAAGGCCTTTGTATGGGTTTGGAGCATGTGATTGGCGAGTTCGAACAAAGTCGCCCGAGTAGACGATTGTGATTACGTTTCCGTCGCCCGTTATAAGAGCGGAACCGACAACGTTGCCCTCGACCCGAATGGCGTTATCACCAATGCGATCCCCTTCTTTGTTCAATCGCAACCTCCGTTCGGTGTTCTGCTCATCCCTACTTAGATTTGACGCTTGCGCGGTTGTTGTCCCCAGTAATTATGACGTTTCCATTCGCATCCCGGCCGATGCTGATCGAGCGATCGCCTGTGCCCAGTTGATCGCGGCTCTTCTCCGTGGCCGAAGGTGTCGACCGGCTGACTAGCTGATGGGGTTGGTCGGTTTCCACTTCTAACTTCTTTTGATGATCCCCTTTGCCGAGGCTCATTTCAGCTTCTGCAGCATTGAACTCGATCACAAATTGCTTGAGCAGCCGGTGCTGGATAGCGTTAGATGTTTGTGGCTTGCTAATAGAGATATGATCAGATCCCGGAACCTTGAACACCTGACCGAAATATCGACCCGACGAGAACGGTTCGACTACTTGGCTGCGCAGACCTAACCATCGCTTGAGCACGATCGCGCGATCCTCGACTAATTCTTTCCCTGTTATCGAAAGGCGGCCACTCTCTTTCAGGGTCATAAATTCTCGATCGAGATCGTTCAACCATGTATTTGTTTGGGAGAACCGCAACGCTAACGTCTGTGTATTTCGGAGTATCAGAGAAAGGAGGCCAATGAGGTTTGCGTCGCTCGATCCCAGCGATGGCGATGCGACAAGAAAGAGACCAATTGAGCAGTTGTGTTCGATTAATTTGGCTTGGTTCGCCACAATAAACCTGCGAACGACGATCCCACCCATACTATGACATACAAAGACGAGACGACGCTGATCCCATAGCGATTCAAGATTAAAGTGCTCCCGCAATGCATCCACAACATCGCCAATGCTGTATGTGCGGGACGTAACGGTGCTTTGGTATGTGAATACAAAGAGCCCGGCATCCTGCAAGTCGGGCTCGTTTGCAACTAATTCTGGCCAGGATGGATGGCCCCATGCGGCTTCCCCTCCAGAAAGGACGCCATGTACGAAAATGATTGCAAGATCGGTTTCGGACCTGCGGAGCTCGTGTAGTCCAAAGTCGCGAAGGACGGGGGCGGCCAGCGAGCGATCCGCGTTCATCTGACTGCTGTGTCCTGGAATAGACTCATCGCGCCTAGGGGGCATCGGCGTCTCCGCTAGTCTCGCTTCTGCGCGTCGCTTTGCTTGGAAGGCATAGACTATGACAGATCGTGGTTGTGGGCGAGGAGGGATCCCACTGCGTCGGAGCCGGAGCGCTACTGTTCGGACTTCGCGGGCCCGCGTCTTAGCGGGAAGATTGGTCCGCAGGTGGTATTAAGCTGGGCTCCTCCGGGCATCGTTTTCCGCGATGACGAGGCATGTGGCTCCTAGCGCGAACAATTTAGGATCATGACAGGCGGTGAAGCAGCGCCAGAAACATGAATTCGAGCTGCCGCTAATAGATGCCGTTAGTGCCGCTAAATACGGTCGTAAGTGATTGAAATAATTAGATGGCGCTCCCTAGGGGAATCGAACTCCTGTTTCCGCCTTGAGAGAGCATTGGTGTCGACGCTCGTTACAAGTTGAGTTCGATCGACCGGTGGATCCGAGACGATGCAGGTGCGAGTCCGTTCATTTTCATTCGCACCGACCGCAACCCACAGGCCGGAATAAGCGGCATCTGGACAGCGTGCCAGGCACGTGAATTTCGGTCGCGCTCAAGCGAGCGCAATGCACTAGCGCTCTCGTGGTAGCTATCTGGTAGCTACAACAATCCGCAAGCCTTCGATGATTTCTGTAACTATTTGATTTTTTTGGTACAGTTGGGTGGGCTCGAACCACCGACCTCCTGTTCCACAGACAGGCGCTCTAACCAACTGAGCTACAACTGCATCCTTGCGAGCCGCGCCTCTGGGCGCCCTGAAAGGGCCGGTACCGAGGGGGCTGGACGGGGCGGAAACTAGGTGCAACGGGCGTTTTTGGCAAGGCCGCAAGACCCCCAAATCGTCCGCTCGGCGACCTTATTTCCAAAGCAAAACCCGGGCTCTAGGCCCGGGTTGTTCTTCTTTGGGGCATGATCTTATCGGAAAACCGCTACACACTTTTCCGGATCATGCCCGTTAAACGACCGCGCCAGATCAGGCGGCGGGCGTGTAGAGCTTCGCGGCGCTGGCCTTGATCGGCTCGGCGGTCGCGGCGGCGACGCGCTGGGTCAGCTCGACCAGATCCTTGGCCTGGGACTGGAAGGTCTCGAGCTGGGTGCGGGTGTGGCCGGTCCACAGCTCCAGCGCTTCCGCCGGCGACTTGAGGCTGAACAGCTGCTGGGCGAAGTCGAGCTGGGCGGTGGTGTTGGCTTTCATGAACTCCACCAGCTTGGCGGTGTACTCGCTCGCGCCCTTGTTGGCGGAGGTGAACACGGCCTCGACGGTGCCGTTGTGGGTCTCGGCGGCGTCCTTGAACTTGGCGTAGCTCTCGCGGGCCTGCGACACGCCCTTTTCGGCGAACGCACGCATCTGCTCGGGGACCTCGAACGGAATGATCGAGGCAGAAAACGGATCAGTCGCACCTGTCATGGGTTGTCCCTCACAATCATGAAAAAACGGAGTGAGCCTTCTGGCGCGCCCGCCGGCCAACCGGGGCCATGTTCTGGCGGGTACGAAGACTGGAAACGCGAAACGAATGATGGCTCGCCCAGTGCTCAGTATTATGGCCGCCTAACATGTCAACATTGTGCAGCGCAACGCGATCCGGCCGGCGCTGCGATAATTTAATCCCGGGCAGGATGAGGTTCCCGGGCGGGGGAACCGGTGGTTGAGGTATTTTGGGGCGGCCTGAGCGTTCGTCTCGTCCATCGAGACGACCGCTTTGCGGTCTCCCCAGAGGATGAGGCTTAGCGGCGTCGGCGCCTGGAGGAGTCCGCCAAAAGCGGGCGTCTCGAAGGATGGGGATGCAAGCGAGCAGCGGCTTGCGGGGTCAGCCACATTAAGGTTATCGCGGCTTTGGGCCGCCGCCAGGGACCGGCGCCGTGGACCTGCCCGCGCCGGCGCGCGATACTAACCCTTTCTTAAGGCTGTCATTCCCGGCAGCCTTGCACCCTGATGCTGACAAGCGAGACGCGAAGCCGGTCGGATGACGAGTTCGGATTTCCAGTTGCGAGGTGTGGGCGATCCCCGGCTGGCCGTGCACGCGACCTCCCCGCTGCCCGCCTGGCTCTGGTCGATCGACGGCACGCGCGTGCTCTGGGCCAATCCGGTCGGCGCAAAGCTGTTTGGCGCGGCCAATGCCACTGCGCTGGCGGACAAGACCTTCGGGCCCGCCGACAGCCACCGCCGCCAGGTCGTCCGGCTTGCAGGCCGGCTGCCTCCGAACGGAGCCATCCGGCTCGAACGGCTGCGCGGCTTCGGCGCGCGGCTCGGCACCCTGATGACCTGCGCCTGCGCGCGGCTCGACTTTGCCGATGGTGGTCGCGCTGTCCTCGTCACCGCGATGGACCCCGGCTTACACACCATGCCGCTGGTCGAGCGCCTGCTTCGTCTCGTCGATAACGCCAAGGTGCCGATGGCGGCGTTCGCGTCCGACGGCCTGTTCGTCGGCGCCAGCGAGACCGCCCGTCCCCTGCTCGGCTTCCGCGATCTCACTGATGCCGGCCTCGACCAGGCGCGCAGCGATGCGCTTCGCCAGGGCCGCGCCGAGACGCCGATCGGCATCGGCCAGATGGTGCTGCAACGGGTCGGCAGCGGGGCCGATGTCGGCCTGGTCGCGCTGATCGAGCCTGCCGTGCAGGTGGCTGCGACGGCGGAGGCGGATGCTGCGCCTGAAGCCAAAGAAGACATCTCGCGCGAAGACATCGTTCAGCGTGACGCTGCGCCGCCCGCTCCTCCAGCCGCCGTGCCGGAGCATGTGCAAATTGCGCTGCTTAACGAGGCTCCATCCGAATTCGCGCTGTTCGACGCCTTTGCCGAGCCGGTCGAAGCGCCGGAAGCAACCGGGACGAACGCGCACGAACCGCCTGTGAGCGGGCCGACGACAGAGATCGCCACGATCCAGCAAGCGGTCGAGGAAGCCGTCGCCGAAGCCGCGTGCAAGACTCTGGTTGAAAAGACTCCGGTTGAAAACTCGCCAGAGGCCATCGTGTCGCCGCAGGCCGCGCCGATCACGTCACACATGGTCGAGCCGCCATCGGGCCACGAAGAGCCGCCCGCACCGCGTCAGCATCCGCTGCGCTTTCTCTGGCAGATGGATGCAGAGGGTCGCTTTGTGCTCGCAACCAGCGAGTTCATCCGCCTGATCGGCGCGCACACGGCCGCCGGCTTCGGCCGCCCGTGGCGCGAGATCGCCGACGCATTTGCGCTCGATCCTGAAAGCCGAGTGGCGCAGGCGCTCGCAAGCGAGGACACCTGGGCCGGGATCACCGTGAACTGGCCGGCCGATGGCGGCGAGCATCTGCCGGTCGAGCTTGCAGGGCTGCCCGTCTATGACGGCGCGCGCAATTTCGCGGGCTTCAAGGGATTTGGCGTCTGCCGCGATGTCGACGGCCTCAACCGGATCGAGGCGCTCAGGCGTTTCGAACTGTTGGCCGAACCGCCGGCGCCGCAAAGCCTGTCCGCCGATGTGGTCGAGCCCGAGCCCGAAGCCAAGTCTGAACCGGAGGCACCGCCGCCGCCGATCGAGCCGCCTGAGCCTGAAGCTGAACTGTCCCAACCCACAACCGCAGCGAATTCACACCCAACCGATCCGGAAACGCCAGTGGAAACGCCTCCCAATGTCCTGCCGTTCCGAGCGCCCGGCGACACCAGATCGCCGACGCTGACGCCGGTCGAGAACAGCGCGTTCAACGAGCTGGCCCGGCAATTGTCCGAGCGCCTCGAACGCGACAAGGAAACCATCGCGGCTTCGTCCGAGCCGCCGGCGGCAGAGATCACGCCCGAACCGCCGACGCCGGAGACGGAAGCCCCGCACGCACCGGCCGAATGGTTGAACGAGCCCGCGCCGCCCGCGCACGGCCACAGCACGCGCGACCGCGCGTTGCTCGACCTGCTGCCGACGGGCATCCTGATCTATCGGCTCGACCGCCTGCTCTACGCCAACCCCGCCTTCCTCGCGCGCATGGGCTATGCCGGCCTGAGCGCACTGGAGAACGCCGGCGGGCTCGATGCGCTCTATGTCGAGCCGGGCGTGTCCGCGGCCAGCAGCACGTCGCAAGGCGGCACGCCTGTTACGATCAGCGCGACGCGCGCCAATGGCGAAGCGCCGCTTCCAACCACCGAGGCGCATCTGCACACGATCGACTGGGACGGCGAGAGCGCGCACGCGCTGATCTGCGCGCTGCCCAATCCTGCCGCTGTCGTGGCTTCGCCTGTTGCCGCCTCGCCTGTCGTCGTCGAAACCATCGTCCCGGAGTCCTTCCCCTTCGCGCCCGAGCCCGAGGCCGGCGATGCGGCCGCGGAAGATCTCGCCGCGATCCTCGACACCACGGCCGAGGGCATCGTCATGTTCGACGCCGAAGGCAACATCCACGCCTGCAACCGCAGCGCCGAGGCGCTGTTCGGCTATGACGCCGAGACGCTGATGCAGCAGAATCTGGTGACGCTGTTTGCGCCGGAGAGCCAGCATGTCGTCGTCGACTATCTGGAAAACCTCAAGAGCCAGGACATCGCGAGCCTGCTCGACCACGGCCGCGAGGTGCTGGGGCGCGAGAAGAAGGGCGGCGTCATTCCGCTCGCGATGATCATGGGCCGCACCAGGCCCGACGGCCCGAACTTCTTCGCCGTGTTCCGCGACCTCTCGCACAGCAAGCAGGGCGAGAGCGAGCTGACGCAGGCCCGCCGCCTCGTCGACGGCGCGGCGAATGCCAAGGCCGACATGCTGGCGCGGATCAGCCACGAGATCCGCACGCCGCTCAACGCCATCATCGGCTTTTCCGAGGTGATGATCTCCGAACGTTTCGGCACGCTCGGCAACGAGCGCTACGGCGAGTACATGAAGGACATCCGCGCGTCCGGCGAGCGCGTCATCGCCATCATCGACGATCTGCTCGAACTGTCGCGGATCGAGACCGGCAAGCTCGACCTCAACTTCGCCAATCTCAACCTCAATGACCTCGTCGAAGCCTGCGTGGTCGTGATGCAGCCGCAGGCCAACCGCGAGCGCATCATCATCCGCACCTCGCTCGGCCATGCGCTGCCGCAGGTGAGCGTGGATGCGCGCGCGATGCGGCAGATCACCATGAACCTGATTTCGAACTCGATCCGGCTTGCCAGCGCCGGCGGCCAGGTCATCGTCTCGACCGCGCTGTCCGACCGCGGCGAGGTCGCCCTTCGCATCCGCGACACCGGCCATGGCCTTAGCGAGCGCGAAGTCGCCGCCGCGATGGAGCCGTTCCGGACGCCACCGCCCGGCGATGCCGAAGACAATTCGGCGCTCAGCCTGTCGCTGACCAAGGCCCTGGTCGAAGCCAACCGCGCCCGGTTCAATATCAAGAGCGCGGCGAACTCCGGCTCGCTGATCGAGGTGGTGTTCGCACCGGCGCTGGCGAAGGCGTGAACGGCGTAGTCCGGGTGAGCGAAGCGACAACCGGGAAAGGTCCCGCATATCGCTCCGCTCATCCGGGCTACGCGGATGCGCGCGCCGCGGATTCGCCGAACCATCGCGATGCGGCCTGAGCAGCTTCCTCCTCGTCGGCCGCACCGTCACTGGCCCACGCGACAAAACCATCGGGGCGCACCAGCACGGCGCTCAGGCCCAGCCGATCCCTAGCGTCATCAGCGACGTAATCGATCCGACCACTCCAGCGGCTCGCAAGCGCTTGAAGCGGTGATCGAGCGTCAAAATCCAGCAATAGACCTTTCGCCGTCCGGAGGCGTTCTCCGACCGTCGTTCCATCGAGCAATTCGAAATCGGGAACACTGCGGCCCACAAGCGGATGGCTACCGCCGGGATCGTAGCGAAGCGAAACGCCGCGCACGCGCTCGGCGAAATAGCTCGCACCGTCCCGGGTCTCGATCAGATCGCGCATGATGGCCTGGAGCGCGCGCGTGCTCGGCGTCGGCCGCATGATCGCGACCTGCGCGCGAGACCAGTCGAGGATCTGCGCGCCGACAGGATGCCGCTCACGCGAATAGGTATCGAGGAGATCGGCAGGTGCATCTCCGCGGATCGCAGCCGTCAGCTTCCAGCCCAGATTCATCGCATCGCCGAGACCGAGATTAAGGCCTTGGCCGCCGAGCGGCGAGTGGATGTGGGCGGCGTCGCCGGCCAGGAGCACGCGCCCCTTGCGATATGTCGTGGCCTGATAGGCCCGATCCGTCCAGGTTGCGGCAAGCCGAAGCGCTGTGATGGTGACGTCCGTGCAGGAGACTCGTCGCAAGACCGTCTGCACATGCTCGGGTGTGATCGGCTCGGTCCGGTGGAAGGCACCACCGTCGAAATCGACCATCGCGATCGTTCCAGGCTGCGCAAAGGTATACACGCCCGTCGGCGTGTAGTTGCGGCCCGGGCTTAGCTTGTCCGGATCGGCCAGCTCGACTTCGACGGAATAACCTGTGAATTCGGGGTCGGTGCCGACGAAGTCGAAGCCTCTCATCTTGCGCACCGTACTGCGGCCGCCGTCGCAACCGACGAGCCAGCGTCCCCGGAAGGTCTCGCCGGCCGCCTGCACCATCACGTCTTCGTCTGAAGCAGCAACGGCATCGACGCCGAAGCCGCGCCGGATCTCGACGCCCAGGCGGGATGCGCGCGCGGCCAGAACGGATTCGAGAGTTTCCATATCGACCGCGACGCCGGCATCGGCCGGCGTCGGCAGACGCCAGGGCCACTTCGCGACATCGATGTTGTCCTGATAGAACTGGATGCCGGCGAAATGACCTGCGGGCCGTCGGGTCTGCTGCATCCAATGGGCAGCGGACTTGATGGCGCCTGAGGCAAGGTGCTGCGCGGCCACGATATCGTCCAGCAAGCCACGCCGCCGGAACGCCTCGAGTGTGGGGATCGAAAGGCCGCGTAGGCCGAACGGGAGTTGCTTCAGCGCCGAATGCGGGTCTTGCGATTGCTCCAGCACCAGGACCTGGAGACCGGCGAGCCGCAACTCGCACGCGAGAAACAGGCCGACGGGGCCGGCACCCGCAATGATGACGTCGTATGGACTAGAGGATTGCAGATTTGAGGATTGAGTTTGCATGGAGACGCTCCTGTGGTCGATGTTCGACCGGAGCGTTCCCAAAGCTTCGAGAATCACACGGACGAACGATGGGGCGCCTTGGCGGCGTCCGATGTTCGTCGTGGGGATCTCGTGCACAAGGCCAAAGACCAGAGCTTTCGTTACCGAAAGGACTTGGGCTCACCAGACCAAGTCTGCCTTTTCCGACACGAGCTATATAGTTTCGTGGCGATCGACGCGCAACAAAAAAGGCACGGCGCTTGCGGCGCCGTGCCCTTCGCATTCATATCGCTTGATCTCAGCTATAGATCTCGAACAGGCCCGCGCCGCCCTGGCCGCCGCCGATGCACATCGTCACGACGCCCCACTTGGCCTTGCGGCGCGCGCCTTCCTGCAGCAGGTGGCCGGTGAGCCGGGCGCCGGTCATGCCGAAGGGATGGCCGATCGCGATCGAGCCGCCATTGACGTTGTACTTGGCGGGATCGATGCCGAGCTTGTCGCGGGAGTAGAGGCACTGGCTGGCGAACGCCTCGTTGAGCTCCCACAGATCGATGTCGTCGATCTTCAGGCCGGTGCGCTTGAGCAGTTTCGGAATCGCGAACACCGGACCGATGCCCATCTCGTCGGGCTCGCAGCCGGCGGTCGCCCAGGCGACGAAGCGGCCGAGCGGCTTCAGGCCGCGCTTCTCGGCGTCCTTGGCTTCCATCAGCACCACGGCAGCAGCGCCGTCCGAGAGCTGGCTGGCATTGCCGGCGGTGACGGACTTGCCGGGACCCTTCACCGGCTCGAGCTTGGCGAGACCTTCCAGCGTGGTCTCGGGGCGATTGCACTCGTCGCGATCGACGACGTAATCGACGATGCTCTCCGCTTTGGTCTGCTTGTCGACGACCTTCATCCTGGTCTTCATCGGGACGATCTCGTCCTTGTACTTGCCCGCCTGCTGGGACGCCGCCATGCGGCGCTGCGATTCCAGCGAGAACTCGTCCTGGTATTCGCGGCTAAGCTTGTAGCGCTCGGCGACGATGTCGGCCGTGTCGATCATCGCCATGAAGATGTCAGGCGCGACCTTGAGCAATTCCGGATCGATCGATTCCTTCGGCGTCCCGCCGCCCGGCATGGAAATGCTTTCGACGCCGCCGGCGACGATGCACTCGGCGCCGTCGGAGCGGATCGAGTTGGCAGCCATCGCGATGGTCTGCAGCCCCGACGAGCAGAAGCGGTTCACCGAGACGCCGGCGGTGGTCGTCGGCAGGCCGGCGAGCAGCGCGGCCTGACGGCCGATGTTCGGCGCGCCATGGGCGCAATTGCCGAGATAGCAATCCTCGACATAATCCTTCTCGACACCGGCGCGGTTCACCGCGTGCTGGATGGCGTGGGCCGCGAGCGACATCGGCGGCGTGATGTTGAACCCGCCGCGGCCGGATTTTGCGAGGCCCGTGCGCGCATAGGAAACGATGACGGCTTCACGCATTGTTTTCTCCCTTTTCGAACGATTTTGAACGGAGCGTCGGTTGAGATCTTCTCGGCGCTATTGGTACACAATGTCCAGCGGTCGCGGGAGAAATAAAAACGCCGCCTCCGGTGATGGAGGCGGCGTTGTTCCGCTGGTCGGAATATGTGGGCGTATCAGAACGTCAGCGCCTTGACCTGCTTGACCTGCGGCAGGGCCTGCACCTTTGCGAGCAGATCGGCCGGCACCGCGCCGTCGACTTCGACCAGCGCGATGGCATCGCCGCCCTGCTCGACACGGCCGAGATGGAAGGTCGCGATGTTGATCTTGGCGTCGCCGAGAAGCCCTGCGAACTTGCCGATGAAGCCCGGCTTGTCCTCGTTGGTGACGTAGATCATCGACTTGCCGAACTCGGCGTCGACGCGGATGCCCTTGATGTCGACGAGGCGCGGCTTGCCGTCGTGATAGACGGTGCCGGAGACCGAGCGCTCCTGGCGTTCGGTCGCGACCGTCACGGTGATCAGGCTTTCATAATCGCTCTGGGCGGCGCGGACGATCTCGTCCACCACCATGCCGCGTTCCTTGGCGACGACGGGCGCGGACACGACGTTGACCTCGCCCAGCATCGGCCGCAGCAGGCCGGACAGCACGGCGGACGTGATCGCCTTGATCTTCATCTCGGCGACGTGGCCCTCATAGGTGATCTCGACCTTGAGGATGCCGGACTCGGTGAGCTGGCCGGCGAACGAGCCGAGCTTCTCGGCAAGGGTGATGAACGGCTTCAGCTTCGGCGCCTCTTCCGCGGTGATCGAAGGGAAGTTGACGGCATTCGAGATCGCGCCGGTCAGCAGGTAATCCGACATCTGCTCGGCGACCTGGAGCGCGACGTTCTCCTGCGCTTCGGTGGTGGACGCGCCGAGATGCGGCGTGCAGATCACGTTGGGGTGACCGAACAGCACGTTCGCAGTGGCGGGCTCCTCGACGAAGACGTCGAAGGCGGCGCCCGCGATATGCTTGGAATTCAAGGCGTCGACCACGGCCTGCTCGTCGACGAGGCCGCCGCGGGCGCAGTTGATCAGGCGCACGCCCTTCTTCATCCTGGCGATCGCGGCAGCATCGATGATGTTCTTGGTCTTCTCGGTCAGCGGCGTATGCAGCGTGATGAAGTCGGCGCGCTTCAGGAGATCGTCGAGATCGACCTTCTCGACGCCGATGTCCCTGGCGCGCTCCGGCGACAGGAACGGATCGAACGCGATCACCTTCATGCGCAGGCCGAGCGCGCGGTCGGCGACGATCGAGCCGATGTTGCCGCAGCCGACGACGCCGAGCACCTTGCCGGTGATCTCGACACCCATGAAGCGATTCTTTTCCCACTTGCCGGCCTGGGTCGAAGCGTCCGCCTGCGGAATCTCGCGCGCCAGCGCCAGCATCAGGGTGATGGCGTGCTCGGCGGTCGTGATCGAATTGCCGAACGGCGTGTTCATCACGATGATGCCCTTGGCCGTGGCGGCGGGAATCTCGACGTTGTCGACGCCGATCCCGGCGCGGCCGATCACCTTGAGGTTGGTGGCCTTCTCGAGGATCTTGGCGGTCGCTTTCGTCGCGGAGCGGATCGCAAGGCCGTCGTAATTGCCGATGATCTCGGCGAGCTTGTCCTTGTCCTTGCCGAGATTGGGCTGGAAATCGACTTCAACGCCGCGGTCTTTGAAAATCTGCACGGCTGCGGGAGAGAGCGCATCGGAAATGAGAACTTTGGGTTTGGTCATGGGGATAATCCTCTACCTTCCCTGAAACCAGGGCGGCCGTCGACCGGAATAAGTTGATGTCTCGGAGCGGTTTCTTCTCCCTCTCCCCGTTCGTTCGGGGAGAGGCTAAGAAAGAAAGCTCACGCCGCCTTGGCGAGCGCGGCCTTGGTCTCGGCAAAAGCCCAGTCGATCCACTGCGTCAGCCGCGCGACATCACTGGCCTCAACGGTCGCACCACACCAGATGCGCAGGCCGGCGGGCGCGTCGCGGTAGTACGCGAAGTCGTAGCCCGCGCCTTCCTTCTCGACCAGCGCCACCAGCTTCTTGGAGAAGTCAGCCTGCGCGTCCTCGGAGAGCGAGGTGATCGCGGGATCGGTGAACTTCAGGCACACCGAAGTGTTGGAGCGGATCGCGGCGTCCTTGGCGAGGAAGTCGATCCACGGCGTCTTCGCCTTCCAGTCGGCGAGCACCTTGGTGTTGGCGTCGGCGCGCGCGATCAGCGCCTTCAGGCCGCCGATCGACTTGCCCCAGTTCAGCGCGTCGAGATAATCCTCGACGCAGAGCATCGACGGCGTGTTGATAGTCTCGCCGACGAAGATGCCCTCGTTGATCTTGCCGCCCTTGGTCATGCGGAAGATCTTCGGCAGCGGCCAGGCCGGCTTGTAGGTTTCGAGCCGTTCCACCGCGCGGGGCGACAGGATCAACATGCCGTGCGCGGCCTCGCCGCCGAGCGCCTTCTGCCAGGAGAAGGTGACGACGTCGAGCTTGGCCCAGTCGAGGGCTTGCGCGAACGCGGCCGAGGTGGCGTCGCAGATGGTCAGGCCTTCGCGGGTCGCGCTGATCCAGTCGGCGTTCGGCACGCGCACGCCTGAGGTGGTGCCGTTCCAGGTGAAGACGACGTCGGACTTCGGATCGACCTTGGAGAGGTCGGGGAGTTCGCCGTAGGCAGCGTTGAGCTTGGTGACGTCCTTGAGCTTCAATTCCTTGACGATGTCGCTGACCCAGCCCTCGCCGAAAGATTCCCAGGCGAGCGTGGTGACGGGCCGCGCACCCAGCATCGACCACAGCGCCATCTCGACCGCGCCGGTATCGGAGGCCGGCACGATGCCGATGCGATAATCGACGGGCACTTCAAGCACTTCGCGCGTCAAGTCGATCGCGAGCTTGAGTTTGGTCTTGCCGACCTTCGCGCGATGCGAACGGCCGAGCGCTGCGTCCTTGAGATTTTGGGCATTCCATCCGGGGCGCTTGGCGCAGGGGCCGGAGGAAAAATGCGGCACGTTCGGCCGCGAAGCGGGCTTCGCTACAGTCATAGTCTACCCTTCCAGATAGTAAGCCTCCCGTTGGGGGGAGGTGTCCCGCCGCGGCTGATACGGGAAACGGGAAGAGTCGTCAAGGAAGTTCCGGGACCTCACGCGCGAGTGATGGCGCCTCCGGCGCGATATCCGGAGCTTCGACCACTGCAAGCGCGTTCAGCAAGCCCGTGGCATCGCTGATCAATTGCGCGGCACGGCGGCGGCTGCCAACTTTCAAAATGCATTTGTCATTGGCCTGCACAACGTAGTCGTTGCCGACCTTGATTATCGAATAGCTTTTCATCGAAATCCCCGAACCGACCGAGCCCGGTTGCAGACGCTGCCGTAGCACCGTTCGCTCCCGGTTCCACGTGAACCACGAACGGGTAGTTTATCAGCTCTTAACATGACCGAACACGCGATCCGATTTCGCTGATCGTGCAACGCTCGCGGCGCGTTGCATCAAAAGCGAACAGTCATGCCGACGTGGCTCGATGTAAATCCGAGCCGCTTGTAGAAGCGCTGCGCATCTGTTCGCGTCTGATGAGTCAGCAATTCGACCAGATTGCAGCCGCGCGCTTTCGCTTCGGTCACCGCCCATTGCACCAATTGCTCGCCGATGCCGCGGCTGCGGCAATCGGAAGCGACGCGGACATCTTCGAGCAGACCGCGCATACCGCCCTGCGAGCTGATGCCGGGCAGGATCGCGAGTTGCAGGCAGCCGACCACCCTGCCCTCGCTCTCGGCAACCACGAGCTGGAGATTTTCATCGCGCTCGATCCGCGCGAATGCCTCGTAATAGACCGCAGGCAACGGATCTTCCACGCGCTCGCGTGCGCTCCCGAGACGATCGTCGGCGAGCATCGCGACGATCGCAGCAACATCCTCGCGGCGCGCCGGACGAATGGAGACGGATTCAGCGTTCATTGCGATACTCCTGCCTCAGCGCGCCTTAACGCACCTTGGGAAGCCTGAGAAAGGTCTCGGTTTCGGCGATCCAGCGGCGGACGGCGGCAAAGCGGCCGAGATCGAAGCCGCCCTCATGCGCAACGCGGGTATAGGCGAGCAGCGACACGTCGGCGAGCGAAACCGCGTCACCAGCAAGGAAGCGGCTGCCGGCGAGATGCTGCTCCATGCGGTCGAGCGCCGCATAGCCGCGCTTGACCTTTTCAGGATCGAGCTCGGAGGCGTCCTTGCCGAGATAGACGAGCTGGAAGCGGCACACCGCGATATAGGGCTCGTGGCTGTATTGTTCCCAGAACAGCCATTCGTCCATCTTGGCGGCCGTGAAGGCATCGCGCGGAACGAGCGCGCTGTCGCGTGCGAGATAGCGGATGATGGCATTGGATTGCGCCAGCGTGCGACCATCGTCGAAGGCGACGGTTGGCACCTGGCCGGCGCCGTTCATCTCGAGAAATTGCGGCGTGCGCGTCTCGCCCTTGCGCGTATCTATTTCGATCCATCGGTAAGACAACGCGAGCTTGTCGCAGACCCACTTCACCTTTAGACAATTGCCGGAATTGGTATCGCCGTAGATCCGCATCGCTGCCCCCGCGCGTTCAGCGACAGAGCATCAGGAGGAAACAAGGCTGTCAACAGGAAGCGGACGGCTCAGAACTGGTAACCAGCGCCGACGCGGAAGTTGTTCAGGCCGACCGTGATGTCCTTCACGTTCGAAAAGCCGACATGCTCCCATTCGCCGCGAAGCAGGATGTTGCCGCAGATCGCGTACTCGACACCGATACCGGCCGTCCATCCGTACATGAAGCTGTTGGTGCGCAGCTCAGTCTTGGACAGTGTGTCCGAACCGGCGGGCAGATGTCTATGAACCGTTGTGGCTATGCCGCCGTTGACTACGACGTCGTCGAAGTCATCGTACTTCTGCCAGGATACTGTCGCAAATCTCGAAACTTCGGCGCGTCCGATTGCCAAGCCGGCAAAGGCATACGGCATGAAGTCGCCCCCGTCCCAGCCGACGCGGCCGCGGAAGGTTGCGTAATCCTTGAGCTTCAGCGCAGCACCACCACCGAGCGTGGTGGCGTAGGTATAAGTATGGCCAGTCGGAGCCGTTTCGCCAGGGAGCAATCGCGCCATGGAATCGCTCGCCGAGCTCGACAGATTGTTCATGTAGCTGTAATTGGCCTCGACGCCGAACACCGCATCGTAGAGCTGCCAATTGCGGCCGACATAGGCGCCAAACCCGGTCGACTGCACGTGGTTACTCGGCAGCAGCGCCCAGCCGCCGACCGGCGCCTGGAGGATGCTGTTGCGAAGCATGAAGTCGGTCATCGTCTTTGGGGCGTGACTGAAATCGACGTCGGTCGTGGCAAAGCCGAACTGGCCGCCGACATAGAAACCGTCCCAGTTGTGGGACGTCTTCGACAGCCCGTCCGTGAAGCTGCCGCGCAGGATGGGCAGGTCAGAGAGATCGGCCGCGTGCGCGGCAGAGACCGTCCCCAATATCGCCGCCGCCAACAAAAGCCTACGCATCGAACGCTCCATCGAACTCGAACTTTCGCTCGTGATCATGGCCCGTTAACCTTAACCAATGGTTGCGCCGGGGACTTTCGTCGCGGTGAAGCCATGAAAAATACGCAAAGCAAAACGGCGCGGGATGATCCCGCGCCGTTAAGAAGTCTAAAGCGATCAGGCTGACGATCAGCCCTTGGTGACGAGCGGCGGCATGTAGGCCGGCGGGCTGTTGAGATCCCAGCGCACGCCGAGCTTGATATCGTGCGAGGTGAGCTCCTTGATCTTGATCGTGGACGGGCCGGAGGCACTGTTGTCGAACAGGCGGTAGTTGCCGGGCGCCGCGTCGCCGAGATTCATGTAGCTGTAGGCCAGTTCGACCGTGAACCCGGGGTTGACCCTGTAGGCGAGACCGGCGTGAGCCGCCCAGGCCAAATTCCACTTCCCGTTGTCGGCGAAGTAGGCGACGCTGTTGTTCAGCAACGGGCTGTATGACACGCCGTCGTCACGGAAGCCGCTGATCTTGTTGTAGGAGCCGCCGACACCGGCGCCGATGAACGGCGTGATGCACCACCAAGTGCCGAGATCGACATAGGCATTCGCCATGACGACCCACTCGGACTTGCTGCCGCTGTAATTGTTGGAGCCAACGAAGCCGGGCGCAATGACGTTGTCCGCACCGTGCAGATTGGCCTTGCCGCGGTACTGACCGATCAAGTCGGCGCGGAACCAGTTGTTGAAGCGATAGCCGACGCCGAGATCGAACAGCGGCGAGGAGTCGAAACCGAGCCCCGTCGTCGTAGTAGGGAACGCTGCCGCAGTAGCACTGTCGATGCGCTTGGCGCTCTGGTTGGTCATGCCGACGTCGCCGCGCAGATACCAGCCGCCGAAGTCCGAGGGCGGCGGCGGGGGCGCGTACATCGGAGGGGGCGCTGCGATCGGCATGTCGGCGGCGAACGCCATCGAGGACATCAGGGTTGCCGCACCCGCGGCAAGGAGAGACTTAACGCTACGCATTGGCTTCGTCCTTTTGGCCGGTGAGGCAAATACGGCGCCTCACGTTCTGGAAACTCACGGCCCGGACGATGCCAGCAAATGTTTAAGCGCCACTTAACCCTAATTTTTAAGGTTGATTTTTTCTCAACTCACACGCCGATGCGGCAAGAGCGCTGCAAAAATGCGGCGGCTGAACGTCGCAATTGCTAACGATGTATGAAGCCGCGTTGCGGCAAGACAGGATGCGTTAACGGACGTGCCGCGGCAGCTTGGGCAGGAACACCGCGAGCAGGCCGATCGCCGGCAGATAGGCACAGACCTGGTAGACGAACTCGATCGAGGTGTGGTCGGCGAGCTTGCCGAGCACGGCCGCGCCCAGGCCCCCGATGCCGAAGGCGACGCCGAAGAACACGCCGGAGATCATGCCGAAGCGATGCGGTACCAGCTCCTGCGCGAACACGATGATCGACGACGTCGTCGAAGAGATGATCAGGCCGATGATCACCGAGAGCACCGCGCTCGCATAGAGCCCCGCATAGGGCAGCGCCAGCGTGAACGGCAGCGCGCCCAGGATCGAGATCCAGATCACGATCTTGCGGCCGTAGCGATCGCCCAGGGGACCGCCGAGAAAAGCGCCGACCGCGTTCGCTGCGAGGAAAACGAAGAGATACATCTGCGCCGCCTGGGTCGACACGCCAAAGCGGTCGATCAGATAGAAGATGTAATAGCTCGACAGGCTCGATACGTAGAGCTGTTTCGAGAACAGCAGCGCGACCAGCACGAGGAGCGCAACGGTGACGCGACGCGAGCTCGGCGCGTCGGGATGGGTCTCGATCGCGACCGTCTTCTTCGCCTTGATCTGCGGTTCGTACCAGCGGCCGATGCGCCAGAGGATGAGGATCGCGAGGAAGGCGATCGAGGAAAACCAGGCGATGCTGCCCTGCCCGAACGGCACGACGATGAGCGCGGCCAATACCGGTCCCATCGAGGTGCCAAAACTGCCGCCGAGCTGGAACACCGATTGCGCAAAGCCGTAGCGCCCGCCGGAGGCGAGCCGCGCGATGCGCGCGGATTCGGGATGAAACACCGCCGAGCCGAGACCGACCAACGCGGCGGCGACGAGGATGACGAGATATTGGTGGGCGGCGCTGAGCAGCAAGAGACCGAAGAAGGTCGAGGCCATGCCGATCGACAGCGAATAGGGCTGCGCCTTTTTGTCGGTGTAGTGGCCGACCACTGGCTGGAGCAGCGAGGCCGTGAACTGGAACGCCAGCGTGATCATGCCGATCTGCGCGAAGTCGAGCGCGTAGGTGTCCTTCAGGATCGGATACACCGAAGCGATCAGCGACTGCATGGTGTCGTTGAGGAAGTGCGAGAAGCTGATGCCGGCAAGCACGACATAGGCCGGCCCTGCGGCCGACTTCGCCGCCGGCGTCACGTCGCTGACGACGACGGGCTTGTTCAATGGAATATCCCGGCAGGCGCGGCGAACCGCCGCACGGCCTGACTACGATGACCGGGGCGGCCAAACCACCGCCAATCGTCGATGGCTGGGATGCGCCTAGGCCGCCGCCGCCTGTCCGAGCGCCGAGACGATGGTGTCGACGACGTCCTCGACCAGGATGCGGTCTTCGCCCTCGGCCATGACGCGGATCACCGGCTCGGTGCCGGAAGAGCGGATCAGCAGGCGGCCATGGCCGTTGAGCCGTTGCTCGCCGTCGGAGATCGCCGATTTGACGCTGGTGTCGTCGAGCGGCTTGCCGCCCTTGTGGCGGACGTTCTTGAGTATCTGCGGCAGCGGATCGAAGCGGTGGCAGACTTCCGACACCGGGCGGCGCAGCTTCTGCACCACGGCAAGCACCTGCAATGCGGCAACGAAGCCGTCGCCGGTGGTGGCATAGTCGGACAGGATGATGTGGCCGGACTGCTCGCCACCGAGATTGTAGCCGCCGTTCAGCATCTGCTCGAGCACGTAGCGGTCGCCGACCGGCGTGCGCACGAGATCGAGCCCCTGCTCTTTCAGGAAACGTTCGAGGCCGAGATTGGACATCACGGTGGCGACGATGCCCGGCCGCGACAGCCGTCCGTCTTCCTTCCAGCTCTGCGCGATCACCGCGAGCAACTGGTCGCCGTCGACGATATGGCCGCGCTCGTCGACCAGGATGACGCGGTCGGCGTCGCCGTCGAGCGCGATACCGATATCGGCGCGCATCTCGCGCACCTTCTTCGACAAGGCTTCCGGCGAGGTGGAGCCGCATTCCTTGTTGATGTTGAAGCCATCGGGCTCGACGCCGATCGGAATCACGTCGGCGCCCAGCTCCCAC
Organism: Bradyrhizobium sp. LB8.2; assembly: GCF_040548035.1. Lineage (NCBI taxonomy): Bacteria > Pseudomonadati > Pseudomonadota > Alphaproteobacteria > Hyphomicrobiales > Nitrobacteraceae > Bradyrhizobium > Bradyrhizobium sp. LB8.2. Next base: position 115,197 of record NZ_JBEPQV010000020.1, on the reverse strand, counting down.
AGCGCTTCCGGCACCACCTTGTAGGCGGCGCCATTGGCGCAATCGACCACGACGCGCAGGCCGTCGAGCGACAGATCGCGCGGCAGCGTGCGCTTGGCGAATTCGATATAGCGGTCATGCACGCCGTCGATGCGGCGGGCGCGGCCGAGACTGGCGCTCTGTGCGAGACGCTTGCCGATGGGCTCGTCGAGCAGCTGCTCGATCTGCTTCTCCACGTCGTCGGAGAGCTTGAAGCCCTGCGGGCCGAACAGCTTGATGCCGTTGTCCTCGAACAGATTGTGCGAGGCCGAGATCATCACGCCGAGATCGGCGCGCATCGACTTGGTCAGCATCGCCACCGCCGGCGTCGGCATCGGGCCGACCAGCAGCACGTCCATACCGACCGAGGTGAAGCCCGCGACCATCGCGTATTCGATCATGTAGCCGGACAGCCGGGTGTCCTTGCCGATCACGACCCGGTGGCGGTGGTCACCGCGCTGAAACGCAAGGCCTGCGGCCTGGCCGACCTTGAGCGCGAGCTCCGGCGTGATCAGTCCGTTGGCGCGGCCCCGGATCCCGTCCGTCCCGAAATATTTGCGGCTCATATCGTCCCCCACGCAACAACCAGGGGTCCCCACTACAACCTTCGGGTGCCCCAACGGGCCCCGCATCCCTGATTTGCTGAGCTCTTATAGAGCCATCACGGCTAACTTGGCTTCAAAAAATATGATCAATCATTACGGAACCCGGCGCGCCACGGCGCCGATAACGTCTTGTTAACACTATATTCCCGGCGAAAAATGCCGAAAACAGCGCGGAACCCGCCCCTAGCCGGAGCGCTTCACATGGCCGTCGCCGCGGCTCGGCGCCGGCTGGGTGACGTTGACGGGATCGGAGCCCGGAAAGGTCTCTTCCAGACCTTCTTCCAGCGCTTCCTCGAGATCATGCTTCTCCTTGATCTCTTCCGGGGTCGGTCCGGCGTGCGGTCTCGTCATGGCGACCTCCTCTCCACAAAGGATGCAAACGATTTGGCTGAGCATCCAACCATGCTAGATGACCCCTCGATCTTCCGATGCAAGACTTCCGATGCAAGACTCCTGATGCAAAGACGGGCCGGGGAAAAATTCATGAAGCATATCACCTGTATCGACGATCTTCGCACACTGCATCAGCGCCGCGTGCCGAAGGCGTTCTTCGATTATTGCGACCGCGGCTCCTACGCCGAGGAAACGCTGCGCGCCAACCGCGATGACATGCAGGCGATCAAGTTCCGCCAGCGCATCCTGGTCGACGTCTCCAAACGCGACACCGCGACCACGATCCTCGGCGAGCCCTCGACCATGCCGCTGATGCTGGCGCCTGTGGGCCTGCTCGGCATGCAACATGGCGATGGTGAGATCCATGCCTGCCGCGCCGCGCAAGCCGCCGGTATCCCGTTCACGCAGTCGACGATGTCGATCTGCTCGATCGAGGACATCGCGGCCAATGTCGAGAAGCCGTTCTGGTTCCAGCTCTACGTGATGAAGGACCGCGGCTTCATCAAGGAGCTGATCCAGCGCGCGATGGCGGCCAAGTGCAGCGCCCTCGTGCTCACCGTCGACCTCCAGGTCATCGGCCAGCGCCATGCCGACATCAAGAACGGCATGACGATCCCCCCCGAGTGGACGCTGTCGAAATTTTTGGATTTCGCGACCAAGCCGGCGTGGGTCTCCGGCGTGCTGCAGGGCAAGCGCCGCACCTTCGGCAACATCGCCGGCCACGTGAAGAACACCGAGGACCTCAATCGCCTCGCGGAATGGACCGCCTCGCAGTTCGACACCTCGCTGAACTGGAAGGACATCGAGTGGGTCCGCAGCATCTGGCCGGGCAAGCTCGTCATCAAGGGCATTCTGGACGTCGAGGACGCCGAGGAGGCCGCCAAGACCGGCGCGCAGGCCCTCGTCGTGTCGAACCATGGCGGCCGTCAGCTCGACGGCGCCCCGTCATCGATCGAGGTGCTGCCCGAGATCGCCGACGCGGTCGGTGACAGGATGGAGATCATGTTCGACGGCGGCATCCGCTCCGGCCAGGACGTGATGCGCGCGCTCGCGCTCGGCGCAAAGTCCTGCATGATCGGCCGCGCCTACGCCTACGGCCTGGGCGCCGGGGGCCAGGCCGGCGTCGCCAAGGCGATCGACATCATCCAGAAGGAGCTGCTCACCACCATGGGCCTGTGCGGCGTCAACAGGATCGACGAGATCGACGATCATATCATTGCGATGTGAAGCGCCGCAGGGTGGGCAAAGCGAAAGCATGCCCACCCTTTTTGCCGCGATCGTTGAAAGATGGTGGGCACGGCGCTTGCGCGCCTTTGCGCACCCTACGGCTCTGCCAGTTTCACGCCTCACATCGGCGGCGTCACGCCGTCCCTGCCGACATTCACCCGGTTGGCTTCCAGCGAACCATCGTCCTTCTTCGCCGCACCAAAAATGATCAGCTTGGCGCCCGGCTTGAGCTCGGATTTGTCGCTGGCGACGAAGGTGACGATCGGCGTGTCCGGCGGAACCACGACTTTCTTCTCACCGTCCTTGTACTTGACCGTGATGTTCTGGCCGTCGGTGCCCTTCACCGTCTGTGAGACCGTGGCGTTGGTCATGGTCGAGTTGGCGCGGGCGTCCCAGGGACGAAAACCTTCGGCCGCGCCGCGCTGGTTTTCGGGAAAGATGTGCACGGCGATCGCCTTCTGGGTGCCGTCGGGCTCGGGCAGGCCGGTGACGCCGATATAGGAGCCGTCCTTGATCTCCGACAACGAGGTCTTCACCACCGCGAAGACGGCAACGTTGTCGGTCATGCGCACTTTCACGTCAGTACCCTCGCGGGCCTTGATATCGAGCATGTTGCCGTCGATGCTCTCGATGGTTCCGCGGATGCGGACCGTCGGCGCCTGCTGCGCCGAGACGGATGACGTAATAACGATGCAAGCGGCGAATGCGGCCACGACGAGGCGTGGCATCCAGTTGTTCACTTTCGGCATGATATCCCTCCAGGGAGGAGCGGCGATCAATACGGCAACCCCGCGTGACCACCGCTATTCCCGGCTGCAATAATCACATCGGCGGTGTCAGACCATCGCGTCCGACGCTGACGCGGTTGGTCTCGAATGAGCCGTCCGGCAGCTGCTTCATGAAGGCGATCACCTTGGCGCCGGCCTTCAGATCGGATTTGTCGCCGGGCACGAAGGTCACCACCGGCGTGCTGTCGGCGACGAACACCTTCTTCTCGCCGTCCTTGTACTTGACCAGCAGCGTATGGCCGTCATTGCCGACCACGCTCTCCGACACGGTCGCATTGGTCATGCTGGAGTTGGGCTTGAGGTCATAGGGCCGCGAGCCCTCGCCGGTGCCGCGCATGCTCTCCGGAAACACGTGGACCTCGACCGCGTTCGCACCGCCGTCCGGTCCCGGCACGGTGGTGGCGCCGACGAAGGAGCCGGCCTTGATGTCGGCGAGTGAAATCCTCGTAATGCCTGACACGTTCACGTCGGAGGCGATGTGGAGCTTGACATCCTCACCACTGCGCGACTTGACTTGCATCGTATCGCCATTGACGCTTTCGATCGTGCCGCGCACGCGCGTCGGCACCGGCGCCCTTTGCGCAAGTGCCGAGAGGGTCGAGACGGCCACCATCGCGACGGCGATGAGCGGACGTGTGAAAGTTGCACGTTGAACAGACATGATGGTCTCCGATTGTCCCTATTGTCCCTACGGACATAGAACGCCGGAGATTACGCGCTATTCTCTCAAGTCTTTGTGAGATCGGCCTCGACCAGCGCGCGCAGCTCAGCCGTGACCTGCGGCCGCTGGCCGAACCACAGCTCGAAGCCGCGAACCGCCTGATGCAGCAGCATGCCTAGGCCGTCGGCGGTCTTCAGCCCGCGCGCCTTTGCGGCCGCCAGCAGCGGCGTCATCAGCGGAACATAGACGAGATCGGCGACCACGGCGCCATCCGGCAGGCGGGCGACTTCAACGTCGAGTGAAGGCTGACCGTGCATGCCGAGCGAGGTCGTGTTCACGAGAAGTTTTGCGCGCGGCAGGAGGTCGTTCACGCTATCCCATGTAACAGGATGCACGTTCGGTCCGAACTGTCTTGCAAGCGTCTCGGCCCGCGCGATGGTGCGGTTGGCGAGATGGATGCGCTTGAAGCCGCGTTCGAGCAGCCCGAACACGATCGCACGCGAGGAGCCGCCGGCGCCCAGCACCAGCGCCTCGCCGGCTGCGTCCCATCCGGGCGCGCTGGCGTCGAGATTGCCGATGAAACCCTCGACGTCGGTGTTGGTCGAGCGCAGCTCGCCGTCCGCAAACCACAGCGTGTTGGCCGCTCCGACCGCCTGCGCGCGGGCATCAGGCTTCGAGAGCTCAAGCACGCTCTCCTTGTGCGGGATGGTGACGTTAGCGCCCGCGAAGCCGCGCAGTGACAGCCGCAGCACGAAGTCGCGCAAATTATCGGGTGGAACCGCCTCGATGAGATAGCCGCCCTCGATCCCGAGCGTGCGCAGCCAGTAATGGTGGATCAGCGGCGAGCGCGAATGCGCGGCCGGCCATCCGATCAGACAGGCTGCGGGAGCCTTGGTCACGGTCATCCTTCCCTGGGGAGCGTCGGAGGCGATCCATTTCGCGTCCCGCGGGCCCTGTCAAGCGCGCGGACGCCCCGGGAAGGCCGCGGCGCTAGGCCGTGCCCGCGTCATCGCCCGCGAGCTGGGCCGTGCGGCCCTTGATGTCGGCGACGGCACGCGCGATGGTCTCGCGATAACGCGCTCGCGGCGGCGTGACGCCATGGGTGAGCAGCGCGCGGCGAACCGCAGGCGATGCCCCGGTGATGAACAGCCGGATGCCCTGCCGGTGGGCTTTTGCGGCGACGCGTCCCAGCACGTTGGCCGCCGTCGAATCCAGGAACGGCACTGCGGCGAAGTCGACCACGAAGCCCTTGCGCTTGTCGGCAATGCCGTCGAGCACGCTGCCGATCGCCGAGGCGGCGCCGAAGAAGAACGCGCCGGTGATGCGATAGACCAGCACGTCGCGATCGACCGCGAGCGCGGGGTCGTAAGGCACGCGCTCGCCATTGCCGTCATCGGGACGATCGGCGGCCACCAGCGGCGAACGTTCCTCGATGCCCGTCATTTCCGCCATGCGATGGATGAACAGCACCGCGCCAAGCGCGAAGCCGACCAAAATGCCTTCGGTCAGATCGCGGAAGATGGTGAGCAGGAAAGTTGCGAGCAGCACGACGGCATCGCCCCACGACGAGCGCAGGAGCGTCGCGAATTCGTGCTTCTCTGCCATGGTCCAGGCCACCACGACGAGCACGGCGGCGAGCGCGGCCAGCGGGATGTAGCTCGCGAGCGGCGCCGCGATCAGCATGAACAGCAGCAGGAAGATCGAATGCAGCATGCCCGCGAGCGGCCCCCGCGCGCCGGCGCGGATGTTGGTCGCGGTGCGCGCGATCAGCCCGGTGACGCAGATGCCGCCGAACAGCGCCGCGCCGACATTGGCGGCGCCTTGCGCCACCAGCTCGCAATTGGAGCGGTGACGGCGTCCGGTCATGCCGTCGGCCACCACCGCCGACAGCAGCGATTCGATGGCGGCGAGCAGCGCGAAGGCGATCGCATCCGGCAGCACGGCGGTCGCCTTCGCGAGCGAGAACGCAGGCAAGGCCGGCGCGGGCAGTTCGCGCGGAATGCCGCCGAAGCGCGATCCGACGGTCTCGACCGGCAGCGACAGCACGGCACATGCGGCCGCCGCGAGCACGACCGCGATCAGGATGCCCGGCCAGGACGGCCGCCAGCGTCGCAGGCCGGCGATGATGGCAATGCTGACGATCGCGACCGCGACGGCCGACGGATTGACGGTGTGCAGCCCCCCGGCGAGCGCGACGAGTTTTGGGACGAATTCGCTCGGCTCTTTCGCGACCAGCGTGATCCCGCCGAGATCGCGCAGCTGGCTCGCGAAGATGATGACGGCGATGCCGGCCGTGAAGCCGACCGTCACCGGATACGGAATGAACTTGATATAGGTGCCGATCCGCAGGAAGCCCGCGGCGATCAGGAACAGGCCCGCCATCAGCGTGGCGAGGACCACGCCGTCAACGCCGTGACGGTCGGCGGTCGCCGCAACCAGCACAATGAAGGCGCCGGCCGGGCCGCCGATCTGGAACCGGCTGCCGCCGAGCAGTGACGCAATGAAGCCGCCGACAACAGCGGTGTAGAGTCCGCGATCCGGCGTCACGCCCGAAGCGATCGCGATCGCCATCGACAGCGGCAGCGCGACGATTGCGACCGTGAGGCCCGCGAACACATCGGCGCGGAAATCCGACAAGCCATAGCCCTCGCGCCACACGGTGACGAGCTTCGGCAGATAGAGTTCGGTAAAGGTCGGCCGACGAAGCTGGTGCAGCTTGCCTGCGTGTTCGCCTGTGATGCTCATGCCCTGCCCACACCGCTCCGATGCATCGTGCGGCCGCGTATCGGGGCGCGACGGTGCGTTAGTTAAGTCTGCTCCCGAGCATGATCATTGCGGGATCACGCTCCAACCCGACGCGGCGGCCCCGGCTGTTTCAGCCGAACGCCACGTCCGCCGCCTTCGCTGCGCGCCTGTTCGCCGATCAGCTCGACGCCGGCCCGATCAAAGGCTTCGACCACCTTCATCAAGGTCTCGACCACGCCGCGAACGTTGCCGGTGCTCGCCTCCATCCGCTGAATGGTCGGCAGCGAAACGCCTGCGAGCTCCGCCAAGGCCCTCTGGTCAATGCCGAGCAGCGCGCGCGCTGCCCGCATCTGGAACGACGTGATCACCTTGGCCTCACGTATGAGAGATTATAAGTGATGTCTGGAGCATGCACAATGATGTAAAATACATCAATCCGGGCCGAGCGCAAGAGGGCGCTTGCCGCCACGGGCTGTGCGTCTCCCTCTCCCCGTAACAACGGGAAGAGGGCGAGAGCGTGCGTCTGTTACTGCGAGAGGCGGCTCACGCCGCGTGCTGATGCGCGGCGATGATCTGGTCGGCGGCGCGGCCGGTCACTTCGGCCATGTGGTCGAACTGACGGGTGAAGCTGCCGGCGCCTGCCGTGGCCGAGCGCAGCTCGACGATCAACTCGCCGATCTCGGCTTCCGGCATCATGGCGCGGACGCAGTCCCATCCGCTCCAGCCGTCGCGGGTGTCGAAGCCGAGGATCTGGCCGCGCCGCGCCGACAGGATCGCGTTGATCTTGGCGGTGGCATCGGTCGGACAGACGATCTCGACCACGTGGATCGGCTCCAGCAGCACCGACTGGCATAACGGAAGGCCTTCATTCAGCCCGACCCGCGCCGCCGTGCGGAAGGCGAGGTCGGAGGAATCGACGCTGTGATAGGAGCCGTCGGTCAGCGTCACCTGCAAATCGGTGACCGGGAAACCGAGCGGACCGCGTGTGAGCCCGTCGACGACGCCCTCTTCCACCGCGCCGATGTAGTTGCGCGGCACCGCGCCGCCGACCACCTTCTCGGCGAACTTGAAGCCGTCGCCGCGCGGCAGCGGCTTGATGTCGAGCACGACATCGCCGAACTGGCCGTGGCCGCCGGACTGCTTCTTGTGGCGGCCGCGCTGGACGATCGGCTTGCGGATGGTCTCCTGATAGCCGATCGCGGGAGGATGCGAGGCAACTTTGACGCCAAAGCGGTCGCGCAGCCGCTCGCTCGCGACGCGCAGGTGCATCTCGCCCTGTCCCCACAGCACGGTGTCGTGGGTCTGGGCGTTCATCACGAAGACGAGCGAAGGATCCTCCTCGTGCAGCCGCGTCAGCGCCTGGCCGAGCTTGACGTCGTCCTTGCGGTCGGTGGCCGCAACCGAGATCGCGAGCACCGGCGGCGTCGGCTCGCTGGCTGCGAGCGCAGCCGGCTGGGTCTTGCCGTTCGAGACCGTGTCGCCGGTGCTTATGGGATCGAGCTTGGCGAGCGCCACCGTGTCGCCGGCTTCCGCCGCGCCACGCTTGGTGTCGTAGGCGCCGGTGACGGCGAGGATCCCGGAGATGCGGCTGGCTCCGCCGGAGGAGGATTGCAGCGTGGCACCGTCGTCGAGATGGCCGGCGAGCAGCCGCGTCAGCGACAGCTTGCCGCCGTGCTGCGAATGCAGCGTCTTGAACACGAAGCCGAGCGCATCCCTGGTCTCGGGAACGCCGAGACGTTTTGCGGTCTCCGCGACACCGGGCGCCTCATGGCGCAGCGCTTTCATCAGGCGCAGCACGCCGTTTTCGCGTGCGGCGGCGCCTATCAGCACCGGACATATCTGCCCCTCACGCAATTCGCGGGCGAGATCGTCGAACACCGCATCGCGCGGCGGCTGGATGTCCTCGAGCAGCTGCTCCATCAGCGCATCGTCATGATCTGCGAGCTTCTCCAGCATCGAGAAGCGGGCTTCCTTCTCGCGATCGAGATCGCCGCCTTCGAGCGCGACCACTTCGGAGGCCTTGTGCTCGCGGTAGACGAACGCGCGTTCCAGCGCGAGATCGACGAAGCCCTCGATCAGCTCGTTGTTCCAGATCGGGATCTGGCGCAGCACCAGCGGCACGCGCGAGGCGGGCTGGAGCATCTCGAGCGTCTCGCGGATGCGATTGTTGGCGCGGTCGATCTTGTTGAGGAACAGGAAACGCGGGATCTTCAGCTCCTCCAGCTCGCGCAGGATGATCTGAAGCTGCGGCAGCTTCTTCTCGTCGGCTTCGCAGACCACGATTGCGGCGTCGATCGCGGGCAGCGCGGCGCGCATGTCGTGGGCGAACTCGACGGAACCGGGACAATCGAGGAAGGTGTAGCTGTCGCCCATAAAATTCGTGGTGGCGGCAGTGAGCCCGACGGTCATCTTATGATGACGGGCTTCGGCACTGGCGTCGCCGACGGAGGTTCCGGCATCGACGCTGCCGGCGCGCGGGATCGCGCCCGTTCGCGCCAGGATTGCTTCGAGGAGTGTGGTTTTACCGCTTTGGAAAGGGCCCACCAGCGCTATGCACCGTGGACCTCGGGGACTTCTGACGTCTTGTCCCATTCGCCGCCTCCTTGGTGTGGAGCTCGGCCCATGATTGGGTCGGCAAGCGCAGATGCTCTGCCCGTCCCCGAGATTTGGCAAGCATCAAAAATCGCTGCGGTGCGTCGTCAGTGAGATCAGGTTATTGACGGCCAGCTCTTAACGGCCGGGGCGAAGTTCCAGGCTCTCAAGCCCGGCCGCGACGTTGAGGCCGACCTGGCCCTGCACGCTGAGCGGCTGGAGCGCGATCGAATTGTTGGAGCCGCCGACCAGCACGTTGCCGCCGAGACCGATGCCGACCGAGGCACTGCCCTGCGCGCCCGCATAGGTGCCCGAGAGGTCGCCCGGTCCGAGCCGGTCGACCGGCGCGAACACGCCCCAGGCCAGCGCGGTCTCCTGGGTGATGCCGATATCGAGGCCGACTTTGCGGATGGTCGCGACGTAGCGATCCTCCGGCAAGCCCTCGGCGCGCAGGACGCAGCCGAGATTGGTCACCGATCCCACGATGAAGCCGACGCTGGCGCCGCCGCGGCATTCGAGCACGCCGACCCGCACCATCCGCTGCTGCGCGTCGGCGACCACGACCGAGGCAACGAGGCTGGCGGCGGCGATCCCGGCGAGAAGGAGTGAACGGCGCATGAAATATCTCCGGCGATGAACGTGATGCGAGCAGAGATGCACGCCTACCCGTGACGCAATGGTCTATGGCACAACATTCCCTGCGGTGCCAGATTGCGTGCAGGAATAAAAAAGGCCCGCGCGAAGCGGGCCTTTTCATTCCAGTTCGTTTCGTCGTGACAGGCTTAGCGCAGATTGCCGCAGAAGCGCTGGATGCGATTGCAGGCGTCTTCGAGGTCCGAGGTCTTGGTCGCGTAAGAGATGCGGAACGCAGGTCCAAGCCCGAACGCCGAACCCTGCACGACGGCAACGCCTTCGGTCTCGAGCAGCTCGGTCACGAATGTCTCGTCGTTGTCGATCACCTTGCCCGACGGCGCGGTCTTGCCGATCGTGCCGGCGCAGGACGGATAGACGTAGAAGGCGCCTTCGGGACGCGGGCACTCGATGCCCTTGGCCTGGTTGAGCATGGAGACGACGAGGTCGCGGCGCTCCTTGAACACCTTGTTGTTGGCGGGGATGAAGTCCTGCGGACCGTTCAGCGCCTCAACCGCGGCCCATTGCGCGATCGACGACGGGTTCGACGTCGACTGCGACTGGATCGTCGACATCGCCTTGATGAGCTGCGCCGGACCACCGGCATAGCCGATGCGCCAGCCGGTCATGCAATAGGCCTTCGACACGCCGTTCACGGTCAGCGTGCGGTCGTAGAGTTTCGGCTCGACCTGCGCGACCGTGGTGAACTGGAAGTCGTCATAGACGAGGTGCTCGTACATGTCGTCGGTCATGACCCAAACATGCGGATGCTTGACCAGCACGTCGGTGAGCGCCTTCAGCTCGGTCCTCGTGTAGGCAGCTCCCGTCGGGTTCGACGGCGAGCACAGGATCACCCATTTGGTCTTTGGCGTGATCGCGCGCTCGAGCGCATCGGCCTGGAGCTTGAAGCCAGTCGCGGCGGTGCAGACCACCGGCACCGGCTCGCCGCCGGCGAGCGCCACCATCTCGGGATAGCTGACCCAGTACGGCGCGGGGATGATCACCTCGTCGCCCGGATTGATGGTTGCCATCAGCGCGTTGTAGAGCACCTGCTTGCCGCCGGTGCCGACGATGATCTGGTTTGCCTTGTAGACGACGCCGTTCTCGCGCTGAAACTTGGCGATGATGGCTTCCTTCAACTCGGGAATGCCGTCGACCGCAGTGTACTTGGTCTTGCCGGCTTCGATGGCGCGGATCGCCGCCAGCTTGATGTTGGCGGGCGTGTCGAAGTCGGGCTCGCCGGCGCCGAGGCCGATGACGTTGCGGCCGGCCGCTTTCAGCGCACGTGCTTTATCCGTGACCGCGATGGTGGCGGACGGCTTCACACGGTCGAGCGCAGCGGCAAGGAAGGGCATCGTCATCTCCTGACAAGCGTCGTGAACCCTTTGGCCTCACGACTCCGATTGTGGGAATGAACCACCCTAAAACGAGTGCCGTTGCACCGCAAGAAACTTCGGTCCGATCTCGCAAAAGTTTACGGGTCTGGAGCGTTTCGAGACTGGATTCTTCGCAATTTTCCGCAACTTTGCCAGGCAAATCCCACATATCCGACAAGGCTTGTCCTCGGAGCAATTTTGCGTGTTGGCGACAGCAGGTCGTCTTGCCCGGGCTGTCCCGGGCATCGACGTTCTTTGGTGATGCAGTGAGATCGTGGATGGCCGGGACATAGGCCGGAAGCGACGCCGTCTTTCGGGCGGCTATGCCCGGCCATAACAAGGTGAAGGCTTCAGCGCACGCCTCGTGCGTAACGATGCGCACACGAATTGACGCAAGCGTGAACTGAATTGCATGGTCGCACGGAAATGATCTTCCGCCGCGTTGCAATGCGGTAGGGTTTTCGAGTTTTTCTATTGGCGGGCCCTTGCAGCGGATTCGCATCGGCATCATTGTTTAGCCGCGTTGCAGGGCAACAAGCGCCGCGCCTTCCCGTCTTCCGGAATCATCCTCAGAATGTACAAGCTCTATTCGATGCAACGCTCGGGCAACAGCTACAAGGTCCGCCTTGCGCTGGCGCTGTTGAACTTGCCTTACGAAGCGGTCGAGGTGGACATTCTGCGCGGCGAGAGCCGCACCCCGGACTTCCTGGCCAAGAACCCGTCCGGTCAGGTGCCGCTGCTCGAGGTCGGCGACGATCGCTATCTCGCCGAGTCCAACGCCATCCTCTGGTATGTCGCCGTCGGCACTCCGCTCGCGCCGGAGAACCGCATCGATCGTGCCGAAGCGCTGCAGTGGATGTTCTTTGAGCAGCACGCGTTGGAGCCGAACATCGGCGCGGCCTATTTCTGGCTGTCGCTGGTGAGGGGCGGCCGCGACCTGCAGACCCATTCGCTGGAGGACTGGATGGAGCGCGGCTATGGCGCCCTCCAGGTGATGGAAAACCACCTCAAGACCAACGCCTATTTCGCCGCCCGCCAGCTCACGGTCGCCGACATCGCGCTGTACGGTTATACCCACCTTGCCGACCGCTGCGACTTCGACCTCTCGACCTTCCCGGCGATCCGGGACTGGCTGGAGCGCGTGGAAGCGGCCCCCGGCTTCGTCGCAATGGAGTGGCGGCCGGCCGACATCGAGGACCCCGCCAGCATCGCCGCGGGCGCTTGACGGAGCGATCGCGCTCTGGCGAATAGCGGGCACAAGGGTCTTCCTTGCCGCAATCTCGCCATTTTCGGCGTGCCGGCCGCCGCAATATTGCCGGTTGCCACGGTGAAATTGTTCGATGTCGTGGGTGATTCGCTCGCGCGTTGAAGGATTTAGACCATGATACGGGCGTCCGGCGCGGCGGGCTTTCAAGGCCAACCCGCTACCGTTTCGTCTTCCCGGCTGACCAACGCGGTCGCGGCCTCGCTTGCCGTTGCCGCGCTCTCGCTGTGCCTGATCGTCACCCTGACAGTGCTGTCGACCAAGGCGACCATGGCGATGGGCCTGCCGGTCTGATTCCCGTTTCATCCTGGACTCGCCTTCAAGGCGCCGCGTGCCCCGCGCCGACCGGCATCGCGACAGGACGTCGATGAAATCACCTGTGGTAGTCGTTGCGATCACCCTGACTGCGGCCATCCTCGTCGCGGCATCGCTGCTGATATTGGTCGGCACGCGCAAGGGCCCGGGGACGTCGACCCTGAACGCGCCCGCGCTGCAACAACGCGTCAAGCACGCGCACTTGGTCTAAAATCATCCGAAAGCTTTGCGCTTGGACGCAAGTCCGCGTTAAGCGCGCCGCGCGAAACCGCATCGCATTGGCGCAACGATCAGTCAGTGTTGCCGCCTTACCTCGTTCAGGGAGGAGCGAGACAGCCCCATGCGGTTCGGATGGCGTGTGATCTTCGGTCCGGCGCTGACGGCAGCGACTGCGCTGCTGACGATGCTTTTCGATCGTTTTGTCCCCACTCCCTCGCCTGCGCCGCTGCTGGTCTGCATCGTGGCGCTTGCCGGCGCGCTCTCGGGCCTCGCGCCCGCCGTCGCCAGCGCAGCCGTCGCCGTCATCGGCGCGGCGCTGCTGTTGCTCAGCCAGCACGGCATTTCCGGCCTTACCACGGCGGATCTGGTTCAGCTCGGCCTCCTGACAATGACGGCCGCGGGCACCGCGGGCATCACCGGCCTGATGCGCGGGCGGCTGCTCGGCATTTTTGCCGCCGAGCGTCAGAGCCACGCCACCGCCGCGCGGCTGTCGGCCGCGCTCGACCAGGCCGATATCGGCATCGTGCTGCTCGATGCCGAGACGCGCGCCGAGTTCATCAACCGCGCGTTCCGCGATTATTTTGCGGTACCGGACGACATCGCCGACGGCAAGCCGCCATTCATCGCGCTGATGTATCACGGCCGCGACACCGGCGCGTTCGAATTGCCCGAGGACGAGCTCGGCACCTTCATCGCCCAGCGCATGGAGATGGTGCGGATCGGCGATGCCACGCCGATCAACATCGCCTTGCGCAATGGCGAGGTGTTGCGCTTCGTGTGCGCCGCGCTGCCCGATGGCGGGCGCATGTTGAGCTACACGCCCGTGACCGACCTCGTGCGGCATACCGATGCGCCGTCCCGCGCCGACTACTACCGCTCGCTGCGCGATCCCGCGGGCCGCAAGCTGATCCGCTATCTGCGCGTCGCGGAGTAGTGCGCGATTGATCAGCACGTCCATCATCAAGTATGAAGGACGCTCATCGATCGCGGGAATTTCATATGTCGCTCACCATTCGCTCCGTCACGAGGCAGGACTACGAACAATGGCTGCCGTTGTGGGACGGCTACAACGCCTTCTACGGCCGCTCGGGCCCGACTGCGCTCGCCCCCGAAATCACGCGCGTGACGTGGCAGCGCTTTTTCGATGCCTATGAGCCGGTGCACGGATTGGTCGCCGAGAGCGACGGCCGCCTGCTCGGGATGACGAATTATCTCTTTCACCGCAGCACCACCGCGATCGAGCCGTCCTGCTATTTGCAGGACCTGTTCACGACTGAGGCTGCTCGCGGCAAAGGTGTCGGCTCGGCGCTGATCCACGGCGTCTACGAGCGCGCGAAACTCGCGGGAGCCCCGCGCGTCTACTGGCAGACGCACGAAACCAACGTCACGGCGCAGCGCCTGTACGATAAGGTCGCCGAGCGCTCCGGCTTCATCGTCTATCGCAAGATCTTCTGATTCTCGTGATCGCGAGCCCTGTGGATAACTTTGCCTGTCACCCGCGCGTAACATGGCGGGACTAGGTTGCACCTGCGTCTGATCAGGCCCCCCGTCACCGATCAAGCGCTCCAAGCGGTCCCCGTCAGTCGCCGCGTCTGACAGGGGCCGCATTTTTTGTCGGCAGTTGCTTGTCGGCAGTTCCTTGTCGGTAGTTCCTTGTCGGCAATCCGTTGTCGGTATGGCAGCAACGCGGCTGGCGGCTTGCTGCTGCGGCGTACGGCGGTCACAATGCGCCGCTGCTCATCTGACAGGGATCTCCCATGGAAATTCGCAATCTCGGCGCCTCCGGCCTGCGCGTGTCTGCGGTTGGGCTCGGCTGCAACAATTTCGGCCAACGCACCGACCTGGAGACCTCGCGCAAGGTGATCCATCGCGCGCTCGATCTCGGCATCACGCTGTTCGACACCGCGGACGTCTATTCGAACATGGGTGGTTCGGAAAATGTACTCGGCGCCGTGCTGGGCGATCGCCGCAAGGACATCGTGCTGGCGACGAAATATTCCAAGCCGATGGCGGAAGACGGAACCAAGCAGGGCGCCTCGCGCCGCTACATCATGGACGCCGTGGACGCGAGCCTGAAGCGGCTGAAGACCGATTATATCGATCTCTACCAGCAGCACGATTTTGACCCACTGACGCCGATCGAGGAGAGCTTGCGCGCCCTCGACGATCTCGTCCGTCAAGGCAAGGTACGCTACATCGGCAATTCGAACTTTCCGGCCTGGCGGGTCGCTGAGGCGGAGTACGTCGCACGCGCGATGAATGTCAGCCGCTTCATCTCCTGCCAGGACGAATACTCCCTCGTCGTGCGCGACATCGAGAAGGATCTGCTGCCGGCCGCGCAGGAATACAAGCTCGGTCTGTTGCCGTTCTTCCCGCTCGCAAGCGGACTTCTGACCGGCAAATACAGAAAGGGGGAGACCGCGCCTGATGACTCCCGCTTCGGCAAGGTGCCGCGGCTGCGCGACCGCTACGTCACGCCGCGCAACGAGGACATCGTCGAGAAGCTCACGGCCTTCGCGAAGGTACGCGGCCACAGCATGCTCGAGCTCGCCTTCTCCTGGCTCGCCGCACGCCCGCAAGTGTCGAGCGTGATCGCCGGCGCGACCCGCGTCGAGCAGGTCGAGGAGAACGTGAGGGCGATCGCGTGGAAGCTCGGTGCGGATGATCTTGCCGAGATCGACAAGATCGCGCTGGGCTGAACTCTGCGGCGGCGTGCTACTTCGCGCCGCGTCCCACAGTCTGCATCACCTCAAAGCCTTCGAACTGGGGATGGCCGAGATACAGCGGCTTGTTGTCGCCGGCGCGCTGATGCGCGGCACGAAACGCCTCCGACTGGGTCCAGGCCTCGAACGCGGCGTGGTTGGCCCAGAGCGTGTGCGAGGCGTACAGGGTGTGGTCCTCGAGCTCGGGACCGCGCAGCAGATGAAACTCGACAAAGCCCGGCACCTTGTCCAGATGGGTATCGCGCGAAAGCCAGACCTGCTCGAAAGCGGTTTCGGAGCCTTTGGTGACGCGGAAGCGGTTCATGGCGATGTACATGGGTGATGGTCTCCTGATGTTCGGCTGATCATGTCGCCATTCCGGGACGCGCCGCAAGGCGCGAACCCGGAATGACAGTTTAGGCAACCAGCCCTTTCATCGGTCGTGCGCCTGCGCTGTCCGGGAACACCGTCTCGGCCAGCACGCGATCCGACAGGCCGAACTGTCCCTGCAGCACGCCCTTGATCACGGAGCGCAGATCGGTAGTGGGCTTGAGGTCGCGGCCCTCGTAAAGGTTGGGGAGCTTGAGGCCGGGCCAGTCGGAGATGACGCGGCCGCCCTTCACCGCGCCGCCGGCGAGCAGCGCGATCGTTCCCGTGCCGTGGTCGGTCCCGTCGGTGCCGTTGTTGCGCGCGGTGCGGCCGAATTCGGTCGCGACCACGACGACGGTGTCGCGCCAGCGTTCGCCGAGGCCGCTTTCGAATTCGGCGAGCGCGCCGTCGAGCCCGCCGAGCAGGACCGCGAGGCGCCCCACTGGCCCGCCCTCATTGGCGTGCGTGTCCCAGCCGTCGAAGGCGAGCGCGGCGATGCGCGGACCGTCGTCGGCCGCCATCAGTTTTGCGGCGCCGCGCGCGACCTGCCGCATCTGCGCGGCCGCGTTGCCGGGCTTCCGCTTCATGTCGTCGCCGCTCGCAGCCTTCTCGAGTTGAAGGCCCTGCGACAAGGCCGATGCCAGCCCCGGATCGCGGTGACGGTAGAGATCGACCAGACGCATCGCGGTATCGTCATCGGCTTGCGGCAGCGCCACCGGCACCCAGCCGACGGTCGGCGCATTGCCGCGCAGCACCAGCGGCGTGGTCGGGCCGACCGCAAGTCCGCTCGACACACGCTCGCCGCGCGGCAGCGCTTCCAGCGCGCGGTTGAGCCAGCCGGATTGCACGCGCCCCGGGCCGGCGTAGCCGCTTTCGAGCACGTCCTGGCCGTCGAAATGCGAACGGTCGCGATAAGGCGTCGCCACCGCGTGGATCACCGCGGCGTGCATGTCGCGATACATCCGCGCGAACTCAGGCATCGCCGGATGCAGCGCAAAGAAAGTATCGAGCATGATCGCGGGATGCGTACCGTCAGCGGTAAGCGCGATCGATCCGTGCAGGCCGGCATAGTCGGGGTCGCCAACCGGCGCGACGGTCGAGAGGCCGTCAAGCGCGCCGCGCAGGATCACCACGATCAGCCGGGGGTCGCGGCCATCGGCCGCGCGCGCGAATTTCGGCAAATAGGCCCAGGCCGCGAAGGACGCACCGCCGAGCAGGAGGGTGCGACGCGAGATGATGAGCCGGTTCTCGACGCAGTCGATCATCGTCATCTCCTCTGCATTTCGGGCGACATCAACAGCAGCGCCAATGCTTGCTGCCGCGACTCCGCGCGCTCGATGGTGCGCCGCGTTTCGATGGAGGCAGCATCTGCCGCCGCGAATTCCAGCAGGTCGATCGGGTCAATATTGTTGCCGAGCCGCGCACCCATTTGCGCGGCGATGTCGAGCCGAAGCTTGATGCCTTCGGGCGCAGCCCAGGCGGCGCTGGTATCGGCAAAACCATTCGGCCCAGCCGGCGACCACAGCGGCTGTCCCAGCAGATTGAGATTGTTGAGATAGCTACCGGGATCCTCCGGCACGCGCGCGAGCAACCGGCCGCTCGCGATCACGAAATCGTACGGGCTGCGCATCTTGGTCAGCGGTGTTTTCCACGCGTCGTCGGAATCGACCAACGCCGTCGACATCGCCTTGAGATCGCCGTCAGTCTTGATGAAAACATCGCGCAATCGCGCCACCAACGCAGGCGGCGGATCGTCGGCGACGAAATGGCGCACGAATTTGGCGGCGATGAAATTCGCTGTCGAGGGATGGCGCGCAATTTCGGCAAGCGCGGCCTCGCCCTGCGCAAGGCCCGTCGGCTCATAGGTCTTGCCGAGCAGCATTTGCGGCCCGGGCTGGTGCGCATTGGTGTTGAACACGAACGAGCCGGGCACCCCTAACTGCCCCTGTCGGCCGGCAAAGGTCCAGCCGGTGATGATGCGCGCGAGCGAGGTGACGTCTTGCTGGGTGTAGCCGCCGCCGACGCCGAGCGTATGCAGCTCCATGATCTCGCGCGCGAGATTCTCGTTCAGCCCGCGCTTGCGGTTCTGGCCCGCGCGCGAGTCCGGCCCGAGCGATTGCTGGTTGTCGAGGAAGAACAGCATCGCCGGATGCTGCTCGACGGACTTGAGCATGTCGGCGAAGCGCCCGAGCACGTTCGGCCTGATCGCCTCGCGCTCGAACGCGCCGGCCCAAATCCGCGCCAGCTCACCCTTGCTCGCGGAGATGCAGAAATGGTTGGACCAGAACACCACCAGCCGCTCGGTGAAGCCGCACTCGACCAGCGTCGCGCGCTGCAACCGCGCCAGCGCCTCGGCGCGAAAGGTCTTTTGGATGACGTTGAGCGGCTGCGGAGCGGGCTTTGCGACAGGCGGTGTCGCCGCGTTAGGCTGCATGGCGTCTGGCTTCGCCATATTGTCGGCAGGCTTGTTGTCAGCCGGCTTGGCTTCCGCCATCTGGCCGGCAATCTCGGTCGCGACTGCATTCAGCGAGAGATTGCGACGCAATCCAGGCTTCTGATCGGCCGGCGCCTCAGTCGGCGCGCCGGCTTTGGCGGCGGCCTCGCGCGCCTGCTTGACTTGGTCCTGATAGGCGAACACGGCCTGTCCGAGCTGCGGCGTGGATTGCAGCCCTGGCGCCTCCAGCAGTATGCCATTGGGGCGGCTCAGTTCCGCCTTGACGAACCCGCGCGGATCCGAGGCCGCGTTGATGAGGTCGCCGGACGCGCCGCCGCGGGCGCCGAAGCCGAAACGGTTGAGCGCAACCAGGGCGGCTTGCGAATCGCGGGCCATCGATGTGTCCTTCGCGCGTTGCTAACCGCTTTCCGAGCCCGGGCGCGAGGCCTAATATACCGCAGCCGGAGATGAACCCGGCATGAAAATGACGGCCCAGCTTTTGCGCAAATCATGACAAATCCGCAAGACATTCCAGTGCAGGAACCGCGCCGCCTCGCCTGCTCCCGCTGCGGCACCGAGTTCGGTTGCGACCTCTCCGGCACCTGCTGGTGCGCGGAGGAAACGGCGCGGTTGCCGATGCCGGTCAAGGGCGAGGATTGTCTGTGCCGGGCGTGCCTGCGCAAGGCTGCGGCGGCGCGAAGCCCGGATGGTGCGCAAGCGTAATCCGGGCTACGAAGCTTAGACTGGATGCCCCGGCGATTTTCGTGCCATGCCGTCGAATGCGTCGAGCAGCTTTTCGCGCCAGGCGTAAACCGGGTCATCCGCCTCGATCAGCTTGAACGGGCTCGTCACGCGCGCCCACTGAAAACCGCCGAACACGATGTAGTCGGCATAGTTCGGCGCGGCGCCGCCGATGAAGGGCTGCTTCTTCAGGGTCTGACGCATCACCTCGAGCGATCTGCGGAACGCGACCACGCCGGCATCGCGGCCCGACATCACCTCTTCCAGACTCTTGCCGCCGAAACGCGCCTCGCGCGACTGGCGGAAATAGGCAGCGTCGACCTCGGCCAGATTCTTCGGGATGTCGGCGACGATCAGCGGAAAGATGCCGCCGACGATGGCGATGTCGCCCCAGGCATTGAGCATGCGCGCCATGGCACGGCCGCCCTCGCCACCGAACAGCGACGGGCTATCCGGAAACTGGTCTTCGAGGTAGTTCGCGATCGCCCAGGAATCGACCACCGGCTCGTCATGATGCAGCAGCACCGGAACCTTCTCCGAGCCGTGCGGCGCAATCGCGCTCTTCTCCGTGAAGCGCCAGGGCAGCGATTCCGCCGCCAACCCCTTGTGTGCCAGCGCCATCCGCGTGCGCCAGCAGAAAGGGCTGAACGGTCGCGAGGCGTCCGCGCCGACGAGTTCGTAGAGTTTGAGTGACATGGAAAGGGCCCTTAGCTGCCAGCCCCTCATCCTGAGGAGCGCGAACGCGCGTCTCGAAGGATGAAGGCCGATCTCGGCCTCGCCCTTCGAGACGCGCGCAAGGTGCGCGCTCCTCAGGGTGAGGGTCTCCTATTCTGGATTGCTTCGCTTGCGCTCGCAATGACGGATGTGGCGAGAGCTAACGCCCGTTCGTGCGCAGCAACCTCTCGCCACCTTCCGTCACCGCGATGATCAGTCCTATTCCTGGTCGCGTTTCGCGCGCGACGTAGCCGCGGTCGGCGGCGTCTTCCCATATTGTGAGGCGCGGGCACGAGGTCTTCCAGGTCGCAATGACCTCGGCATAGGCGCGCGGCTCGCGCGCGACCCATTCGACGAAGTCCAGCACCAGCGGATCGGCGGTCTCGCTCATTGCAAACCTCCCTTGTCGAAGGCCGCCAGCACCGGCGTACGAAGCAGGAGCCAGCCGCCATAGGCGATGTAGTAGCAGGCGATGGTGGTGATCAGCTTGTACGACCAGGCCACGAATTGCTGGTCGGTCATGGCTTCGAGGAGGCGGCGTGCCAGCGTGGTGCCGAGCATCGATGCCAAGATCGCGACCCCGGCGAGCACCGGATCGAGCGTCGCGGCCTGGTCGATGACTCCGCCGAAATAGATCAGCTTGGTGAAATGGCTGACGAGCTGGCACATCGCTTTGGTCGCCACCTTCTCGCACCGGCCGAAATCGCCGCCGAGGAAGAAGGTGTCGAGCAGCGGCCCCGATACGCCGGTCATCAGCATCAGGCCCATGCAGATCGTGCCGTAGACGGTGCCTTGCCAGAGACGGTCGGGATCCGGCGTGATGTTGGCGGGCAGCAGCCGCGCCATGAACGGGGTGGTGCCGAGCAGCAGCAGCGCGACCGGCTTATCCGGCACATAGCGGGTGATCGACCACGCTGCGAGCGCGACAGCCGCGCCGACCATATAGTTCGCGACCGGCCGCCAGCGGATATGCGCGCGCCAGAGAAACGCGCGCCAGCCGTTCGAGGCCATCTGAGTTATCGCATGCAGCACCATCGCGGTGGGCAGCGGCATCAAGGCCAGCAGCACACCGATCAAGATCAACCCGCCCGCCATGCCGAACAGGCCCGACAGGAACGCGGTGCCGACCATCAGCAATCCAAGGGCAGCGATCATGATCGGCGTCACGAGAGAATCTCCTGTTGGCCACCTCCCCGCACGCGGGGAGAAGCGAAGGAGAACGTGCCGCGCTTGCCTCCGGCGCGCAAACTGAGTTATCTTGGCCTGGCATCAGCTTTCCTGAGGGTCGGTCATTTGCGGCGCTTGCTGTTTCTCAACGGCATCAAGGCATTCGAAGCCGCGGCGCGGGCCGGCAGCTTTGCCGCGGCCGGCCTCGAGCTGAGCGTATCGGCCGCCGCGGTCAGCCGCATGGTGCACATCCTGGAAGAACGGCTCGGCGTCGCGCTGTTCGAGCGCAAGGCCAACAAGCTGCTCCTCACGCAGGCAGGCCGCGCCTATCAGAGCGGGCTGACGCCGATCTTCGATGCGCTCGCAAGCCTCACCGCCCAGGTGACGGCACCCTCGGGCGTCCGCGTGCTCACCATCGGCGTCGGCCATACCTTTGCGATGCGCTGGCTGATCCCGCGCCTGTCGGAGTTTCGCAACGAAGAGCCCGACATCGAGGTGCGCTTCACCACCGGCGGCGCGTCGGTGCCGTTCGGCGAGGACTGGAGCTGCGGCATCAAGCTCGGCACCGGCGACTGGCCGGGGCTGGTGGCCGAGCCGCTGTTTGCCGGCGACCTCACGCCGGTCTGCGTGCCCCGGCTCGCTTCCAGCCTGAAGCGGCCGGCGGACCTCAAAGGCCCCAGCCTGATCCGCGTCGAGCATTCGCCCGAGGACTGGCCGATCTGGCTGAAGGCCTCAGGCCTTACAAGGATCAACGCGCGCGGTCCGGAGTTCCAGTTCTACGGCCAGGCGCTTCAGGCCGCGGCCGACGGACTCGGCATCGCGATGGGCATCCGGCCCTATATCGACGACGATCTCGCCGCCGGCCGGCTGGTGGCACCATTCGACCTCTCGGTGCCCAAGGGCATGCGCTGGTACCTGCTCTACCGCAGCTTTCAGACCGAGCAGCGCGACTTTGCCGCCTTCCGCCGCTGGATCATGCGCGCGGCGTCGGAACCTGCCGCGCGTCCCGTCCGGCGGACCGGCCGCAGCTCGGCGCGGAACTAGGCTGGCGGCCAAAAAAGCCCGCCGCTTGTGAACGGCTTCACATCCCGGAATCCGCAAACGTGGTCCCCTGACCCTTCAACAAGACGCTCAAGCGGGACATTTTGGGGACTACAATGACGACCATCTACGACGGCTTTGACATCGAATCCTTCGAAGCTGGCAAGGGGCTGTGGCACGCCCGGATCAGGCGCGCCGATTTCAGCCCGGTTGCCATCGACGGGGTGCTGTTTCCGGCCATGGAAGTCGGCTTCGCCTGGCCCGATCCCGACGCCGCGATTGCCGATGCCAAGCATCACATCGATCGCTTCCGCCGACGGGCCGACGACAGCGACGACGAATAAGCGAGCGGGACTGCAAGCGAACCCAGGGACGGCGCAGGGTAAAAGGGGGACCGTTTCATGTCAGTCATCGAATTCGAAGACACGCCGCGGCCGAGGATTTACGCCCGCAATGTGTTGTGCACCTGCCCGGAATGCGACGGCGATCTCACGGTGCTCCGCGTGATCAGCGGCCGCGCCGGATGCGAATATTGGACCATGCGCTGCGCCGATTGCGGCGGGATCCATCTCGACATCCTCGAACCGCGCCGGGCAGCCGGGGACGAGGGGCCGGTGCCGGCGGCGTAAGCTTTCCGGCTTGCTGTCAGCATGCTGACGCAGGACGGGCATTCGCTCTTTATTGCGGGGCGGACTCGCCCCATATTCGGAGCATGGCGAAGAAACCTGCATCCTCAGATAAATCCGGCAAATCCCCCAAGACCAAGGCTCCCAACTCGAAGGCGCCAAATTCCAAGGCGTCACGCCCTGACGTGCAGCCGATCGGGCCGGCGCTGGCCGAGCTGCTCAATCCCGCGATCAATCGCGGCGATGCCGGGCTTGGGTCGGGTACCGGGCTCCAGCCGCCGCCGGACAATTCGCGCGACCGCCGCTCCGGCGGCGAGGCCGCCGCGCATCGGGCACGGGCGTCGACCCCGAGAGAGTTTCCGCAGGATACGGCCAGGACTAATGCCAGGCCGTTGCCGCTGCGGCCGAATCCGCAGCCGCCGGGGGCGCGCGACGCGGGTTTAGACGAGGCACCGCAAGCCAATTACGGAACCGCGGCCACGATCCCGACGCTCGATCCGGAACTGGCCCGTCAGCTTGGTCTTCCGACTGAGGAGGACGATGCCGAAGCGCTGGCGCGTCCGCCGCGCAGCAAGATGGAGGCGCTCGGCGTCAAGGCGACGGCGGATGCGCTGGACGCGCTGATCCGCGATGGCCGGCCGGAGTTCCGCAAGGACGACGGTTCGACGCAGGTGTGGACGCCGCATCGGCCACCCCGCCCGGAAAAGTCCGAAGGCGGCGTGCGCTTCGAGCTCAAGTCCCACTATGAGCCGCGCGGCGACCAGCCGACCGCGATCGCCGAGCTGGTCGAAGGCATCCAGCGCCACGACCGCACCCAGGTGCTGCTCGGCGTCACCGGCTCGGGCAAGACCTACACCATGGCGCAGGTGATCGAGAAGACGCAGCGCCCCGCCATCATCCTGGCGCCGAACAAGACGCTCGCCGCCCAGCTCTATGGCGAGTTCAAGAGCTTCTTCCCCGACAACGCGGTCGAGTATTTCGTCAGCTATTACGACTACTACCAGCCCGAGGCCTATGTGCCGCGGACCGACACCTATATCGAGAAAGATTCGTCGATCAACGAGCAGATCGACCGCATGCGCCACTCCGCGACACGCGCGCTGCTCGAACGCGACGACGTCATCATCGTCGCGTCGGTGTCCTGCATCTACGGTATCGGCTCGGTCGAGACCTACACCGCGATGACGTTTGCGCTGAAGAAGGGCGAGCGCATCGACCAGCGCCAGCTCATCGCCGACCTCGTCGCCCTCCAATACAAGCGCACCCAGGCCGATTTTACCCGCGGCACTTTTCGCGTGCGCGGCGATGTCATCGACATTTTTCCGGCGCACTATGAGGACCGTGCCTGGCGCGTGAACCTGTTTGGCGACACCGTCGAGAACATCGAGGAATTCGACCCGCTCACCGGCCACAAGCAGGACGAGCTCGAATTCATCAAAATCTACGCCAATTCGCATTATGTGACGCCACGCCCGACGCTGGTGCAGGCGATCAAGTCGATCAAATCCGAATTGAAGATGCGGCTCGACCAGCTTCATGACCAGGGCCGCCTGCTGGAAGCACAGCGGCTGGAGCAGCGCACCACCTTCGACATCGAGATGATGGAGGCGACCGGAAGCTGCGCCGGCATCGAGAACTATTCGCGCTATCTCACCGGGCGCCTGCCCGGCGAGCCGCCGCCGACGCTGTTCGAATACGTCCCCGACAACGCACTGGTGTTCGCCGACGAGAGCCACGTCACCGTGCCGCAGATCGGCGGCATGTTCCGCGGTGACTTCCGCCGCAAGGCGACGCTCGCCGAATATGGCTTCCGCCTGCCGTCGTGCATGGACAACCGCCCGCTGCGCTTCGAGGAGTGGGACATGATGCGGCCGCAGACGGTCGCGGTGTCGGCGACACCGAGCGGCTGGGAGTTGAACGAGAGCGGCGGCGTGTTCGTCGAGCAGGTGATCCGCCCGACCGGACTTATTGATCCTCCGGTTAATATTCGCCCCGCCCGCACCCAGGTCGACGACCTCGTCGGCGAGGTCCGCGCCACCGCGCTGGCCGGCTATCGCTCGCTGATCACGGTTCTCACAAAACGCATGGCGGAGGATCTCACCGAATATCTGCACGAGCAGGGCATTCGCGTGCGATACATGCACAGCGATATCGACACCATCGAACGCATCGAGATCATCCGCGATTTGCGCCTTGGCGCGTTCGACGCGCTGGTCGGCATAAATTTGCTGCGCGAAGGCCTCGACATTCCCGAATGCGCGCTGGTCGCGATTTTGGATGCCGACAAGGAAGGCTTTTTGCGCAGCGAAACGTCGCTGGTTCAAACCATCGGCCGCGCCGCGCGCAACGTCGACGGCAAGGTGATCCTCTACGCCGACCAGATGACGGGGTCGATGGAACGCGCGATCGCGGAAACCAACCGGCGCCGCGAAAAACAGGTCGAGTACAACACCGCCCACGGCATCACGCCGGAGAGCGTGAAGAAGTCGATCGGCGACATCATGAACAGCGTCTACGAGCGCGACCATGTGCTGGTCGAGGTCGGCGGTCACGACATGACCGACGACATCATTTCGATCGGCCACAATTTCGAAGCCGTGCTCGGCGATCTGGAAACAAGGATGCGCGAGGCCGCCGCCGATCTTAACTTCGAGGAAGCCGCCCGCCTCCGCGACGAAGTCAAGCGCCTGCGCGCCACCGAGCTCGCCGTGGTCGACGACCCCACCGTCAAGCAGCGCACGGTGCAGGGCAAGGCCGGTGCTTATGCGGGAGCGAAGAAATACGGCGACGCCGCCAATTTGCCGGTCAGCGCCATGAAGAAGAAGACCGTGAGCTCCGCGCTGAAAGCGAGCGGCGGAGGCGGCGGCTCGAAAGTGCACAAGCCGCATCTCGACGAGATGCACGGCCCGGAGTCCCTGCCCTATCGCGCGGACCGCGCGCCGCCGTCAAAGCCGTTCGGCGGCGAGAGCCGCATCATCCAGCCGACGGACTCAAAGCAGTCGGGGCCGGAGTTCGGGCCATCGCCGCGCTCGAGCGGAGGGGCGCCGGGGCACAGGGGTGGGTGGAAGAAGAGGTAGAGAGCGTAGAGCCGCCGGCACCGCACGTGCTTATGGATTCCAGGCTCGCCGGCGCCCTAGAATGAGGACAACGCCCCCTCACCCCGCGATCGTCGCCAGCAGCGACAGCAGCAGCACTGACGCCATGAGTTGCAGCGACGTCGTGGGCTTTGCGCGCCAGCGGGTGTTCGGAGAACAACAGGCTGGCGTCGAAGAACTGCGCTTCATAGCCGTTCTTGAAGGGCCTCGGGAATGTCGAGCCGACCGAGACGGCGAAGATGCTGTAGAAGACCGACGCCAACGCAACGGTGGGCACGTGGCTGCTGCCGCGGTAGTCTCCTAGCAGCTTCACCATCAGTGAAGCGGCGGCGAAGATCGGGAAGCCCTGTAGGATTGTGGTGAGCGCAAAGCCTTCGAGCCAGTTGAGCGGACCGGATTTCGCCGCGGTGATGAAGGGCATGATGCGATCATCCCACGCTCGCCGTCACCACGGCCATCACCGACAGCAGCAGCACGGTGGTCATGAGCTGGAGCCAGGCGAGCGGCTGGGTGCCCCATGCGGTGATCTTGTCGGCTAGCGACAAATGGGCCTCGAAGAATTTTGGTTCGTAGACGGTCTTGAACAAGGCGGGGAAGCTTGGCCCGAAGGTCACCGCAAGCAGCGCATGGGCGAGTGAGGCGATGGCGACGAAGATGGCGACGCCGGGATCGCCGACGAGGTCGTGGTTGCCGACGAGCTTGAGCAGGAAGGCGGCGGCGGCGAAGGTCGGGAAGCTCTGCAGCGTCGCGGTCAGCGCGAGGCCTTCGAGCGCATTGTGCAGGCTGGACTTTCTGACGGTGGCGAGGGCCGCCATGGCACGTCTCCCTGATGACATGGGGAGGACGTTAGCTGCGATGTCCGAGGCGTGATGTGAGACGGGTCACGCTGGTTCGGCGGACGGTGCTTTCCGCCTCGCCCCGCAAGCAGGGCGAGGGAGTGGACCGCC
The DNA here is from genome assembly GCF_040548035.1 of Bradyrhizobium sp. LB8.2. NCBI lineage: Bacteria > Pseudomonadati > Pseudomonadota > Alphaproteobacteria > Hyphomicrobiales > Nitrobacteraceae > Bradyrhizobium > Bradyrhizobium sp. LB8.2. The sequence goes on along the minus strand of NZ_JBEPQV010000020.1, from coordinate 88,528 downwards.
GATGCGGCGGCGGGGTCGCTGTCTCTAAATGACGGGACTACAGCTTGCCCTGCCCGTTCACCCGGCTCTGCTGTTGCCGCTGTCTCTCCTGCTCTTGCTGCTCTTTCGCGTGGTGGCGGCCGTAGAGGCAGCCGGCGGCGGCGCCGAGGACGCCGTGATGGCCGGCATAATGGCCGGCGACGCCACCGACGACGGCGCCCTTGATGCAGCCCTTGGCATCGGCGGCGGAGGTCGTTCCCAGCATGAGAAGTGCGGCGGCGATGGCTGCGAGGGATTTCATGGATCGATGTCTCCGGATGCTGGGTCGGCCTTTCAACGAGCGCGGGCGCGTCGCGGTTCCATAAGCGTGAGGCCTCATTGCGTTGTGCGTTCGTACAAGGCTTCGCGCGCCATGCAGCCGAACGCGGTATGAACTTGTGCAGGCGCCAGGTCGCTCAACCCCTAATTGCAGCCATGAACCTGGCATTGCGCTTGCGCGTCATATCATCTGCAACATCCCTGTGGTGTTGCGGATTGCCGGTGTCCGAGGCCGCGCGTTAGCTTTGCGCGCAAACTCCACACGGCCAATGAGGGACGAGCGGAATGACAGTCGAGAAGCTCAATCGGCAGCGCGTGCTGCATCTGCTCGATGCCATCGCCGGCAGCGACATCCAGGCTGCGCTGTCGTGCTGCACCGACGACGTCGACTTCCTCACCCACGCGCCGATCGACGTGCTGCCGCACATGGGTCCCTGCCATGGCAAGAAGGAACTTGGCGAATTCTGGCGCACCGTGCAGGAGCGATACGCCGAGATCCGCTACGAGGTGCCGCAGATCGTCGCCGAAGGCGACACGGTCGCGGCCTATCTGCGCGTATTCTTCAGGAAGCGCAGCAACGACCGCATCATTCAGGTCGACATGGCCGTGTTCTACACTTTCCGCAACGGCCAGGTGGCGCAGATCCGGGAGATCATCGATTCCTTCGACCTGGTGCGGCAGGTGCTGGAACGTGAGATCGGCCCGCTGATCGTGGGCGATCGGGTGGACGGGGCGTAGTTCTCTCTCCGACCGGCCGGACCGGTAAACTACGGGGTCTACTGCAAATCCCGCAAACCAGGATCAATTGTGCATTGCGAAAACGTGAATTGCGTTTTGGCCGAAACGGCGTATTTTGTTCGTATACAAATGAGTAGAGCGACCCCGCGGCATCTTTCCTGTGCGCATGGGGTGGTTTTTGTTTTTCGCAAGCCAGCTTCAGGACTGCCCAAAATGACAGAGCACAGTCTCTGGCGTTTCTCGCGTGCGTTACACCGCGCGATCAACGACCGGCATTTCGAGGACATCGGGGCCCTGATCGACGAGGACGTCGAATGGGCACTGTACGGCCCGATCGACATGTTTCCGTTCCTCGGCGCACGCCAGGGCAAGGACGCCGTGCTCGAGGTCATCCGCCAGCTCGCCGACAATTTCCAGGTCCGCCGCTTCGACCGCGAGAGCATCATGCTCGGCGTCGATTCCGCGGCCTCGATGCTGCGCTATTCGTTGACCGCGCTCGATTCCAGCAAGCCGATCAGCTTGCGGGTCGCGCAGTTCGCCCAATTCAGGGCGGGCAAGCTCACCAGCATGCGCGTGCTGATCGACACGTTTGATTTGGTCGAGCAGGCACTCGGCCGCGCCATTCATCTGCCGAAGATGACCAGCGTCGGCTGAAAGGGACACCAACGGGCCCCGCTGTTCGGGACCGATGGCTGATGCTCCCCGCGATGCGTCCTGGCCTCCAGCCCCGCCGGATGCAATCGTGGAGAAGCTCGTCATCGGGCGCGCGCCTTTCGCGCGGCCCGTTGGTTCGCGGTTGATGGAACCGCCACAATTTCGCAATGATGGTTCCGCATTCTGAGCGCGAACTGGGCTGACGGGCAGGACTATGGAATTCGCGACAGGTTTTGGCTGGACCAGGCTGCCGGTGCTGGCGGCTGCGTTCATTTTGGGATCGGTGCTGACGGTTTCGGCGCAGATCATTCCGCCCACGGCCGCAGTGCCCGACGAGGACGCCGAGGCGGCGGAGGCCCCCGACGTCAACGACCCCGACGTGCTCCGCGGTATCGACATCGACAAGCTCGACTGGGGCCAGCTCGCGATCGACGCCGGCACGCTCAACGACATCATTACGGCCAAGAAGCGCGCGCAGGCCGCCGCCAAGGACGGGCTGAACTGGGCGACGAACGCCAACGCCAACGGCTCCTCGGCGGTGACGGTGAAGCAGTCGGTGTCCTCGTTCTGGGAAGCCCGTATCGGCGCCGATATGACGGTGACGAACGAGCCGCGGACGATGTCCGAGCTCCTGGCACAAAAGGCCACCAATGGCGGCAGCGTCCCTCAGTCATCCGGCAGCGCCTGGGCGGCCGCGACCGCGCCGGGCGCGGGCGCGATCTGGGACAAGACCGCGGTGGAGGCCCGCGTCGACCCCGGCGCCGAACAGAGCAAGCTCGGGGCCTCGCTGACCAAGTCGGTGCCGCTGTCGAACGACACGTCGCTGACACTCCAGAACGGCTACAGCGTCAACCAGCAGGGCACCACGGCGCTCCCCGGCGTCGGCGGCCACATCACGCGGAATTACGAGACCGACCAGTCGGCCAAGGTCACCATCACCGACACCGGCACCAGCATCACCGCGGGCCAGTCGCTGTCGACCACCGACGACAAATGGCTGCGCAAGGTCGGCGCCGAGCAAAAGCTGTTCGACAACGTCACCGTCTCCGGCTCGGTCGGCGAGACCTCGCAAGGGGCGATCAACAAGAGCCTGACAGCGGGTTTCAAGAAGAACTGGTAGCTGAGCGCCCGGATCCCTCCCCCCGCGAGCGGCGTTCAGACTCTCGTAACCATACGCCACGGCAAAACCCCCGAATGGACCGCCCTTGCCGCATCTCGGCCAAGTTGCGGCCAAAATCCGGCGCCCTAGTCCACTGATCGACGTCGTCGTGCGGGGGACACTCGCGCTGCGCTCAACGCGAACAGGGGAATAACGATGAACGCCATGCGTCCGGAAAAGACCGAAACCACCGAGACCGAGACCATCGACACCAACCTCGCCGCAGTGACGGAAGTCGAGGCCGGCATCCGTGACTTCGTCCGCAACGACATCGCCTATCTGCGCCGTCCGGCAGCGACCGCCACGGACGCGCCGCCGCTCGATCCGAGCGCGGAGGCCACCGTCACCAACGTCAATTCGCTGATCCAGCGCGTCGCCGGCACCTCGCTCGCCGAGATCGAGAATTTGATCTCCGAGCTCGAGAGCCTGCGCGACCTGCTCCACGCCGAAGGCCAGCGCGTCCAGCGCGAGATCTCCGGCTACGCCCAGCTCAGCCAGGCCGCGATGAAGTCGACCCGCATGATCGCCGACAACGTCTCGCAGTGGAAGCGCGCCGCCGACGGCCTGCGCAACAGCTAATCTCTGGCATCACGCATCACCAGCCGCCGCGTTCCGAAAGGGACGTGGCGGTTTTGATTCGTGGGGTCTCGTTCCCCAATTTGAACTTTCCACCTCTCCCTGGCGACCAATGCCGAGCGCCCGCACCCTGCGGCCGGGCTGGGGGAATTTCATGGAAAGCATTCGGCCCGACAACACGGACCCGATACCGCTGCGGCCGGCGCCGAACCAGTTCAGCACGATCATGCTGCGTTTTGTCGGATTGCTGGCGGTTGCGATCGCCATATTAGCGTTCGTCTATAGCCGCTGAAGGCGGAGGCCGCGTTGCGGCCCGCGGAGTTAACGAACTCTTAACGGCTCGCGTCGACGCTCGAGGCTTCCAGGGTGTAGCCACCATCGGCATAGCCCTTCACCACCATGCCGGCGACCAGCATCACGGCCAGCGTCGCGGTAGCAAAGATGAATCCGACCAGCTTGAGTGCGCCGCGGTCTGCCATGGTCCTCTGTCCCCTGTACTCTGCCCAGATCGATCAAATAGACAGCGACAGGTTCATAATTGGTTAGCAACTCGATGGTTCCGCCAACTGCTTCGCGGGAAAACCATGTTGCGCAGGCTTATGGCAGCCACCCGGAATCGCGTCCATAGCGCGGGGGCAACACTCGCACGCTGTTTTCGCTATTCATCCTGGAACGAATCTAACCGCCCTGCACGCGCATCGGCACGAAGGCGCTGGCGGTGATGGCGTAGACTTCCTCGCCGCGCTGGTTGGTGCCGGTGGTGCGGGCGGTCAAGATGCCCCAGCCGGGACGCGAGGCCGAGCTGCGCTTGTCGATGACGACATTGGCGTAGGCAACGGTGTCACCGGCGAGCACCGGCCGGATCCAGCGCAGATCGCGAAAGCCCGGCGACGGACCCCACACCGCGATCTCCTCGCCGCGCGAAGCGGCCTCACGCGCCAAACGCTGGCCGTCCGCGACAAGCAGGCTCATGCAGGCCGAGCCGACATGCCAGCCCGAGGCCGCGAGCCCGCCGAACAGCGAGTTCTTGCCCTCCTCCTCGTCGAGGTGAAAACGTTGGGGATCGAACTTCGCGGCGAACGCCTTGATGGAGTCCGCCGTGAAATTGTAGGCGCCGATCTCGCGACGATGGCCGATCTCGATGTCCTCGAAGAACCGCATCAAACCGCCCCTTCGCGCCGCTTGATCAGGATCGGCGAGGTCATCTCACACAGCGCCTGCCCCGCCGCGTTACGCACGGTGCATTTGAACTTGACGATGCCGAGCTCGGGGCGGCTCTTCGAGGTACGCGCTTCCAGCACGTCGACGTCGAGCATGAGGTCGTCGCCGGGTCTCAGCGGCGACAGCCAACGCACCTCGTCCACGCCGGGCGAACCCAGCGAGGCGGCGTGGGTGATAAAGCCGTCGGCCATCATTCGCATCATCAGCGAACAGAGGTGCCAGCCCGAGCCGGACAAGCCGCGCAGCATGCTCTTGCTCGCCGCGTCCTCATCGAGGTGCATCGGCTGCGGATCGAACTCGGCGGCGAAAGCCAGGATCTCGTCGCGGGTGACATGGCGCGGGCCGAATGTTCCGAACCGGCCGGGCGGAAAATCTTCGAAGGTCAGGGTCATCTTGGGAAAGCTTTGAGGGAATGACAGATTGTGGCCGCACTTTGCGGCAATCTCAACCCGCCGGCCCGCATGGCTCGTGCTACATTCGACGAGTCGGGCCGGACCCGCCTTTTGGTCAATTGACGCGGCGGGGGCGCGATTCGCCCGGGGGAAAGAGATGTTTTCATTCAGCGACCTGTTTCAGTGGGACCGCTTTATCACGCCGACGATCATCAAGACCTTTTACTGGCTGGTGATCGCGCTGATCTGCCTGTTCGGCCTCTCCGGCATCTTCTCCGGCCTCGCGATGATGGCGATCAGCCCGTTCGGCGGTTTCCTGATGCTGCTGTCGTCGATCGCGAGCGTGGTCGTCGGCATCGTGTTCTCGCGCATCGTCGCGGAGCTGATCCTGATCATCTTCCGCATCAACGAGCATCTCGGCGCGATCCGGGACCAGGGCGGCGGATTGCGGTAGGGCTTCCGTGTCCCGGACGCGGCGCGGCATGAAATGACGCGACGCAGAGCCGGGACTCACTCCAATCAAGACTCCTGGGCCCCGGCTCTGCAGCGCACCGCTGAAGAAGCGCTGCGCTGCGTCCGGGGCACGAACTCCAGAATCTTACGTATTAAACCGGAAATGCATCACGTCGCCGTCGGCGACGACGTATTCCTTGCCTTCGAGGCGCAGCTTGCCGGCATCGCGGGCACCGGCCTCACCGTTGAGCGCGACATAGTCCTCATACGCAATGGTCTCGGCGCGGATAAAACCCTTCTCGAAGTCGGTGTGGATCACACCGGCCGCACCCGGCGCCTTGGTGCCGCGATAGATGGTCCAGGCGCGCGCTTCCTTCGGGCCCACCGTGAAATAGGTGATGAGGTCGAGCAGCGTATAGCCGGCGCGGATCAGGCGATCGAGGCCGGCCTCTTCGAGACCCAGCGTCTCCAGGAAGTCGGCGCGTTCGTCACGTGAAATGGTGGCGACCTCGGATTCGATTTTTGCCGAGATGACGACGGCAATGGCGCCTTCCTTGGCAGCCTGCTCCTGCACCGCCTTCGAGAACGAATTGCCGGTCGCGGCCGAGCCTTCCTCGACGTTGCAAACGTAGAGCACAGGCTTGGACGACAGCAGGCCGAGCATCCCGAAAGCGCGCTCCTCCTCCGCCTTGCGCTCGACGAGACGCGCGGGCTTGCCCTCGCGCAGCAGCACCAGCGTGCGATTGACGAGGTCGAGTTGCTCCTTGGCGTCCTTGTCGTTGCCCTTGGCCTTCTTGGAGAGGTTGTCGACGCGCTTCTCGAGGCTGTCGAGATCGGCGAGCATCAGCTCGGTCTCGATGGTCTCGATGTCGGCGAGCGGGGCGATCTTGCCTTCGACATGGGTGATGTCGGAGTCTTCAAAGCAGCGCACGACATGCGCGACGGCGTCGACCTCGCGGATGGTGGCCAGGAATTGATTGCCGAGGCCTTCACCCTTGGACGCGCCGCGCACGAGGCCGGCGATGTCGACGAAGGTCAGCCGGGTCGGGATGATCTGCGCCGATTTGGCTATCGCCGACAGCTTGTCGAGCCGCGGATCCGGCACCGCGACCTCGCCGACATTCGGCTCGATCGTGCAGAACGGATAGTTCGCCGCCTGCGCCGCGGCCGTCTCGGTCAGCGCATTGAACAAGGTCGATTTGCCGACATTGGGCAATCCGACGATCCCGCATTTAAATCCCACGAGCGTTATTCCTTGCCGTTGTCGTCCTTGGTCAAAAATCCCTTCGCCTGCATGGCGAGATGCACCCTGTTGGCGAAGGTCGCGTCCGTGCCTTTGGCAACCAGTGCCGCGTGCTCGGCCACCGCGTCGCAGAGCGTCGCCACCCAGTCGTTGTCGGCCTTGGCGAAGTCCGACAGCACGTGGCCGTGCACCAGTTCCTTGACGCCGGGATGACCGATGCCGAGCCGCACCCGGCGGTACTCGTTGCCGATATGCGCCGAGATCGAGCGCAGGCCGTTGTGGCCGGCGATGCCGCCGCCGACCTTCACCCGCACCTTGCCCGGCGGCAGTTCGAGCTCGTCATGGAATACGGTGACGTCGCCCGGTGCGATCTTGAAGAAGCTTGCCGCTTCCTGAACGCTGCGGCCGGAATCGTTCATGTAAGTCGCCGGCTTGAGCAGGATCACGCGCTCAGTATCGAGCGTGCCTTCCGAGGTCTCGCCTTGAAACCTGCGGCGCCATGGCGCGAAACCGTGACGCCGCGCGATCTCGTCGACGGCCATGAAGCCGACATTGTGCCGGTTACGTGCGAATTTCGGGCCGGGATTGCCGAGCCCAACAAAGAGTCGCATGACGCGGCGCGCCCCTCGCTCGGCGCGCGATCAGAGACCGCGCGCCGGCTTTGAGAGATTACTTCTTCTTGTCGCCGCCGGCGGGAGCCTTGGCAGCGGGAGCTTTGGCAGCCGCTGCCGGAGCAGCACCCGCAGCAGGAGCGGCAGCACCGGCCGCCGGAGCAGCAGCACCCGCAGCCGGAGCAGCGGCCGCAGCCTTCTGCTCTTCGGCGTAGCCGGACGGCGGCACGATGGTCACAAGGGTCGCTTCCTCCGAGGTCAGCGCCTTCACACCGGCCGGCAGTTTGATGTCGGAGAGATGCAGCGAGTGGCCGATTTCGAGCGAACCGACATCAACCTCGATGAACTGCGGGATGTTCTCCACACCGCACTCGAGCTCGATCGCATGCGCAACGATGTTCACGGCGCCGCCGCGCTTCACGCCGGGCGAACCTTCAGCCTTCACCACGTGCAAGGGAACGCTGATGCGGATGGTGGCGCCTTCGCCGAGCCGCATGAAGTCGACGTGGATCGGGAAGTCCTTGACCGGATCGAGGTGGTAGTCGCGCGGAATCACGCGGTGCTTGTTGCCTTCGAGGTCGATGTCGACCAGCGTGGTCAGGAACCGGCCGGCAAGAATGCGCGTGCGCAGTTCGCGATCTTCGATCGAGATCGTCAGCGGGGGCTGGTTGTTGCCATAGATCACTCCGGGCACTCTCCCGGCGCGACGCTCAGCCCGGGCGGCCCCCTTGCCGCTCTTCGGACGTGCGGTCGCCTTCAATTCCTTGACGGTCGCCATAACGTTAAGTCCTTGTTTTTGCAAAAGTTAATGGGCCGCAAGGCGGCCCATGGCATGCGCCGCAGCAAGCCTCCAGGGGTGCGGGGGCCGCGGACGTGGCGGGCTTTTACCCGGAAGATGCGGAAATGACAAGGAGAATGGGCCGCCGGTGAGGACCGGCTAGCCCGGATGGAGCGGCGAAACCCGGGAACTTCATGCCGCGGTTCGTTCCCGGTTGGCGCCTTAGCCGCCGAGCTTGGCTTCCAGCGCCACGATGCGGGCCTTCAGGGCCTCGTTCTCCTCGCGGGCGAGCCGGGCCATATCCTTGACCGCCTCGAACTCCTCGCGCTTGACCAGGTCCATGTCGCGCAGGAATTTTTCGGCCTGGGTGCGCAACACGGTGTCGACCTCGCGCTTGACACCCTGGGCGGCACCGGCGGCATCGTTCATCAGCCGGCCGATCTCGTCGAAAAACCGGTTGTTGGTCTGGGTCATGTCGGTCTCCTGGCGGCCTTCGATAAACTCTGCGCGAACGCGCCGGGAGACAATGGCAATCCGTTTGGCCCGGTTCAAGGGCCGATCGGCGGTATCCTTGTCATGCCCCGGTTTCCTTGCAATCGTATTCAACGTCCCTGCATAAGAAGAATCACAAAGGCGCTCGAGATGATCGACCAGCAGATCGCGATCCCCACCAAGGACGGTCACACCGCAACCTTCATCAGCCATCCCGAACGCGGCGGGCCGTTTCCGGTCATCCTGTTCTACATGGACGCGCCGGCGATCCGCGAAGAGCTGCGCGACATGGCGCGCCGGCTCGCGACATCGGGCTATTACGTGATGCTGCCGAACCTCTATTACCGCTCCGGCGTGATGGAGCTCGGCGCGCTGCCGGCCGATCCGAACGCGCCGGAGCGCAAGCGCATGTTCGCGCTGATGGGATCGCTCACGATCCCCATGATCATGGACGACACGCGCGCGCTGTTGACCTATGCCGAGGGCCAGGCGGCCGCTAACACCAAGCTGATCGGCACCGTCGGCTACTGCATGAGCGGCCGCTACGCCGTCAACGCCGCCACGCATTTCCCCGATCGCGTCAAGGCCGCCGCCTCGGTCTACGGCACGCAGCTCGCAACCGACCAGGACGACAGCCCGCATCTCGCGGCAGCCAAGACCAAAGCCGAGCTGTACTTCGCCTGCGCCGAGACCGACATCTACGCGCCTGCCGAGATCATCGAGAAGGTGAAGCAGGGCATGAGCGGCGCCAAAGCCGAGGTCGAGATCTATCCGGGCACCCATCACGGCTTCGCCTTCCCCAAGCGTCCGGTCTATGACCGCGACGCCGCCGAGCGGCATTGGGAGCGTCTGCTGGCGCTCTATCGCCGCAATCTCGTGTAGAACGGGATGGATCGATCTATCCGCGAGCTCGGTACACCTCTCCCGCTTGCGGGGGAGGTCGGCGCGAAGCGCCGGGTGGGGGTTCTCTCCACACGGAGATTATCTCGAACGCGGAAACACCCTCACCCCAACCCTCTCCCGCAAGCGGGAGAGGGGGCGCAGCTCCAACGGGGCCGCTGCTTGCCCTTCACTCTGTAGAAGCAAGGCGCGATGCCCTTTCTGCTCATCGACTTTCCATCGTTCAGTCCGATCGCGGTCGAGATCGGACCGTTCGCGATCCGCTGGTACGCGCTTGGCTATATCTGCGGGATCACCTTCGGTTGGCTCTATGCACGTGCACTGATCAAGAACGACAGGCTATGGGCCGGCACCTCGCCGATCAGCCTGCCGCAGATCGACGATTTCATCTTGTGGGTGACGCTCGGCATCATTCTCGGTGGCCGCACCGGTTATGTCCTGTTTTACAACCTGCCCTTCTTCGTCGAACATCCGGCTGCCATCTTCAAATTGTGGGAAGGCGGCATGGCCTTCCATGGCGGCTTCCTCGGATGCGTCGTGGCGGTGATGTGGTTCGCCTGGAAGAACGGCATCTCGATCCTGTCGCTCGGCGACATCACCTGCGGCGTTGCGCCGGTCGGGATTTTCCTGGTGCGGTTGACGAACTTCATCAATGGCGAGCTGTGGGGCCGCCCCGCCGACCCGAGCCTGCCCTGGGCCATGGTCTTTCCGACCGGTGGTGACGTGCCGCGCCATCCGAGCCAACTCTACGAAGCGGGCATGGAGGGTCTCCTGCTCTTCATCGTCCTCGCCGTGATGATCCGCCGCGGCGCCTTGAAGCGGCCCGGGCTCATTCTCGGCAGCTTCATCCTGATCTACGGCCTGACCCGGATCATCGGCGAGCATTTCCGCGAACCGGACGTCCAGCTCGGTTACCTCTGGGGCGGATTAACCATGGGCATGCTGTTGTCGATCCCGATGCTTATTGTCGGCGGCATACTTATCGTATTGGCTATCAGGCGCGGTGCGCCCGAGCCCGCAGGGGCTATTCGTTAATTCCTTTTGAGAAGATAGGCCGTGACCGACCAGCCGTTACTCAACGCGATCAAGGCGCTGATCAAATCCTCAGGCCCCATGCCGGTCTGGCGGTACATGGAACTGTGCCTGATGCACCCGCGCTATGGCTATTACGTTTCGCGCGATCCCCTGGGACGAGAAGGCGACTTCACCACCGCGCCCGAGGTCAGCCAGATGTTCGGCGAGCTTTTGGGCCTGTGGACCGCCTCGGTGTGGAAGCAGATGGGCTCGCCGCAATTCCTGCGGCTGATCGAGCTCGGCCCCGGCCGCGGCACCATGATGGCGGATGCGCTGCGTGCGCTCCGCGTGCTGCCGCCGCTCTACCAGGCGCTTCACATCCACATGGTCGAGGTTAATCCCGTCCTGCGCGACCGGCAGAGTGCGACGCTGGCGGGCGTACGCAACATCGCCTGGCACGATAGCATCGACGACGTGCCTGAGGGACCGAGCATCATCCTCGCCAACGAATATTTCGACGTGCTGCCGATCCACCAGATGGTCCGTCACGAGAACGGCTGGCACGAGCGCGTGATCGAGGTCGACACCAACGGAAAACTTCAGTTCGGCGCGGCGGCCGAGCCGACGCCGCGCTTCGAGGTGCTGCTGCCGTCTCTGGTGCGCGCCGCGCCCGTCGGGGCCGTGTTCGAATGGCGGCCCGATGCGGAGATCATGAAGCTCGCCAGCCGCGTGCGCGACCAGGACGGCGCGGCGCTGATCATCGACTACGGCCATCTGCGCAGCGATGCCGGCGACACCTTCCAGGCGATCGCGCGCCACACCTTTACCGATCCCCTGAAGGCACCGGGCCAGGCCGACGTCACCGCCCATGTCGACTTCCAGGCGCTGGCGCGCGCGGCCGAGGATGTCGGCGCCCACGTGCACGGCCCGGTGACGCAGGGCGATTTCCTCAAGCGCGTCGGCATCGAGACCCGTGCCGCCGCGCTGATGCAGAAGGCGACGCCTGATGTCGCCACCGACATTTCGATCGCGCTCAAGCGCCTGACCGATACCGGGCGCAGCGGCATGGGCTCGATGTTCAAGGTGCTCGGCATCTCCGAGCCGCGTCTGACCGGCCTTGCGGGCTTGAGCGATCTCGAACAGGCCAGGGGCGCGTCATGACGCTTGGCTCGTCGCTGCTGTCGGCGGTGCCCGGCCTGCGCCACGCCTTCTTCACCCGCGAGGGCGGCGTTTCACGCGGCATCTATTCGGCGCTGAACGGCGGGCTCGGCTCCAACGACGATCAGGCCCTTGTCGCAGAGAACCGCCGCCGCATGGCCGAGCATGTCGGCGTCGCACCGGAACGCTTTCTCAGCCTGCACCAGATCCATTCGCCCGACGTGCGCGTCGCCGACACGCCGTGGCCCAGCGGGCCGCGGCCGAAGGGCGATGCGCTGGTGACGAAGGTGCCGGGCATCGCGCTTGGCGTCTCCACCGCCGATTGCGGACCGGTGCTGTTCGTCGATCCCAACGCGCGCGTGATCGGCGGCGCACATGCCGGCTGGAAGGGCGCCCTCACCGGCGTACTGGAGGCGACGATCTCGGCGATGGAAAAGCTCGGCGCCTCGCGCAGCGGCATCATCGCCGCGATCGGCCCGTTAATCCGCCAGGACAGCTACGAGGTCGGTAACGAGTTCGTGGCCCGCTTCATCGAGGCGGATGCGGACAACGCCATGCTCTTCATCCCGTCGGTGCGCGAAGGCCACGCGATGTTCGACCTAGCCGGCTTCATCCGGAAACGTCTGGAAGCCGCGGGCATCCTGATGATCGACGATCTCGGCCTCGATACCTACGCCGACGAGCGCTTCTTCAGCTATCGCCGCTCGGTGCATCGCAAGGAGCCGGATTACGGCCGCCACGTTCACGCGATCGTGCTCGAAGGGTAGGCGTCAGTCGCTGCACTTTTCAAACAACGGCGCTTGCTGCTGGGTGCGATCCCATTTCGTCGGCAGTTCGTCATATGTCTTGGCGGGCGGGGATGGCGGCGGCGGCGGCCGGACGTAAAAGCCTTCTTCGACGTCGAACTTCTTCTTGTCCTCGCGATGCGCGGAAAATGTTCGATACTTGTCGCCAACCTTCAACAGGACAATCTCCCAAGGCTCGCCAGGCTGACGCCACCACACCGCCGCGACGCTCGCCGGAGGATCCTGAACGGACACGAACTTGATCTTGTCGGCCGCGATGCGGGTCGCCGCGTAGATCGTGCTGATGAATGTCCGCACTTGGCCGGGCGAAAACGTCCCTATCACGTTCCTGATTGTCGGCGATCCCGAGGGCGGCACAATGTATGTCATCCGCGCGCCGCAGCCGTTGCTCGTGCAAGCCTGATTTGGATCGCGCTTGCAATCGACCGACCACGTCCCGACCAATCCGAAGGACTGAATGACCTCCGCAGCGCTCTCCTCTGCGGCCACCGGGCCTGCGACAAGGCACGCGATGATCAAGCCAAAAGCCGGGTCTCTCATCGACCGCTCCCCATGCACGCTGGCCTGATCGGTTAAGCCCTGTGTCCTGCCTGCCCTAGACGTTAAGCGATTTTAACGATATCGCAAGGCGCGATGAGGGAAGCGTCAACCCGCCTGCTCCAAACCGGGACAATCATGCGCGCCGCGATCGCCGCCGCATCGATTGCGGTTGCTTGCGTGCTTGGCGGCTGCGCCGGTGGCGGCGGTGCTGCGAACTCCTATGCGATGGCGCCGAGCGCCGGCTCCGGGGCGACGGTCGCGTTCGAATCGATCGACGGGCCGCCGCCGCAAGTGTTCGACCGCATGGTCGGCGTGCTCGACAGCGAATCCAAGCTGCGCAGCCTGTCCGTGGTCTCCCGCGAGGGGACGGCCGCCTACCGCGTGCGCAGCTACCTCTCCGCCCAGATTGTGCGCGGCAAAACCGTGATCGCCTGGGTCTGGGACGTCTACGACGCCAACCAGCAGCGCGCGCTGCGCCTTTCCGGCGAGGAACCCACGTCCGCCAAGGGCGGCCGCGATCCGTGGGGCGCCGCTGACGACCTCGTGCTGCGGAAGATCGCCCAGGCCGGATTCAGCGGACTTTCCAACATGATCAATGGCACACCGGATGCGCCGGGCTCGGCTCCCGGCTTGCGCGGGCCGGCCGTGGCGAGCGTGATCCCGGAGGCTCCGGCGGCCGGGATGCCGGCCTCGGCGCTCGGCTATGCCGAGCGATAACCCCCGCTAAACCACGGCCCCAACTTCAGGCCAAACCGTTGGCCGGACTCAGGATTTCGCAGGGAAAACGTAGCATCCCGGGTTGCCATTGCAGCCCTCCGCCTGATATTTCCTCGCCCGTCGTAACCGTGCTTCCAGTGGGTATTCTCTGATGTTGAACATCCTGTCCAACAAAGCGCGGGAGGAAGCGTCCATGTCGGCCAAGAACGGCTCCATCAAGCTCGTCGCCGGCAACTCCAATCCGGCTCTCGCCCAGGCCATCGCGCAAGGTCTCGACCTGCCGCTGACCAAGGCAGTGGTACGGCGCTTCGCCGACATGGAGATCTTCGTCGAGATCCAGGAGAACGTCCGCGGCTCGGATGCCTTCATCATCCAGTCGACCTCGTTCCCGGCCAACGACCATCTGATGGAATTGCTGATCATCACCGACGCACTGCGCCGCTCCTCGGCGCGCCGCATCACCGCGGTGCTGCCCTATTTCGGCTACGCCCGGCAGGATCGCAAATCAGGTTCGCGCACGCCGATCTCGGCAAAACTCGTCGCCAATCTGATCACGCAGGCCGGCGTCGACCGCGTCATGACGCTCGACCTGCATGCCGGCCAGATCCAGGGCTTCTTCGACATCCCGACCGACAATCTCTACGCGGCGCCGCTGATGGTGCGGGACATCAAGGACAAGTTCGACCTCTCCAAGACGATGGTGATCTCGCCCGACGTCGGCGGCGTGGCACGCGCCCGCGGCCTCGCCAAACGCATCAACACCCCGCTCGCGATCGTCGACAAGCGCCGCGAACGTGCCGGCGAATCCGAGGTCATGAACGTGATCGGCGACGTCGCCGGCTACACCTGCATCCTGATCGACGACATCGTGGACTCCGGCGGCACGCTGGTGAACGCAGCCGACGCGCTGATCGCCAAGGGCGCCAAGGACGTCTACGCCTACATCACCCACGGCGTGCTCTCCGGCGGCGCGGCCGCCCGCATCACGAACTCCAGGCTGAAGGAGCTCGTGATCACCGACTCGATCCTGCCGACGGATGCGGTGAGCAAGGCGCCGAACATCCGTACGCTGCCCATCGCCAGCCTGATCTCCGACGCGATCGCGCGCACCGCGGCGGAAGAGTCGGTGTCGAGCCTGTTCGACTGAATTAGTTTCGCGATGTCGCAGGGTGGGCAAAGGCGCAATGCGCCGTGCCCACCTTTTTCTTTGCGGCGCAATCGGTGAGCACGCTTCACTTTGCTCACCACATGGCCTCGGGCGCCGACGCGCCGCGGCACGCCTCGAAGACCTCGCGGGTTGTTGCCGGCCCCGCCCCATGACATCATCCGGATACCGAGTCATCTCTGCCCTCTGGATGCCTGATGCCACGCCGGAAATTCGCTTGGGAAAAGCTGTCGGATGACGAGTTGCTCAAGCAACGGCTCTCCAGCCTGAGGGTTACGGTCGAAGGCACCTGGCTCGATGATTGTGTCGGCGCGCTCCACGAGGAGCTCGAAGAGCGCGGCATCCGGCTGCGGCCGCACACCTGGATCTCGAGCGAATGGTTCAGCCCGGGAGGCGTCCCCGGCATCGCCATCCCCTTCTATCTCGCCCATCCCCGCCTGATGAAGCTCGAGAAGAAGATGATGTTCGACGTCGAGGGCGGAACCTGGCGCGAATGCATGGCCATCCTCCGTCACGAAGCGGGCCACGCCATACAGCACGGCTATCAGTTGCAACGCCGCCGGCGCTGGCAGCAATTGTTCGGCCCGTCGTCGAAACGCTATCCGCGCTATTACCGGCCCAATCCGGCGAGCAGGCGTTACGTCCAGCATCTGCGGCTGTGGTATGCGCAGAGCCATCCGGACGAGGATTTCGCCGAGACCTTTGCGGTGTGGCTGCGGCCGCGCTCGAACTGGCGGACGCGATATGCCGGCTGGCCGGCGCTGAAGAAGCTCGAATATATCGACGAGCTGATGGGCGAGATCGCGGGAAAGCGGCCGCCGGTCACGACGCGGGAGCGTGTCGATCCGCTGGGCCGGCTCAGCCAGACGCTCGAAGAGCACTACAAGAAGAAGCAGGCGTTCTACGCCTTCACGCCCCCGAAGACCTACGACCGCGATCTCTCCCGGCTGTTTTCAGCCGATCCACGGCATCACCGCTCAAAGCCGGCTTCGACCCTGATCAGGCGACACCGCGCCCAGATCAGGCAATTGGTCGCGCGATGGACGGGCGAGAACCAGCTCACGCTCGATGCCGTGCTTGACGACATGATCTTCCGCTGCCGCGAGCTCGATCTCCGCGCCGTCGGCCCCGAACAGAAGCTCGCTCTCGATTTCACCGTCCTCGTGACCGCCAAGACGATGCACGCGCTGTTTGGCCCGTCTCGGCGTAAATGGATCGCACTATGAGACGTCTCCGTATTCTCGTGCTGATGCATCCGGACTTCCTGCCCCCGGACTCCTCCGACGGATACTCCGCACAGGAGATCAATGCGTGGAAAACGGAATACGACGTGGTGAGCACCTTGCGCGCGGCCGGCCACGAGGTGCGGCCACTCGGCGCGCAGGAGGAAATCAAGCCGGTGCGCGTAGCGATCGAGGAGTTCAAGCCGCACGTGGTTTTCACGCTGCTGGAGGAATTCCACAACAACGTCGCCTTCGACCAGCACATCGCGAGCTATCTCGAGCTGATGAAGGTCCCTTATACCGGATGCAATCCGCGCGGCCTGATCCTGGCGCGCGGCAAGGATTTGTCCAAGACGCTGGTGCATCACCGCCGGATCGCCGCGCCGGCCTTTGCCGTCTTCCCGATGCGTCGCAAGGTGAAGCGCCCGACCCGTCTTGCGCTGCCGCTGATCGTCAAGAGCCTGAACATGGATGGCTCGTTCGGCATCTCGCAGGCATCGATCGTCGACACCGACGAGAAGCTGGCGGAGCGGGTTGCCTTCATCCACGAGCGGGTCGAATCCGCCGCCATCGCCGAGCAGTTCATCGAGGGGCGAGAGCTTTACGTCGGCGTGCTCGGCAACAATCGCTTACGCGTTCTGCCGGTCTGGGAGTTGAAATTCGGCAGCATGGGCGGCCGTTCGTCACGGCACATCGCCACGGAGAAGGCCAAGCACGACACCGACTATCAGGAGAAGGTCGGCATCGTCGACGGGCCTGCGAAGGATCTGGCGCCGGAAGTGACCGCCCGCATCCAGCGGGCCGCGAAACGCATCTACCGGGCGCTTGGCCTCGACGGCTACGCGCGCATCGATTTTCGTCTCGCCGCCGACGGCACGCCATATTTCATCGAAGCCAATCCCAATCCCGAGATCGCCAAGAGCCAGGAGTTCGCCACGGCGGCTCAACATGCCGGGCTGAAATATCCGGCTCTCCTGCAACGCATCCTGATGCTCGGAATAAGCCGCGCCAAGGCGGGGGTGTCGCTGGGGTGATGACGAACACGGCGGCAATCGCCCCTCATCCTTCGCGACGCGCTTCGCGCTCCTCGGGATGAGGGGTGCTGGTCATTGCGCTGCGCTACACAATTCCCGCCGCGACCTGGCCACGCAGACGCTCCAGACCGAGCAATGTCTCCGCACAGGCGGCCGCGACCTCGACGCCCTTGATCGCAAAATGCCTGCGGAAGAAATCGTAGTGCACCTCGGTCTCGTGGAATTGCTGCGGCGTCAGCACCGCGGAGAACACGGGCACCTCGGTACGCAGTTGCACATCCATCAGCGCCTTGATCACGGTGTCGGCGACGAACTCGTGGCGGTAGATGCCGCCGTCGACGACGAGGCCGGCCGCGACGATCGCGGTGTAGCGCCGTGTCTTGGCGAGGATCTGCGCATGCAGCGGGATCTCGAACGAGCCCGGCACCTCGAACACGTCGACATGATTGAGGTGACGCACTTCTGCCTCCCTCACGAAGGCGATGCGGGCCTCCTCGACCACGTCGCGGTGCCAGCAGGCCTGCACGAAGGCCACCCGCTGCGGCTTTGCGAAGCGCGGATGCTCCGTCGCGGGATCCTGTGGAACCGGCGGCGGCGTTTGGGTTGGTTGGGACGTTTCGGTTTGGGGATCTTGCAACATCTGATTCATGGCTTTCCTCAGTTAAGGACCAGAATCAGGGCACACGGAACGACAAACAGCCGCATCCTGCGATGCGTCTGCCACCGACCGTTCTCTTTCATCCGGACTTTAACCGTCGGCTTCGGAGTTGCACCGAATCTGCTGACCCTTCCCTGCGGCAAGAGACCTTGAGGAAGGCGCTCGCGGGCTTAGGCCTTTCGGCCCTTACCGCCGGTGGGGACTTTCACCCCGCCCTGAGAACATCGGCCGTCCGGAATGAACGGCCTGAGGGAAATATGACGCCGGCGAGCTGCCACAGCAAGTACGTTCCGCATGGGAAAATCGCATGGTCCCATGCCGCTTTGGCGACCCGGCCCTCGCAGGGCGGAATTAACGATCGGGCATTCCACGCGAATCCGATTCCGGTTTGTTCTCCTCCATCCCGGTTGGGACATCCCACGTTAATAATTGTGGCCGAGATGAGCTGTGGACGAACGAGTCATGGCTTGTGGACGGACTCGGCAGCCGGTTGCGCAGATTCCGCAAATCACATCAGTTGATCCGCGACAAGCCCGCGCTGATCCCGGGATCGCTACAGCGACTCCGAGGGGAACGCCTTAACGACGTTAAGGAAGCGCGCGCCGGACCAAGCGCGTGCGTATCAGAGACAACAAAAAGGCAAGAGGTCGAGACGGCATGTCCCTGCTCGAAGGCACTATCGATTCGAAAAACCATCCGCTCGCGGTGGTCGAGGATATCGCTGCCAGCAACAACTGGCCGTTTGAACGCTCCGGCGAAGACGAACTCACGATTGTCTCCAAGGGACAATGGACCGACTACCAGATCTCCTTCACCTGGATGGGCGAGATCGAGGCGCTGCATCTGGCCTGCGCGTTCGACATGAAGATTCCGGTTGCGCGGCGACCGGAGGTGCAGCGGCTCGTCGCCGCGGTCAACGAGCAGTTGTGGGTCGGGCACTTCGACCTGTGGAGCAACACCGGCATGATCATGCACCGGCAGGCCCTGGTGCTGCCGGGCGGGCTCGCCGCCTCCACCGCGCAATGCGAAGCCATGCTCGCCGGCGCCATCCACGCCTGCGAGCGCTATTTTCCGGCGTTCCAGTTCGTGGTGTGGGCGGGCAAGACCACGACGGAAGCCATGGACGCGGCAATGTTCGACACGGTGGGCGAGGCGTAGGGCGCCCCGCTCTCCAGCGTGTGAGGAAGGCATCGCTCCCTCCTGGCCGTCGTCCTGGACAAGCGACGATGGCGCGAAGCGCTGTCGTCGCGCCGATCCAGGACCCATACCGCGGGATCTCTCCGCATCTCGCGATGCTTGTTGCTCTGCCCTCCATCCACTAGAACCCCTCGGGGTAATGGGTCCTGGCTTTCGCCAGGACGACGGATGCATTGGCAACAGCGATGGCGAACAGCACTCTCAAAAACATCACCGGCACCATCCTGCTCGCCGGCGCCGGCAAGATGGGCGGCGCGATGCTGACCGGATGGCTTTCGGGCGGGCTCGATCCGCGCCGCGTCGCTGTGGTTGATCCGCACATCTCGCCCGAGATCACCGCACTTGCCGCCAAGGGCGTTGCGCTTAATCCCGATGTGAAGGCGGCAGGCCAGGTCGAGACGATGGTCGTCGCGGTGAAGCCGCAGATGTTCCGCGAGGCCGGCGCGAAGCTGAAATCATTTGTCTCTGAAAAAACCTCGGTGGTCTCGATCATGGCGGGAACTACGATCGCATCGCTTGAAGAGGTCTGCGGCGGCGCCGTGGTGCGCGCGATGCCGAACACGCCGGCCGCGATCGGCCGCGGCATCACCGTCGCGGTCGCGGCGAACCACGTCAGTGCTGCCCAGCGCGCAGTGGCCGACGCGTTGCTGCGCGCCACCGGCTCGGTCGAATGGGTCGACGATGAGAGCCTGATGGACGCGGTCACCGCCGTCTCCGGCTCGGGCCCGGCCTATGTGTTTCTGCTCGCCGAAGAGCTCGCGCGCGCCGGTGTCGAGGCGGGATTGCCCGAGGCGCTCGCGACAAAGCTCGCGCGCGAAACCGTCGCCGGCTCCGGTGAACTTCTCCACCAGTCGGAGCTTCCCTCCGCTACGCTGCGCCAGAACGTCACCTCGCCCGGCGGCACCACCGCCGCAGCCCTCGGCGTGCTGATGGGCGAGCCCGGCCTGCGCGATCTGATGATCCGCGCGATCGCGGCGGCGACGAAGCGGTCGAAGCAACTGGCGAAGTAAGGAAGCTATCCCCTCATGGTGAGGAGGCGCGAAGCGCCGTCTCGAACCATGCAGGCCCGGCTCTCGCCCGCGAGCCATCCTTCGAGACGACCGCTGCGCGGTCTCCTCAGGATGAGGGCAGAGCAAGCGGCTCCTACGTCGTCCCCAACCGCTTGTTGAACATCTCGACATTGACGAGCCCGCGCGCGTGGCGGCCCTCGCCAAGCTTTCGCGTGCCCTCGAAAGCCTCGACCTCGAAGCGGATGACGCGGCGCTCGACCGCGACGACCTTCGCGGTAGTCCGCACCGTCGCGCCGACCAGAGCTGCTGCAAGATGCCGGATGTCGACCTCGGTGCCGACGGTGACCCAGCCCGGCTGAAGCGCCGGGCGGATCGCATCGCCCGACGTCATCTCCATTTCCAGGATCATCATCGGCGTCGCGTAGACCATGGGCATGCCGGGCACGAAATGCCCGACCGTACGCTCTACTGGCACCACCAGCATGCGCTCGGCGTTCATGCCGATTGTGATGAAGTCGCGTGCGTCCATGTTGCTTGCTCGGCGTCGTCCCGGCCCCCCGTGCGCAATTGCGCACTAGGCCGGGACGACAGTTGTGATTGGCGCTCGAGCGGTGGCTATTTCTTCGCCGCCGCCGCGCGCTCCACGAAGGTCTTGCCGCCCTTCATCTTGTGGCGGAGCGGGGCTTCGTTGATCTGGATGACGACGGCATCGGCATCGACGCCGAGATTCTTCACCAGTGCCTGGGTGATGTCGCGCATCATGCCGGCCTTTTGTTCGTCGCTGCGGCCTTCGGCCATGCTGACAGTGATCTCAGGCATTTTTCTCTCCCTTGGGGCCGAACACCGGCCATTGACGGGCGCCATCAAACAGGACGTGGGTGCCCGGGACAAGCCCGGGCATGGCGGCGTCAGCGAATGGCTAGCCCCAGCTCACGTCATGGCGCGCCAGCACTTCGCGCACTTTGGTGACGAGGTCGGCTTCACTGCACGAGAACTGCGCCGGGCGGCTCTCGCGCCATTCCTGGTTGGAAGCGATCGCAGCAGCCGCCTTGGCGCCCTCGATCAGATCCTTGATCTGCACCTCGCCGCGGGCTTTTTCATCGGAGCCCTGGATGATGACGCAGGGCGCGTTGCGGCGGTCGGCATATTTGAGCTGGTTGCCCATGTTCTTGGGATTGCCGAGATAGAGCTCGGCGCGGATGCCGGACGTGCGTAGGCTCGCGACCATCTTCTGGTAGTCGGCAACGCGGTCGCGGTCGAACACGGTGACGACGACGGGGCCAAACTCGGGTTTTGTGTCGAGCTTGCCAAGCAGCGTCAGCGCGGCCTGAAGCCGCGATACGCCGATCGAGAATCCAGTCGCCGGCACCGGCTCACCGCGGAAGCGCGAGACCAGGCCGTCATAGCGGCCGCCGCCGCCGACCGAGCCGAAGCGCACGGGACGGCCTTTTTCGTCTTTGGTCTCCAGCAGCAGTTCGACCTCGTAGACGGGGCCGGTGTAATATTCGAGACCTCGCACGACGGAGGGATCGATCTTGATGCGATCAGCGCCGTAGCCCGATGCCGTAACCAGTTTGGCAATCTCTTCCAGCTCGCTCACGCCGGCCTGACCAACTTCACTCTTGGCGAGGTAAGTTTCCGCCGCGGCAATGGCCTCTTTCCAATCGTCGCGCGGTTTGGTGACGGCGAGAACAACGTCGGCATCAGACGCGCTCAGATTGGCGCCCTTCGTGAAGTCGCCCTTGCCTTCTTCGCCGCCATCCCATCTGCCGGGACCGAGCAATTTGCGCACCTCCTCGGCGGGAAATTTGTCGAGCTTGTCGATTGCGCGCAGCACGGTCAGCCTGCGTGCCGCGTTCTCTTCGCCGCCGAGCCCGATTGCTTCCAGAACGCCGTCGAGCACCTTTCGGTTGTTGACCTTCACGACGTACTGGCCGCGCTGAACACCAAGCGCCTCCATCGTGTCCGCCGCCATCATGCAGATTTCCGCGTCCGCAGCCGGCGTCGCCGAGCCGACCGTATCGGCGTCGAACTGCATGAACTGGCGGAAGCGGCCGGGGCCGGGCTTCTCGTTGCGGAAGACGTAGCCGACGCGATAGCTGCGATAGGGCAAGACTAGAGCGTCGGTGGCGTAGCGCTCGCCGACATAGCGGGCGAGCGGCGCGGTCAGATCGTAACGCAAACTGATCCACTGCTCGTCGTCGTCCTGGAACGAGAACACGCCCTCGTTCGGACGGTCCTGGTCGGGCAGGAACTTGCCGAGCGCGTCGGTGTATTCCATCGCCGGCGTCTCTACCGGCTCGAAGCCGTAGAGCTCGTAGACGGCGCGGATCTTCTCGACCATCTCGCGCGTCGCCCGGATCGCGGCAGGGTCGCGATCCTCGAGCCCGCGCGGCAGCCGCGCCTTCAGTTTCTGGGTTTTTTTGGGTTTTTCGGCCATGTGCGGCATTTACCAGCCGACGCGGGGTGCGGCAACTGCCGGCTTGCCCTACGGCTTCTCCATCCGCGCCCTGAGGGCATCGGCGTCCGCCTTCGGCAGCGACTTCAGCGTTGGCTTGATGGTTTCGCCGCCGACGATCTTGCCGTTGCGCATGAACATCCAGTCCGAGATGTCGGCTTCAGTGAATTCGACCTTGTCGCCTGCCCGCTTGCCGGGCAGATCGCGTGGCTCGTTGGCGAAGAGACCGGAATAAGTCCCGTTCGGTAGCTTCGTCACCTCGGCCATCCAGATGTGCTCACCGCCTTTGCGGGTCGAAAAGTGCACCTTCAGGGCATGCCCTGTCTCCGACGGTTTTGGCGCCTCGTAGGAGGCCCAGAAAGTCGGCAGCGTGCCGCGGGCGCGCGCGATCGCGGTGTTCATCTCCGGATCGGTGGTGCGCACGTCGACGATGGGTGAACGGTCTTCCGCGGCGACATGCGGCTTGGGGCCGATCGTCAGGACGCCGAAGACGGTGACGCCAGCGATTGCGGCGAGAACGGCCCATTTCAGGGGTTGGGAAAGCGTGGAAGCCATGATCGCGATGTCCGGATGCCTTGATGTCTAGGACTTTGTCGCGCGGTCGTGCAAGCGAGTTCATGGCATGCCGGCTGGCGTTCCCCGGATGCTGCGCCAACGCGCCGCCTCTTGGCGGCGTGGTGCGCTGCTGATCCGGGGTCCATCCGCGGCGAGATGGGTCCCGGCTCTGCGCAGCAGCGTTTCACGCTGCAGCGCGTCCGGGACACGAGACCTCAAAACACCTTTTTGATCCAGCTGTGCGGATCGTTGGTGCGGCCATACTGGATGTCGACGAGCTGCTTGCGCAGGCCCATGGCGACGGGGCCGGCGGCGCCGCCGCTGATCTCGAAATCGCCGCTCACCGAACGCACCTTGCCGATCGGCGAGATGACGGCCGCCGTGCCGCAGGCAAACGCTTCCTTCAGCTTGCCGCTGGCCGCATCCTTGCGCCACTGGTCGATCGAATACGGCTCCTCGCGCACGGTCTTGCCGGCATCTTTCGCCAGCGCGATGATGGAGTCGCGGGTGATGCCGGGCAGGATGGTGCCGAGCGGCGGCGTCGAGAGCGAGCCGTCCTCGAACACGAAGAACACGTTCATGCCGCCGAGCTCCTCGACGTAGCGGCGCTCGACCGCGTCCAGGAAGACGACTTGATCGCAGCCGTGCTGGATGGCTTCGGCCTGCGCCCGCAGGCTTGCAGCGTAATTGCCGCCGCATTTGACGGCGCCGGTACCACCGACCGCGGCGCGCGTGTAGTTCTCTGAAACCCAGATCGACACCGGCGCGGGGCCACCTTTGAAGTAGGAGCCGACCGGCGAGGCGATCACCGCGAAAATGTATTCGGAGGACGGCTTGACCCCAAGGAAGGTCTCGCTCGCGATCATGAAGGGACGCAGGTAAAGGCTGCCCTCGCCGCCCGGCATCCAGGCGCGGTCGATGCGCACGACCTGCTCGACAGCCTCGATGAAGATGTCTTCGGGGAGCTGCGCCATCGCCATGCGATCGGCCGAGTCCTTGAAGCGCCGCGCATTGGCGTCGGGACGGAACAGGTTCACGCCGCCGTCGTCGCGCTTGTAGGCTTTGAGGCCTTCAAAAA
The DNA here is from genome assembly GCF_040548035.1 of Bradyrhizobium sp. LB8.2. Classification (NCBI taxonomy): domain Bacteria; kingdom Pseudomonadati; phylum Pseudomonadota; class Alphaproteobacteria; order Hyphomicrobiales; family Nitrobacteraceae; genus Bradyrhizobium; species Bradyrhizobium sp. LB8.2. Next base: position 64,401 of record NZ_JBEPQV010000020.1, on the reverse strand, counting down.
TTTCCTGAGCGTAGTGCAGGACGGCGCCGGCCGGATCGATCTGGAAATTGGCGCGGGCCTCGACGCGCGCCTCGTACCAGCCGCCCTTGGCCTGGTTGTAAAGAACCACCGCCATGTGATCGGTGAAGACCCTCCCGAAACCCGGGTCCACCAGCTTGGCGACGCGGTCCTTCTCGGGGATCGGATTGGATGCCGGCTGGATGTCGAATTTCATGCTCATGTCCTTAGGCCTCCCGCTGCCGGTGGCGGCGCTGTTCTGGCGCCCGCCTGCCCTTTTCCGGGCTCGGCTGGCTTGACTAGGTTACTGGCCGGACCAACGCCAGCCTTGTTACGGCCGGTTTCCGTGGCCAGCATGTCGCCGAGGACATGCTTTTGCGGAAGGCAGAAGTCCAGTATGTTTTGTCGAACACCGCTCGACAATCGCACGGTAGATCTGATCCGGCTGTCGCCGCCTGCTCGGCGCTCACCAACCGCTCCTGGAAATGCCGCCCGCAGTGAAACGATTTAAAATTTCGTGCGAGCTGATCGTTTTGTAACATTGGACCCAAGATACGTCAATATGCCTGACATAAATTTCGCGACTCCCCCTCAAGACGCTGCCGAGCCACGGCCGGCGGCAGGCGACGGAGGCAATTTGCGCTGGGATATCATTGAGCTGCTGTTCTTCGCCTATCGCGATTTCGTCGGCGATCCCGACCAGGAGCTGGAGGCGTTCGGCTTCGGCCGGGCTCACCACCGCGTGATGCACTTCGTCTATCGCTATCCCGGCCTCAAGGTCGCCGATCTCCTCGACGTCCTGCGCATCACCAAGCAATCGCTCGGCCGGGTGCTCAAGCAGCTCCTGGACGAGGGCTATATCGTGCAGAAGACCGGCGACAATGATCGCCGCCAACGCCTGCTCTTTGCTACACCGAAGGGCGAGGCGCTGGTGCAGAAGCTCGCCGGCCTCCAGACCACGCGGATCACCAGGGCGCTCGCCGAGATGGCGCCGCAGGATGCCGAGACCGTCAAGCGCTTCCTGCGCGCGATGATCGATCGCGAGGATCCGGACAAGGTGCTCGAGACGATCTTCGCTTCCGTCAACCACGACGCCAAGGAGTGACCGTGCCGCTCGCTGCCACGCTCGCACGCCCGCCGGCACGCCCGGCCGACGATGCCCCGCATCTCCTGCTGGTCGACGACGACCGCCGCATCCGCGATCTGCTCTCGCGCTTTCTCGCCGGCGAAGGCTATCGCGTTTCGACCGCCGGCAGCGCCAGCGACGCGCGCGCGAAGCTCATGGGCCTGCACTTCGACCTCTTGATCCTGGACGTCATGATGCCCGGCGAGACCGGCTTCGATCTCGCCCGTTTCATCCGGACCTCCTCCTCGGTGCCGATCGTGATGCTGACGGCGCGGCATGAAGCCGAAGCCCGCATCGAGGGCCTGCAGATCGGCGCCGACGACTACGTCGCAAAGCCGTTCGAGCCGCGCGAGCTCGCGTTGCGCATCAACAACATCCTCAAGCGCGCCGCGCCGCCGCCGCAGGCCGCAGCGGTCGAGAAGATCGCGTTCGGTCCCTACGTCTACCATCTCGACCGCGGCGAGTTGCGCCAGGGCGAAGACGTCATCCACCTCACCGACCGGGAGCGCGAGATGCTGCGGATCCTGTCGGAGACGCCCGGCGAGACCGTGCCGCGCAGCGCGCTGACCGGCAATGGCAGCGTCAACGAGCGTGCCGTCGACGTGCAGATCAACCGCCTGCGGCGCAAGATCGAGACCGATCCCGCCAATCCGCTGTTCCTCCAGGCGGTGCGCGGTATCGGCTACCGGCTGGTCGCCTCGCCTTGAGTTTTGTGAAGTGAAGCGCCCCCTATGAGCACGATCGATACCGGCCTGACGCTTTTGAAGAGCGCCGCCGGCCGCGTGTCCGCCGTCAATGGCTGGATGGGCAATGCATTCAAGGGCTGGATGCCGACCGGCCTCTATGCCCGCGCGCTGCTGATCATGATCGTGCCGATGGTGATCCTGCAGTCGGTCGTCGCCTTCGTGTTCATGGAGCGGCACTGGAACACGGTGACGCGGCGCCTGTCGGCGGCGGTGGTGCAGGACATCGCCGCGCTGATCGACGTCTACAAGGGCTATCCGCAAGACAAGGACCGCGACCAGATCCGCCGCATTGCGCAGCAGCGCCTCGGCCTCGTCGTCGATTTCCTCCCGGCCGGCGACATGCCGCCGCCCGGACCAAAGCCGTTCTTCTCGCTGCTCGACCAGACGCTGTCGGTGCAGCTCGGCCGCCAGATCGGGCGTTCGTTCTGGATCGACACCGTCGGCCGCTCCAACCTCGTCGAGATCCGGATCCAGCTCGACGATGCCGTGATGCGCGTGTTCGCGCAGCGCAGCGCCGCCTATGCCTCGAACTCGGAGATTTTCCTGTTCTGGATGGTGGGAACGTCCTCGATCCTCCTGATCGTCGCGGTGCTGTTCCTGCGCAACCAGATCAAGCCGATCCTGCGTCTTGCGGACGCCGCCGAAAGCTTCGGCAAGGGCCGCGAGGCGCCGAACTTCAGGCCGCGCGGCGCGCGCGAGGTGCGGCGCGCGTCGGTCGCCTTCCTCGAAATGAAATCGCGCATCGAGCGCACGATGGAGCAGCGCACCGCGATGCTCGCCGGCGTCAGTCACGATCTGCGCACGATCCTGACGCGGTTCAAGCTCGAACTGGCGCTGATCGGCGACAGCCCCGAAATGGAGGGCATGCGCAAGGACGTCGACGAGATGTCGATGATGCTGGAAGATTACCTCGCGTTTGCCCGTGGCGATTCCGGCGAGCAGTCGCAGCCGACCGACATGGCGCAGGCGCTCGAGGAGCTGCGCAGCGACGCCGAACGCCACGGCCACACCGCGACCGTCGCGTTCAACGGGCTGCCCGTGGTCACGGTGAAGCCGGCCTCGTTCAAGCGCTGCCTCGCCAACCTCGTCACCAACGCCGCCCGCTACGGCAAAAGCATCGCCATCACCGGCCAGCGCGATCACCGTTATTTGACCGTGACGGTCGACGACGACGGGCCGGGCATTCCCGCCCATCTGCGCGAAGAGGTGTTCAAGCCGTTCCTGCGGCTGGACAACGCCCGCAACCAGGACGAAGGTGGCACCGGCCTAGGCCTCGCGATCGCACGCGACATCGCCCGCTCGCATGGCGGCGACATCACGCTCGGCGATAGCCCGATAGGCGGATTAAGGGCGAGCGTGCGGATACCGGTGTAACGGATGTAGCCGCAATAGCCCTATTTCGGCAGCAGCGCCTTCAGCTTGTCGATGTCGCGCACGTTCATCTTGAAGCCGCCGGGCATCACGATATCGCCGGGCTTCTGCTCGGGCTTGCAGGCTCCGAGCCACTTGGCTTCGAGTGTCATCGTGGAATCGCGCCCCGCGGCGCCGGCGGCGCCACCCTGTGCGTGCGACGAGGTCTTCACCGTGTAGGCCGAATTGAAGTCGCCCGTGATCTCGGCATGCGAGGTCGTGCTGATGCCGGCGACACTGCACTCGGAATCGCTGACATAGCCGGTCGCGGTCTTCTTGATGTCCTGCTTGGCGCAGATCTGCTTGGCCATCGGGGAGACGTTGTTGTTCATCTCCTTGTCGACGGTCTCGTCGGTGCAGTGCTGCATGGTCATTTCGGGCACGGGCGTACCGGTCCTGAGCATCTTCAATTCCCAGAGACCAGCTTTGCGCATCGGCAGATCGTCGGCGCTGGCTACGCCGGCCGACAAGACGAGGCAAAGGGCCGAGCCGAGCAAAGCGAGTTTGCGCGTCATGTGAGAAGCTCCCGGCTGAGAGATTGCTGGCGTTACGAAAACGCCTCAGTAGAGCGTGCGGATCGGCTTGTCGGCAGCGCCATAGGGCACCCAGCGGCACGAGAACGAGATGTAGCCGCCCTCATAGGCCTGCACCCCCAGGAATTTCGCGACCTTTCCGTAGCGCGCGCAGTGATCGACCGCGACCTGCCGCGCATCGACCTGGGTTGCCATCGAATAGGCGATGATGCCGCCGGTGTCGTTGCCCTTGAACGGAGGCACCGGAAGGATATCGGCGCGCGCCGACTGGCTCGCCATCATACCCAAGGCAAGTAGGCCCGCGGCCGCAATGATTCGCATTCCCGTCACTCCGATTGGTTGGTGGCAGTTTACGGTGCCGGGGCGGCGGTGGAAAGAACGGAAGGCCGGTTGCTGCGACCTTGTGGTCAACTCGTCGGCAAGTGTTGCCGCGCTGCACTTGACCCCGCGCGGCCTTCACGGCACCGTCCGTCCCTCGCAGATCATGCTGTCTGGATTGCCCATGCGCGCCTCGACCTCCCTGAAATCGCTCCGCTTTGCCGCCGTGCTCGGCCTCCTGTTCGGGGCGCTGTCGCTCGGTGAGGCCAGGGCCGCCAATCCGCTGGAGCTGAATTTCTGGCTGAGCGGGCCGCGCTATGACGGCAACGTCTCCGAATGCGACAGGGCGCTGCCGACGATCGCTTCCCAGTTCCTGGAGAAGGAAAGCTCGTTCTGGAATTCCTCGTTGAAGATCACCGGCTTCGCCGCGGTTCGCGAGACCGCGTTCCGGCCCTGGGCACCCGATAACATTCCGCGCCGCTTTTGCAGCGGCGAGGCCATGCTCACGGACGGCAAGATGCGCAAGGTGCACTTCTCGATCATCGAGGATGGCGGCTTCGCCAGCTTCGGCCAGGGCGTCGAATGGTGCGTGGTCGGGCTCGACCGCAACTGGGCCTACAACCCGTCCTGCCGCGCCGCCAAGCCTTAAGCAGCCTAAGCCTTAAGCAGCCCAGCCTCAGTCGAAGAAGCTCTGATTCGGTTGGCTGAAATGGCCGCCTGAATTTTGTTCTTGAAATGTTCCTATCGCCTGCTAGGCTTGCTGCACAGTCTAGTTGAGGGGGTCGCCATGTTTCATTCCAGATTGCATTCGTTCTCCCGCCTGATGATCTCGCTGACGCTCGCGGCCGGGCTGGCTGCGCTGGCCGGCGGCGCGAAGGCCGAGGACAAGCGGCAGAACGCGCCCGGCGAATTCGATTTTTATGTGCTGTCGCTGTCGTGGTCGCCCTCCTTCTGCGAGGAGGCGGCAGAGCGCGGCGGCCGCTCGCAGATCCAGTGCAGCGGACGGCCCTACTCTTTCGTGGTGCATGGTCTGTGGCCGCAATATGAGAACGGTTTTCCGGAATATTGCCAGCGGCCGTCGCCGCGGCTGAATCGCAGCATCGTCTCCTCGATGCTCGATCTGATGCCGGCGCCGGGGCTGATTTTCAACGAGTGGGACAAGCACGGCACCTGCTCGGGGCTCGCCGACCGCAGCTATTTCGAAACGATCCGAAAGGCGCGCGCCGCGATCAAGATTCCGGCCGAATATCTCGATCTATCGCAGGCCAAGACCGTGGCGCCGGCTGAGGTGGAGGAGGCCTTCATCAAGGCCAATCCGGGCCTCGGCAACGCCGCCGTCTCGATCACGTGCAACCGGACGCGGCTGTCCGAAGTCCGCATCTGCCTCAGCAAGGACCTGCAATTCCGCGCCTGCGAGGAGATCGACCGCCGCGCCTGCCGCCGCGACCAGGTGACGATGCCGCCGATCAGGGGTGGGTAGCCCCGGCGTCGTGCCTCTTTGCTCAAGCCGTCACGTGGCGTAGTGCTCTTGCATGAATTACCGCCACGCCTTTCACGCCGGAAACTTCGCTGACGTCATCAAGCACATCGTGCTGGCGCGCATCGTCACCTATCTCCAGGACAAGCCGGGCGCCTTCCGCGTCATCGACACCCATGCGGGCGCCGGCCTCTACGATCTCGAAAGCGACGAGGCCCGCCGCGGCGGCGAGTGGCTGACGGGCATCGCCCGGCTGATGCAGGCGCGTTTCTCGAACGACACCATCGCGCTGACCAAGCCCTATCTCGATATTGTCCGCGCCTACAATCCGAAGGGCGAGCTCAAGGCTTATCCGGGCTCGCCGCTGATTGCGCGCGCCCTGATGCGGCCGCAGGACCGCCTCGTCGCCTGCGAACTCGAGCCGAAGGCGCGCAAAGCGCTGATCGGCGTGCTGCGCCACGACGAGCAGGCCCGCGTGGTCGATCTCGACGGCTGGATGGCGCTGCCGGCTTTCGTGCCGCCGAAGGAACGGCGCGGGCTCGTGCTGATCGACCCCCCGTTCGAGGCAAAGGACGAGTTCGACAAGCTGGGCGAGGCCTTCTCGGCGGCTTTTGCGAAATGGCCGACTGGTATCTATGTAATCTGGTATCCCGCCAAGAGCCGGCGCGCCACCGACGCACTGGTGCAATCAGTGGCGCGCCTCGCAGCCGCAGCAAAGCCGCCGGGAAATTGCCTGCGCCTCGAATTCAGTGTGTCGCCGCAAGCCGACGGCGCAACTCTCACCTCCACCGGGCTCTTGATCGTCAATCCGCCTTACACGCTGCAGGGCGAGCTCAAGACGATCCTGCCCGAGCTGGAAATGCCGCTCGGCCAGGGTGGCGCTGCCAGATTCCGATTAGAGGTGCCGAGGCCCTAACACTCCGGCATTCTTGGGAAAAATATGCAAGAGCCGTAGTCAATCTGCAAAGAACCGTATTATGCTGTTTCCGTGACTGGCTTTACGTTCCGCTTCCGCGAATGGTTGCGGCGGAGTGAAGGCCTAAGAAAGATCCGGTCGGACCGAATGGTCTGCCCAAGGATGGCCAGCTCCCGGGCTTCGTACGGCACGGTCATGTCGTGACGTGCGTCTGCGTCGCGACGGAGGAGCAATGAGGGGGAGTTTCCCGATGGCCATGACGGGAACGGTCAAGTTTTTCAACGGCGAGCGCGGCTACGGATTCATCAAACCGGACGACGGCGGCCGCGACGTCTTCGTGCACATTACTGCCGTGGAGCGGGCCGGATTAAAGGACCTTGCCGAAGGACAGCGTATTACTTTCGAAGTCGAACCGGACAAGAAGGGGAAGGGGCCGAAGGCGGTCGATTTAGTCATCCTTTCCTAGCGAGTCCGACGCGAAAACACCGGCGCAAAAAAATCCCGGCCGCGAGCGGCCGGGAGGCTGTAGTCCGGTATTTTCTTCTTTGGGTATCAGAAGTGATAGTTCACGCCTGCGCGCACAACGCTGGCGCTATAGCCGTTTGACACGCCTGTAATCGCGAACTGACTCGTCGACAGATCGATGTAGAGATATTCGAGCTTGGCGCTCCAGTTCGGCGCGAACCCGACTTCCGCGCCGGCACCGATGGTCCAGCCGGCGCTGGTGTGCGACTCCGTCCAGCCGAACGTCTGCGCGCGCAGCTCGCCGAAGGCGAGGCCCGCGGTGCCGTAGACCAGCACGTTGCTGAGGGCATAGCCGGCGCGGCCGCGCAGGGTGCCGAACCACGGATTGGAGAACTTCCACGGCGCGAAGGTGTCGTCGGCACCCGCGGCCTGGATGTCGCCCTCGACGCCGAACACCCACGGGCCGTTCTGGAAATTGTAGCCGGCCTGAACACCGCCGACGAAGCCAGAGGGCTTTGCGGGATTGTTGTTCACCGAGCCCCATTCGTAGCCGAGATTGGCGCCGAGATACGGGCCCGCCCAGCTATAGCCGTTGAGCGGCTGATTGACCGTGTAGGGCGCACGCTGCCCGTAATTGAGATCGGCCGCCTTTGCCGAAGCCGTCCAGCCGGCAGCAACCAACGCAGCTGCGCCCACAACGAGCCTCTTCATCACACACTCCAACGCAACTGCCGTCACCGGGTGCGATACCTGCGCCGCCGCGCGAGGCAAAACCGCATGGTTACGGAACCAAGACCTTTTCGTGTAAGATTTATCGAGAGTTTTAAGTTAAAGGCCTGTTAAGTCGGGTTACCGCGCTGTTAACAGGCTTAAGCAAGCGTTACCGGGAACTGCGCCGCCATTCTGTGCGTGCCGCACGGCCGGAACTTCAAATCAGCACCCCAAGCGCCTAAATTCGCTCCATGGTTCACGATTCCACCGACGATCCGGACGACATGCACGCGCGCAAACCCGTGCACGGCAACGTGCCGGACGTCCCGCCCCAGGAAACGGCGCCCCCGGACCTCGATCCCGCGACCGCAAGCGGTGACGACGAGGACGATGCACGGCTGCCGGATATCCCGGAAGAGAGCGGCACGGTCGGCGAAGAGCCGCTGGCGACCGGCCATGAGGCGATCGAGCGCGCGGTTCGCCTCGCCCCCACCTCGCCCGGCGTCTACCGCATGCTTAGTGCGAATGCCGACGTGCTCTATGTCGGCAAGGCCAAGAACGTCAAAAAGCGCCTGTCGAATTATGCGCGTCAGAGTGCGCCACTGCCGGCGCGCATCCTGCGCATGATCGCCGCCACGGTTACCGTGGAAATCATCTCGACCAACACCGAGACCGAAGCGCTGCTGCTGGAAGCCAACCTCATCAAGCAGCTTCGGCCGCGCTTCAACGTGCAGCTGCGCGACGACAAGTCGTTTCCCTATATTCTGATCACCGGCGACCATTGGGCGCCGCAGATCCTGAAGCATCGCGGCGCGCAGACCCGTCCCGGTCGCTATTTCGGCCCGTTCGCCTCGGCCGGCGCCGTCAACCGCACCATCACCGCGCTTCAGCGCGCGTTCCTGGTCCGCTCCTGCACGGATTCCTTCTTCGAGAGCCGCAGCAGGCCCTGCCTGCTCTACCAGATCCGCCGCTGCGCCGGCCCCTGCACCCGCGAGATCGACTTCCCCGGCTACACGACGCTGGTGCGCGAGGCGACCGACTTCCTCTCGGGCAAGAGCCAGGCGGTGAAGCAGGAGCTCGCTGGCGAGATGGAGAAGGCTTCCGGCGAGCTCGAATTCGAGAGCGCCGCGCTCTACCGCGACCGCCTCGCCGCGCTCTCTGCGATCCAGTCGCAGCAGGGCATCAATCCGCGCACGGTGGAAGAAGCCGACGTGTTCGCCATCCACCAGGAGGGCGGCTTCTCCTGCGTCGAGGTGTTCTTCTTCCGCACCGGACAGAACTGGGGCAACCGCGCCTATTTTCCGCGCGCGGAGAAGACGTATACGCCGGAGGAAGTGCTCGGCTCCTTCCTCGCCCAGTTCTACGACGACAAGCCGCCGCCGAGGAATATCCTGCTCTCGCACGAGATCGAGGAGAGCGAGCTGCTCGCCAGCGCATTGGCGATCAAGGCGGGCCGCAAGGTCGAGGTTTCCACGCCGAAGCGCGGCGAGAAGAAGAAGCTCGTCGCCCACGCGCTCACCAACGCGCGCGAGGCGCTCGGCCGCAAGCTCGCGGACACCGCGACGCAGAGCCGCCTGCTCGACGCCATGGCCACGACGCTGAGCCTGCCGCATTCGCCGAAGCGGATCGAGGTCTACGACAACAGCCACATTCAGGGCACCAACGCGGTCGGCGCCATGATCGTTGCCGGCCCGGACGGTTTTGTGAAAAACCAGTACCGCAAGTTCAACATCAAGTCGGAAGGGCTCACGCCCGGCGACGATTACGGGATGATGCGCGAGGTGCTCGAACGCCGCTTCAAGCGCCTGATCAATCCACCCGAGGACAGTGCGGCCAAGGAAAACGACAAGGCCAAGGACGATGATTTCCCGCAATGGCCGGATCTCGTGATCATCGACGGCGGCCGCGGCCAGCTCAACGCCGTCCGGGAGATCTTTACGAATTTCGGCCTGACCCAGGTGGCGCTGATGTCGGTGGCCAAGGGGCCGGACCGGGATGCCGGCCGCGAGACCCTGTTCATGCCGGAGCGCGAGGCGATCAAGCTGGAGCCACGCGACCCCGTGCTCTATTTCATCCAGCGGCTGCGGGACGAGGCGCATCGCTTCGTCATCGGTTCGCACCGCAAGCTGCGCAAGAAGGACATCCGCGAGGCCGGTTTGCAGGAGATTGCGGGCATCGGTCCGTCACGCAAACGTGCCTTGCTGCATCATTTCGGAACCCTGAAGGAGATCGAACGGGCCTCGATCGCCGATCTCGGCAAGGTTCCGGGGGTGAGCGCCGAAAGCGCCCGCAAGATTTTCGACTATTTCCACCCCCAGCCGGGGTGATCTAAAGGGGCCGCGGTCATATGGTGGTCGCAGCTCGCACCCCATTTGGGGAGCGGACCGGTTGACCTTCAGGCTGCAGCGGTATTGGTAGGACGGATGAACATCGCCACGACACGAGGGACGACCAGCCGCGCGATGTCCCTCCCGAACCTTCTGACCTACGGCCGGATCGCTGCGATCCCGGTCGTGGTCGGGTGCATTTACGCGCAGTCGATCGTGGACGGCCCTCTGTGGCTGCGCTGGGTTGCGGTCGCCATTTTCATCGCGGCCGCGGTCACGGACTATCTCGACGGCTATTACGCGCGGATATGGAATCAGCAATCGGCGTTCGGCCGAATGCTCGATCCGATCGCCGACAAGCTGCTAGTCGCCTCGTGCCTCCTCATGCTGGCCGCCGACGGCATCATCCACGGCTGGTCGCTGTGGGCTGCCATCGTGATCCTGTGCCGCGAGATCCTGGTCTCGGGCCTGCGCGAGTACCTCGCCGCGCTGCGCGTCAGCGTGCCCGTGACCAAGCTTGCGAAGTGGAAGACAACCGTTCAGCTCATCGCCATCGGCTTCCTGCTGGCTGGTCCGGCCGGCGATGAGGTGATACCCATGGTCTCGATGGTCGGACTGGTCCTGCTCTGGGCCTCGGCAATCCTCACCATGTACACCGGCTACGACTATTTCCGCGCCGGCATCCATCACCTCATCAAGGAGGATGAGGGATGAAGGTGAAGTACTTCGCCTGGGTGCGCGAGCGCGTCGGCAAGGCCGAGGAGACGATCGAACCGCCTGCGACCGTGCGCACCGTGGAAGAGCTGATCGCCTGGCTATCCGGCCAAAGCGAAGCCTACGCGTACGCGTTCGAGAAGCCGAAGGTGATCCGCACTGCGATCGACCATACCCACGTCAAGCCGGACGCCGCGATCGCGGGCGCCCGTGAGATCGCGTTCTTCCCGCCGATGACCGGCGGCTAGGCCATGACCTCTCCCGTCACCGCCTCTCCCGTCACCGCCTCTCCCGTCACCGCGTGCTCCGTCACCATCCGTATCCAGCAGGACGATTTCGACATCGCGCGCGAGATCGCGGTCCTGACCGGGAGCCGCACCGACATCGGCGCGGTCGTGAGCTTCTCCGGCATCTGCCGCGGCGACGAGGACAGTGCGAAGATCGCCGCGCTTACGCTCGAGCATTATCCTGGTATGGCGGAGGAAGAGATCAGGCGTCATGCCGACGAGGCCACCGCGCGCTGGCCGCTCGACGGTGTCACTGTGATCCATCGCGTCGGCCGGTTCATGCCCGGCCAGAACATCGTGCTGGTGCTGACCGCCTCGCAGCACCGCCAGGCGGCGTTCCAGGCAGCCGAGTTCCTGATGGATTATCTCAAGACCAACGCGCCGTTCTGGAAGAAGGAAGAGAGCGCCACCGGCACCGGCTGGGTCGAGGCCCAGGCCCGCGACGACGAAGCCGCCGCACGCTGGACCCGACCCTGATGGCAACAACATCCAAAAAGGCCATGTGCGGCCGCGCCGCGGCAAAGCTCGCGAACGTGGGCCGCGGCGAGCTTGTCGCGCTGATCGATTTCGTCCGCTATGCGGTGAGCCGCTTCAACGAGGCCAAGCTCGCCTTTGCGCATGGCACGACCGATCCGGTCGCGGAAGCGGCCTTCCTGGTCTGTGAAGCCCTGCATCTGCATCCCGAACAGTTCGAGATTTTTGCCAACGCGCGCGTCACGGCCGCCGAGGGCAAGATCATCATCGATCTCATCCATCAGCGCGTCACCACGCGCAAACCAGCCGCCTATCTCGTCAACAAGATCTACATGCGCGGCCTGCCCTTCTATGTCGACGAGCGCGTCATCGTTCCCCGCTCCTTCATCGGCGAGCTGCTGGATTCGCATTTCGGCGGCGACGGCGAAGCCGGCTCGCTGATCGACGATCGTGCCGCCGTCGAGCGCGTGCTCGATCTCTGCACGGGGTCGGGATGCCTCGCGATCCTCGCCGCGCATCATTTCCCGAACGCCACGATAGACGCCGTCGATATCTCGAAGGGCGCGGTCGAAGTCGCCCGCCGAAATGTCGGCGAATACGGGCTCGATGACCGGATCAGCCTGCATCGCGGCGACCTGTTCGCCCCGCTCGGCGACACCAGATACGACCTGATCATCACCAACCCGCCTTATGTCGACGCCGAAGGCATGGCGGCGCTGCCGCCGGAGTGCCGGGCCGAGCCGAAGCTCGCCTTCGACGGCGGTGCCGACGGTCTCGACGTGGTGCGCAGGATCCTGCGCGAGGCGCCCGAACACCTGACGCCGGATGGCGGGCTGATCTGCGAGATCGGCCGCGGCCGCGAGCTGGTCGACGAGGCCTTCCCGGAGCTGCCGCTGCTCTGGCTCGACACCGAGGATTCCGAGGGCGAGGTGTTCTGGATCGCGGCAGCCGATCTCGGCTGATCCGTCACGACCGGCAGACCTCGTCGGAACAAGTCAAATACCGCCACGTTCATCCCCGGACGAATGTCTCGCTCTCGGAGGATATCCGCATGCTCGCGCCATCGGGCGAATTGCTGCGCGCCGGCGTCGCGCTCAAGCTCAACCATCTCAAGCGCGCCGCCCGGTCCTATGCCCGTGACCGGAGCAATCAAGCCACAGGGCGCATGACGTCGTACGCGGTTGCGGCCGGACTGCTCGCGGTTGCCGGCTTGTTCGTCGTTGCAGCCTTCTTCGTCGGCCTGATCGCGCTGTACCGCTGGGTTGCAATCCATTACGGGCAATTCTGGGGGTTGGGCGCCGTCGGCGGCGTACTGTTGGTGCTGGCCGGCGCCTGCGCCGGCGTGGCCATGGCTCAGATGAAGCGCAAGACCAAGCCGATCGTGCCGCTCGCCAGCCGCCTGCGCGTGGCTATCGCCACCCCGCGCATCCCGCGCGGAACGGTAAAGCAGGCGGTGAAAGAGGTCGCGACGACAATTCCCCTGGTGCCGCTCGCGCCGGGCGAACGCGGCCACGAACGAGGACATGGCGGCAGCACATGGCCGGTTCGATCCAACCGGCCCGTGCAACTCGGGCTGATGCTCGCGGCTGTGGGGCTGGTAGGGCTCACGGCAGCGCGTCGGCGGCGTCACGGCCACGGAGCGGACAGCTAAATGCGTGTGCGGCGCGCCGAGCAACTTGACAGCTGGCTGCTAGTGGCAGCCACGACCGTGTTTGTGCTCACCGCAGAACGGTATTTCCAGGATTCCGGCCTGATCCGGCCGGGACCTCCGCAAGACCATCGCAACAGCGAGGCGAATTCGCCGGAAACGAGCCCGACAGGCGCAGCCAAGCAGCCCGGCCATGGCCGCCGCTCGAAAAGCCCGTTCGCGATCCCCTGGGCTGGCTGGAAAGACATCTTCTGGCGCACCTATCAGCGCGTCGGCGACGATCGCCTGCTCGCGACCGCTGGCGGCGTCGTTTTCTTCGGGCTGCTCGCGATCTTTCCGGCCGTCACAGCTCTGGTTTCATTCTACGGCCTGTTCGCCGATCCCTCGACGATCAGTTCCAACCTGCAGTCGCTCGCGATGATGCTGCCCGAGGGTGCGTTCCAGATCGTCGAGGACCAGGTGGCGCGCGTCGTGTCGAACGGCGGTGCGACCCTTGGTGTCACCTTCCTGTTTGGCCTCGTGCTCGCGATCTGGAGCGCCAATGCCGGCGTCAAAGCCATCTTCGACGCCCTCAACGTCGCTTATGAAGAGCGCGAAAAGCGCAGCTTCATCCGGCTCAACGCGGTCTCGCTGGCCTTCACGGTCGGTGGCATCGTTGCCCTGCTGCTGATGGTGGGCGCCGTCGTCGCCTTCCCGCTCGCGCTCAATCATCTCGGCATGGCGCCCGAAAGCAAGCTGATCGTGGCGCTGGCGCGATGGCCGGTGCTGTTCGTCATTCTCCTTGCGGCGCTCGCCGTCCTCTACCGTTTCGCGCCCAGCCGCGATGCGCCGCGCTGGCAATGGCTGAGCCTCGGCGCGGTGACGGCCGCGATCCTCTGGATCGCCGGCTCGGCGCTGCTGTCCTGGTATCTCTCGGAATTCGCCAACTACAATGCGACCTACGGCTCGCTCGGCGCTGCGATCGGCTTGATGACGTGGATGTGGATGTCGGCCATCGTCATCATGTTCGGGGCCGAGCTGAACTCGGAGGTCGAACGGCAGACCCTGCACGACACGACCACCGGGCCGCCCAAGCCGCTTGGCACCCGTCAGGCCGTCTCGGCCGACACGGTCGGCGCTGCGGCGCCGTCCGGACTCTGCAGGAGGGCCGCTATCCCCTCGAATCAACAATGATGCTAACGTCATGCTCGCTTGGGGGAGCATGGGGCGTGACGGGTTCGAAACGCCACCCGTGTTTTCCCGGTCAGGCAGTCAGCTCTTGAGGCGTAACGCGCGGCATGATTCGTATTTCGACGATCTTCATCGCCATCTGCATGGTTCTGGTCGCGGCCTCGCTCGGCCTTGTGCTCTACGCGGTTGCCGGCATCAGCGGAACCGAATCCGCGATCGTGGCGCTGACGGCGCTGACCTTCCTGATCCTCTACAATGCAGTGTCGATGCGGCTGCGCGACCGCAGCGACGTCGGCGGCCAGATCGCCGACCTTTCGCGCGGCACCGCCGACCTCGCCCGCCAGGTGGCCGAATACGGCCGCCGGCTTGCCACGATCGAAGGACGCATCGCCTCCTCCAATTCGACCAACTCCGACCGCATCCAGTCGGTGGTCGGCGAGATCAACGAACTCGGCGGATTGGTCAGGCAGCTCGCCACCACCGTGTCGGCTCATGAGGATCTGATGGCCGGCAACGCGCCGCCTCCGGCTCCCGCTCCGGTCGCGAGGCTGGAGCCGGAGGGGCCGCTCGACCTGATGGCTCCGTTCGACGAGGAGCGGCCGGCTGCCCCTCCCCCAGTTTCCGCGCCGCCGCCACGACCGGCACCACCGGCGATCCAGACCCAGACCGCCAATCCGGTTCAGACGGCGAACGGCCGCAACCAGACCCAATTGCTGGCGACGCTGCGCAACGCGATCGACGAGAACCGCATCGACATCTTCCTCCAGCCGATGGTGACGCTGCCGCAGCGCAAGGTCCGCTTCTACGAAGCCGTGACGCGCCTGCGTGACGAGCGTGACCAGCTGATCGCGGCCGAGGAGTTCATCAGCCTCGCGGAGGCCTCCGGCCTGATCGGGCGCATCGACAACATGGTGATGCTGCGCTGTGTGCAGGTGCTGCGGCGCCTGATGGTGCGCAACAAGGATGTCGGCGTGTTCTGCAACGTTGCGGCTTCCACGCTCGGCAATTCCACGACCTTCGCGCAATACCTCGACTTCCTCGAAGCCAATCGGGCGCTGGCGCCCTCGCTGGTGCTGGAATTCAAGCAATCGACCTTCCGCAATCTCGGCCCGGCCGAGACTGAGAACCTCGCTGCGCTCGCCCAGCGTGGCTTCCGTTTCTCGATCGACCATGTCACGGATTTGCGCATCGAGCCGCGCGAGCTCGCCGACCGCGGCGTACGCTTCATCAAGGTGCCGGCGTCCCTGCTGCTCGACCCCAAACAGGCGTCGGCCTCGGACATCCACCCCTCGGACCTCTCGGATCTGCTCGGCCGGTTCGGCATCGACCTGATCGCCGAGCGGATCGAGGGCGAGCGCGCCGTGATCGACCTGCTCGACTACGACGTGCGGTTCGGCCAGGGGTTTTTGTTCGCGCCGCCCCGACCATTGCGGCCGGAGGGGGCATCTGCTACCGCCGGGGCCCCGTCGAACCAGGCACAGGACACTCAGGAATCGAATGGCTCCGGCACACCCAGCTCAGGCGCGACATCAGCTGCGCCTCCGCCACAGCGCGTCACCGGCAACGCGGCGCTTGCGCGCCGCATCTGATCGGCCGCACGCATCATGACGACGCTGCATTTCGCCAAGAGCCTGCGCGAACTCGTGGGTGGCGTGGACGTCGTGCTCAGCGACATCTGGGGCGTGGTCCATAACGGCCTCGAATCCTTCCCCGAAGCCTGCGAGGCGCTGCACACCTATCGCAGCCATGGCGGCACGGTGATCCTGATCACCAACGCGCCGCGCCCGGCCGACTCCGTGCAGCGGCAATTGCGCAAGCTCGGCGTCGCCGACGAGACCTATGACGCGATCGTCTCATCGGGCGACCTGACGCGGCTCTATGTCGCCGACCATCCCGGCCGCAAGATGTTCTGGCTCGGGCCTGAGCGCGATAACTCGATCTATCGCGGCCTCGACGCGGTGCTCGCACCGCTGGAAGAGGCCGATTACATCGTCTGCACCGGCCTCTATGACGACGAGACCGAGACGGCCGAAGACTATCGCGGCATGATGCTGAAGGCGCGCGAGCGCAAGCTGACGCTGATCTGCGCCAATCCCGACATCGTGGTGGAGAAGGGCGACCGGTTGATCTATTGCGCCGGCGCGATCGCGGAGCTCTATCGCGAGCTCGGCGGCGAAGTGCTCTTCTACGGCAAGCCGCACCGGCCGATCTACGAGCGCGCGATGGCGCTGGCAGGCGAACGCCAGGGTCACCAGATCGACCGCAAGAAGGTACTCGCGATCGGGGATTCCGTGCGCACCGACCTTACCGGCGCGCGCGAATTCGGCATCGATTGCCTGTTCGTGACCCGCGGCATCCATGCCGAGGAGTTCGAGGGTCTCGACCAGTTCGACCCGGCTTCGGTGCTGGAATTGTTCGGCCATCCGCCGAAGGCGCTGATGCGCGAACTGAAGTGGTAACGAGCTGATCGTCATTCCGGGGTGATGTGAGCATCGAACCCCGAATGACAAATCCAGCACAGAAAGCCCGGGACGATGCCCGGGCCTTCCGAATTCGATGATGGCTTCGATTGCGCCTTACGCGCTCGCCATGTCCGGGAAGACCGCCTCGATCTTGGTCTTCAGCGTCGCCGCGTTGAACGGCTTGACGATGTAGTTGTTCACGCCGGCCTTCTTGGCCGCGATCACGTTCTCGGTCTTCGATTCGGCCGTGATCATGATGAAGGGCGTGGTGGCGAGGTTCGGATCCGCTCGCACTTCGCGCAGCAGATCGTAACCCGTCATCGGCTCCATGTTCCAGTCGGAAATCACGAGCCCGTACTTCTTGCCGCGCATCTTGTTCAGCGCTGCCGAACCGTCGCTGGCATCATCAATATTCTCGAAGCCAAGCTGCTTCAGGAGGTTCCTGATGATACGGATCATGGTGCTGTAGTCATCAACCACCAGAACCGACATCGACAAATCAACCGCCATCTCGACTCCCCCAACGCAAACCCAGGAAATATTACGATCGGACCTGCCAGACCGGAGCCGGCGGTTCCACGCTCAAGGACTAACACCGAGGCGTTAAACAGCGCGTTAACCGGGGAGGCCGCCGTTGAACGGAAATCGCATTCGATGCGGCCGCCCCTCCCGCTTGACTTCATCCGGCCCGTCGCGCCACGGTCCCGGCCGGTCCCGCCGGCTCGAGAATTCCCCTGATGGCCCCGCATTTTACCGTTATCCGCGACACCACGCCGGACTCCGCTATTGCGAGGGGCGCCGTGGTCGCCATGGGCAATTTCGACGGCGTTCATCTCGGCCATCGCGCCGTGATCGCTGCAGCCCTGGAAATGGGCCGGACGCATGGCCGCCCTGCGCTGGCATTGACCTTTGAGCCGCATCCGCGCCGGTTTTTCAGCCCCAACACCCCGCAATTCCGCCTCACGGATGAGCGGGCCAAGCTGCGGCTTCTGGCCGGCACCGGACTTGCCGGCGCCGTTGTCATGACCTTCGACAAGTCCCGCGCCGGGACCAGCGCGCAAGACTTCATTCACCATGACCTGATCGGGCGCCTAGGCATCGGCGGAATCGCCGTCGGCTACGATTTTCATTTCGGCAAGGGTCGCGTCGGCTCGCCGAGCCTCCTCGTCAACGAGGCGCCCCGGCTCGGTATCGAGGTCGACGTGCAGCCGCATGTCGATATCGACGAGCGGCCGGTCTCCTCCAGCGCGATCCGGATCGCACTCGCCGAAGGTCAGCTCGACGAGGCCACCACCATGCTGGGCGCACCCTGGTTCGTCACCGGCGAAGTCATCCACGGCCAGAAGCGTGGCCGCGATCTCGGCTATCCCACCGCCAACATCAGGCTCGACGCGAATTGCGGCCTGAAGCACGGGATCTATGCGGTGCGGGTCGGTCGCGGCGCCGAGCGGCTGGACGGGGTGGCAAGCTTCGGCCGCCGCCCGACGTTTGATAATGGCGCCCCGCTACTGGAAATCTTCCTGTTCGACTTCAAGGGCGACCTTTACGGGCAGGCGCTGGATTGCGCTTTCGTCGGCTTCATCCGTGAGGAGCTGAAATTCGACGACCTGGATGCCTTGATCCGCCAGATGGACGACGATTCCGCCCGCGCCCGCGCCATCCTGGCAGCCGCCCCTGACGCATTTCCGAGGCTTGGGGCGATTGACTGAGGTCCCAAAGCCGGCCTGCCGGGCCTTTGCGCTTCCCCGGCCCGGCTGCTATGGAGGGCCCCATGTTTGCGCGGTGCATCATAGGGATTAGCGGCCCGGCTTCCGCCTGAGCCTTCGGCTCGGCGCAAGACCGGGATGTTGTCGTTTCACCCCGCGATTCCGCATCGCCATCCGTTCCCGCGCACTTCCGAGCCAGTCAGCCCCATGTCCGATAAGCCGCAAAAGTCCGACGCCCAAAAGTCCGACGCCAAAGACTATTCCAAGACCCTTTATCTGCCGCAGACCGAATTCCCGATGCGCGCCGGCCTGCCGCAGCGCGAGCCGGAGATCCTCAAGCGCTGGTACGAGATGGGCCTCTACGAGAAGCTGCGCGAGAGCGCCAAGGGCCGCGACAAGTTCGTGCTGCATGACGGCCCGCCCTATGCCAATGGCAACATCCATATCGGCACGTCGCTGAACAAGATCCTGAAGGATCTCGTCACCAAGAGCCAGCAGATGCTCGGCTTCGATTCCAACTACGTGCCGGGCTGGGACTGCCACGGTCTGCCGATCGAGTGGAAAGTCGAGGAGGAGCATTATCGCAAGAAGGGCAAGCAGAAGCCCGACTTCCGCGACAGTGCCGCGATGATCGATTTCCGCAAAGAGTGCCGCGCTTACGCGACGCACTGGCTCGGCGTGCAGCGCGAGGAATTCAAGCGCCTCGGCGTGATCGGCGACTGGGACCATCCCTACGCCACCATGAGCTATCCGGCCGAGGCCCAGATCGCGCGCGAGTTGATGAAGTTTGCCGCCAACGGCACGCTCTATCGCGGCTCCAAGCCGGTGATGTGGAGCGTGGTCGAGAAGACCGCGCTCGCCGAAGCCGAGGTCGAGTACGAGGACTACACGTCCGATACGGTGTGGGTAAAATTCCCGGTCACCTCGCCCGCGCATGGTGCGCTCGCCTCCGCCAGCGTCGTGATCTGGACCACGACGCCGTGGACGCTGCCGGGCAACCGCGCCGTCTCGTTCTCGCCGAAGATCGCCTATGGCCTCTTTGAGGTCACGGACGCCCCTGGCGACAACTGGGCCAAGACGGGCGATCTCCTGATCCTTGCGGACGCGCTCGCCGAAGAAGTGTTCAAGCAGGCGCGCGTGACCGCCTACAAGAAGGTCCGCGACATCCCCGGCGATACCATCGACGCGATCGAATGCGCCCACCCGCTGAAGGGTCTTGCCGACAGCTACGAATTCATCGTGCCGCTTTTGCCAGGCGATCACGTCACCGACGACACCGGCACCGGCTTCGTGCATACGGCTCCCGGCCATGGTCGCGAGGACTTCGACGCCTGGACGGCGCAGGCACGCGATCTCGATGCGCGCGGCATCAACACCGCAATCCCCTACACCGTCGACGAGAACGGCGCCTATACCGATCATGCCCCGGGCTTTACCGGCAAGCGCGTCATCAACGACAAGGGCGAGAAGGGCGAGGCCAACGAGGCCGTCATCAAGGCGCTCGTCGAAAGAGGCATGCTGCTGGCACGCGGCCGGCTGAAGCACCAATATCCGCATTCCTGGCGCTCCAAGAAGCCGGTAATCTTCCGCAACACGCCGCAATGGTTCATCGCGATGGACAAGGATATCGCGGCAGGCGGCAAGACCAAGTCCGGCGACACGTTGCGCGCCCGCGCGCTGCACGCGATCTCGGTGACGCAATGGGTGCCGCCATCCGGCGAGAACCGCATCAACGGCATGATCGAGTCGCGGCCCGACTGGGTGATCTCGCGCCAGCGCGCCTGGGGCGTGCCGATCGCCGTGTTCGTGCGCGAGAAGGGCGACGGCTCGGCCGAGATCCTTCAGGACGAGGCCGTCAATACGCGCATCGGCGAAGCCTTCGAGAAGGAAGGCGCAGACGCCTGGTACGCGAAAGGCGCGCGCGAGCGCTTCCTTGGGCCGCACGCGAACGAGGACTGGCAGAAGGTCGACGACATTCTCGACGTCTGGTTCGATTCCGGCTCGACTCACGCCTTCGTGCTCGAAGACCCCGTGCACTTCCCCGGCCTCGCCGGCATCAAGCGCAAGGTCGACGGCGGCAAAGATACCGTGATGTATCTTGAGGGCTCGGACCAGCATCGCGGCTGGTTCCACTCCTCGCTGCTGGAGAGCTGCGGCACGCGCGGTCGCGCGCCTTACGATATCGTGCTGACCCACGGCTTTACCCAGGACGAGCACGGCCGCAAGATGGCGAAGTCGCTCGGCAACACCATCGCGCCGCAGACCGTCATCAAAGAATCCGGCGCCGACATTCTGCGGCTCTGGGTCGCCGCCTGCGACTACACCGACGACCAGCGCATCGGCCCCGAGATCCTGAAGAACACGGTCGAGACCTATCGCAAGCTGCGCAACACCGTGCGCTGGATGCTCGGCACGCTGCATCATTACAAGCCGGCCGACGCGGTCGCGGCCGCCGAGATGCCGGAGCTCGAACGGCTGATGCTGCACGAACTCGCGGTCCGTGCTGCCGTCGTCCGCAAGGCCTATCAGGAGTTCGACTACAAGACCGTGGTCGCGACCCTGTCCGCCTTCCTGAACAGCGAGCTCTCGGCGTTCTATTTCGACATCCGCAAGGACACGCTCTATTGCGATCCGCCGTCCTCGCCGACGCGCAAGGCGGCGCTGACCACGATCGACCTGCTGTGTCACGCGATCCTGAAATGGCTGGCGCCGGTGTTGAGCTTCACCGCGGAGGAAGCCTGGCGGATGTACAGGCCCGATGCCGAACCCTCGGTGCACCTGACACAGTTTCCCCACGACCTCGAAAGCTTGCGCAACGACAAGCTCGCCGCGAAATGGGAGATCATCCGCAACGTCCGCCGCGTCGTCACCGGCGCGCTGGAGCTCGAGCGCGCCGCCAAGAACATCGGCTCGTCGCTGGAGGCCTCGCCGGTGATCTATGTCGCCGACCGTGACATGCTGGCGACGCTGTTCGACACCGACCTCGCCGAAATCTGCATCACCTCGAACTACGAGGTGCGCGAGGGCGAGGCGCCAGCGTCTGCGTTCCGGCTCGATGCCGTGCCCGGCGTCGCCGTCGTGGTGGAGAAAGCGGTCGGCACCAAATGCGCCCGTTCCTGGAAGATTTCGCCGACGGTGGGTGAAGATCCCGAATACCCCGACGTCACCCCGCGCGATGCTAGGGCGCTGCGCGAATGGAAGGCGCTGGGGGTGGGGGTCTGATCCCCGCGGCCATGACCCCGCTCCGCGCCGGCATCCTCACGGCCTTGCTCACGCTCGTGGCCGACCAGGCCTCAAAGCTCTGGCTGCTCAACGTGTTCGACCTCGCCCGTCGCGGCGCGGTGAGCGTGACGCCGTTCTTCGACCTGGTGCTGGCCTGGAACATCGGCATCAGCTTCGGCTGGCTCCAGAACGACGGTCAGGCGGCGCAGCTGGCGCTGATGGCTGTCAAAGTCATTGCGGTGGTCGCGCTGGGGGTCTGGATGGCCCGCTCGCACACCCTGCTGGCAACCATCGCACTCGGCCTGATCATCGGCGGTGCCATCGGCAATGGCATCGACCGCTTCGCCTATGGCGCGGTGGTCGATTTCGCCCTGTTCCACATCGAGATCGGCGGAAATACCTATAATTGGTACGTGTTCAACCTCGCCGACGTGGCCATCGTTGTCGGCGTGGCGGCGCTATTGTATGATTCCTTCCTGGGGGTACCCGCCGCAAAAGCGCCCTGATCCCGGCCGATACGGACCGGCAGGCGGAACCTTGCTTTTGCGGGGGGTTATGCCGCGCGAGAGCGGCAAACTGGCACATTTTGGAACAGGTACAGTGATGCGCAGCTCGAAGACCAGCGGTTCGATGGTTCGAGACCCCAAGCAGGGGTTCTGGCGGGCACTGAAATTGTCCGCTGTTGCCCTCGGCATCGGTCTCGCCATGTCGGCAGGCGCGGCCCGCGCCGGTGACGGCGATGATGCCGATGACGACGACATGACCTTCGAAGAGAAGCTCATCGACAATCTGATGTCCGGCATCGGCGCCAAGAGCATGGAAAAGCCCGGCATTGAATACCGCGAGCGCTCGCCGCTGGTGGTGCCGCCCAAGCTCGACCTGCCGCCGCCCGCGACCCAGACCCAGAATGCGCCGAACTGGCCCAAGGATCCCGAGGAGAAGCGCCGCAAGGAAGCGATCGCCGCGCGGAAGAAGGCCACCAAGGCGACGGAGAACTGGCAGGCCGCCCAGCCGCTGACCCCCGCAGAGATGAAGGCCGGCCAGACGGCCGCTCCCGAGCGCACGAGCAACGATCCCATTCAGCCGGGCGCCAACAGCAACCCGTCGCTCAGCCCCGCCGAACTCGGTTTTACCGGCGGGTTGTGGAATATGATGAAGGGCGGCAAGAGCGCCGAGAACAAGCAGTTCACCACCGAGCCGCCGCGCTCGTCGCTGGTCGAGCCGCCGCCGGGATACCAGACGCCGTCACCGAACTACGCCTATGGCGCCGGCGAGGACAAATCGCGGCGGACCTATTTCGACATCATGACGGGCAAGGACAAGGTACAATAGCGCCCCTCACCCGCCGCGACGTCCTGACAGGCGCGAACCCGGCACCGGCGGCTGATGCACGCCGGACGCGGTCTATAAATTGCTAATCAGTAACTTGCCTACGAGTTGCGTTCTCTGCTTCGTGACGCGAAGCCTCAGCCGCACGGTGTAGCATGCCGTGCCTCCGAGCCGGGCATCCGGGCTCGGCCTTTCACCAGGGATCATGATGTCAGCAAACCGATCGGTTGCCTGCCTCCTTGCCGCGCTGCTTTCGACCAGTGTCCTCTCAGCCAGCGCCGCGTTCGCCCAGACCACGGTGACATCGGCTCCGCCCGCCAGCTTCACGCTCGGTAACGGGATGCAGGTCGTGGTGATTCCGGACCACCGCACGCCCGTCGTCACGGAGATGATCTGGTACAAGGTCGGCTCCGCAGACGAGACGCCGGGCAAGTCCGGGCTCGCGCACTTCCTCGAGCACCTGATGTTCAAGGGCACCTCGAAGCATCCGGTCGGCGAATTCTCCCAGACCGTGCTCCGCGTCGGCGGCAACGAGAACGCCTCGACCTCGGTCGACTACACCAACTACTACCAGCGCGTGCCGCGCGAGCAGTTGCCGACCATGATGGAGTTCGAGGCCGACCGCATGACCGGCCTGATCCTCAAGGACGAGAACGTGCTGCCTGAGCGCGACGTCGTGCTCGAAGAGTACAACATGCGCGTCGCCAACAGCCCCGACGCGCGCCTCAACGAGCAGATCATGGCCGCGCTCTATCTCAACCATCCCTATGGCCGTCCGGTGATCGGCTGGCACCAGGAGATCGAGAAGCTCAATCGCGAAGACGCACTTGCCTTCTACCGTCGTTTCTACGCGCCGAACAACGCGATCCTGGTGATCGCCGGCGACGTCGACGCCGCCGACATCCGTCCGTTGGTCGAGCGCAATTTCGGTTCCATCCCGGCGCAGCCCGCGATCCCGGCGCAACGCATCCGCCCGCAGGAGCCGGAGCCCGCGGCACCGCGCACCGTCACGCTGTCCGACCCGCGCGTCGAGCAGCCGGGCTTGCGGCGCTATTACCTGGTGCCCTCGGCGACCACGGCTGCAGCCGGCGAAAGCGCGGCCCTCGACGTGCTGGCGCAGCTGATGGGCAGCGGCAGCAACTCCTATCTCTACCGCGCGCTGGTGGTCGACAAGCCGCTCGCGGTCTCCGCCAGCGCCAGCTATTCGAGCATCTCGCTCGACCCGACCCAGTTCGCGATCTCGGCTTCGCCGAAATCCGGCGTCAGCTTCGCCGAAGTCGAGCAGGTGGTCGACGGCGTCATTGCCGACATCGCCCAGAACCCGGTTCGCGCCGAGGATCTGGAGCGCGTGAAGACCCAGCTCATCGCGGAGGCGATCTACGCCCAGGACAACCAGGCTGTTCTGGCGCGCTGGTATGGCGGCGCGCTGACCACGGGCCTGTCGATTGAGGACATCCGGAGCTGGCCCGACCGCATCCGCGCCGTCACCGCCGAGCAGGTCCGCACCGTCGCGCAGAAATGGCTCGAGAAGAAGCGCTCGGTGACGGGCTATCTGATCAAGGACACCGCGACCACCAAGCGCGAGGAGAAGCGTTCGTGACCTATCCCTTCCTTCGACGCGTCGCATTCTCCCTCGTCACCGGCGCGGCACTCGCGCTCGCTGCGGTGTCGCCGTCGCAGGCGGCTGCAAAGATCCAGCATTTGACCTCGCCGGGCGGCATCGAAGCCTGGTTCGTGCAGGATGCGACCGTGCCGCTGATCGCCATGGAATATTCCTTCGCCGGCGGCTCGACCCAGGATCCCAAGGACAAGTCGGGCCTCGCCAATCTGGTCGGCGATCTCCTCGACGAAGGCTCCGGCGATCTCGACTCCAAGACCTTCCATGAGCGGCTCGACCGCCGCGCCATCGAGCTCTCCTTCAGCGCCACGCGCGACACATTCCGCGGCAGCCTGCGCATGCTGCGCGACAACAAGGACGAGGCCTTCGACCTGCTGCGGAGCGCGCTGACCTCGCCGCATTTCGAAACCGCCGATGTCGAACGCATCCGCTCGCAGGTGGTCTCGGGCCTGCGCCGCGAGACCACCAACCCGACCTCGCTGGCGAGCCGCAAATTCCTGGAGGTCGCCTTCGGCGAGCATCCTTACGGCCGGCAGTCCAACGGCAATCTCGACAGTGTCCCGACAATCACGATCGCCGACATGAAGGATTATGTCGGCCGCGTACTCGCCAAGGACACGCTGAAGATCGCGGTGGTTGGCGACGTCGATCCAGCCACGCTCGGCAAGCTGCTCGACCACACGTTTGGCAGCCTGCCCGCCAAGGCCAATCTCGTGCCGATCCCCGACGTCGAAGCCGCCAGGCCGCCGCAACGCGCCTTCGTGACGCTCGACGTTCCCCAGACCGTGATCACCTTCGGCGGCCCCGGGGTGAAGCGCAGCGATCCGAACTTCATGGCGGCCTACGTCGTCAACCACATTCTCGGCGGCGGCGGGCTGTCCTCGCGGCTTTATCGCGAGGTGCGCGAGAAGCGCGGGCTGGCCTATTCGGTGTTCGAATCGCTGCTCTGGATGGAGCATTCGGCGGTCTTCATCGGCAATACCGGTACCCGTGCCGACCGTGCCGGCGACACCATCGACGCCATCGAGAAGGAAGTGCGCCGGATCGCCGAGGAGGGCCCGACGCAGAAGGAACTCGACGAGGCCAAATCCTATCTCAAGGGCTCACAGATGCTGGCGCTCGACACCTCCTCGAAGCTCGCGCAGGCGCTGCTGCAATATCAGCAGGACAAGCTGCCGATCGACTATATCGAGAAGCGCAACGGCGTCGTCGATGCGGTGACCCTGGACGACGCCAAGGCAGCCGCCAAGCGCCTCTGGGGCCAGGGGCTTCTGACCGTCGTCGTCGGCCGCGCTTCGCAGGCCGCGGCGCAACCGGCCGCAGCGGCCCCGAAGTCGAACTGACTTCCGCGACGTCGCTTGGAATGGCCGGGTTCGCCCGGCCATTTGCGTTTCGGATGAGCGCCATTGCCGAACGTAGACGTCCGCGATATGTCCGGACATCACGAATGGTGCCACCATGCTGCGGATATCCCGCGATCTCGTCATCGACGAGGACGACATCGAGATCGGCTTTGTCCGCGCCTCCGGCCCGGGCGGGCAGAACGTCAACAAGGTCGCGACCTCGGCGCAATTGCGCTTCGATACCCGGAAGCTGACGCTGCCGGAGGATGCCGCGTTGCGCCTCGCACGGCTCGCAGGGCAGCGCATGACCAAGGACGGCGTCATCGTGATCCAGGCCCAACGCTTCCGCACCCAGGAGCGCAACCGCCAGGACGCCATCGACCGCCTTACGGAGATGCTCGGCGAAGCCATGGTCCGGCCGAAGCCGCGGCGCGCGACAAAGCCGACCTTTGGCTCCAAGCAGCGCCGGCTCGAGGGCAAGAAGCGCCGCAGCGACATCAAGTCGAAGCGCGGCGGACACTTCGACGACTAGCTAGCGCAGAAAACTCCGGCCGCAGGGCGACCGGAGTTCTGCCGTCAGACCCGGCCGGGTTAGTAACGCTTGGATGGGGCAGCACCGCCCGTCGTGGGATCGTCGGCGGTCCCCTTATGCGCAGCGCTGCCGGTGGTACCGGCCGTGCCTCTGGTGCCTTTGGTCGACTTCATGCCGGTCTTCTCGCCCGCTGCGCCCGGCTGAGCACTCATCTCCTCATCGCCACTGCCCATCGTGCCGCCTTGCATGGGTTTGCTTTGCACGGTGCCGCCTGTCTTGGCGGATGGCGCGCCTTGCGCGAGAACGGGCGTCGCAATGAGAGCCGACAGAGCGCATGCGATCATCGAGGTCTTCACCAACTTCATCCATTTCTCCTGGATTTTTTTGCAATGAATGGCTCGGCCGTTCCCGACACCGCTTGCCAGCACCGGTCCATTGCATCGCGTAAAGAAATCAAGCGGCGCATTGGTCATGCAATCCGCATCATGTGGTAATCGTTTAGGGATTTGACGGCGGTTTCGCGGAATTGTGCTCCGCATATTAGGCAGTGCGGAACACACGCGGCCGTGAGCATCTCCGCTCGCGGCGAAACAGCCCGCTACTACCACCGCATGTTTGGCCGCGCCTAGAGTTTGCGCACGCTGAATTGACGTGGACGGGCGGGCTTTTGACGATGCGCGCGATCGTGCTGGGATTGTGCACCGCGATGGTGCTGGTGGTGCGGGTGGCCGAGGCGCAAATGCCTTTGCCGACCGCAAAGCCGCCGGATGGCGCAACACTGTTCAAGCAGCACTGCGCGGTGTGCCACACCTTGAGCTTGTCAGAACCGATGCGGCAAGGCCCACCACTGGTGAAGATCGTGGGCCGCCCCGCCGGCAAGGCCGAAGGCTTTAAATACTCAGAGGCGCTGTCGAAAGCCGACTTCGCCTGGGACGAGACCAGGCTCGACGCTTGGCTGACCGATCCGCAAGCCGTCGTTCCCGGCGTGACCATGGTCTACCGGCAGGCGAAGCCAGAGACGCGCGCTGCCGTTATCGCTTATCTGAAGGAGCAGAACTGAATGGCGAAGCCCGTTCATTCCATGATCCGCGTGCTCGACGAGGCGCGCTCGCTCGACTTCTACAGACGCGCCTTCGGCCTGGAGATCGCCGACCATCTGAAATTTTCGGACTTTGCCCTGATCTATCTGCGTCACCCCTCCTCAACCTTCGAAGTGGAGCTGACGGTGAACTCTGATCGCGAGGAGCCGTACCAGCTCGGCGACGGCTATGGACATCTCGCCGTGGTGGTCGAGGATCTCGATGCCGAACATTCCCGCTTCGAGCGTGAAAAGCTCGCACCGGGTCCGCTGCGCGACTTCAAGCACGACGGCAAAACGCTGGCGCGCTTCTTCTTCGTCAGTGACCCTGACGGCTACAAGATCGAGGTGATCCAGCGCGGCGGACGGTTCAACTGATCAAACTACAAAAATCAAAATCACAAAAATCGAAGGAGGAATGCCATGAGAGAAGTCGATCGTCGAAGCAAGCACAGCCGCCGCATCTTTCTCAAGGGCGCCGCGGCCGCCGTTCCGGTCGCGGCAGTCGCGACCAGCGTCGCCGTCAGCATCGATGGCGCCTGGGCCGATGACGCAAGCGCGCTTTCGCCTGCGACGATGAAGACACTGCTGAAGGTCGCGCGCGATATCTATCCACACGACGCCCTCGGCGACAGCTACTACATCACCGCGATCAAGCCGTGGGACGGCAAGGCGGCGAAAGACGCGTCCGTCAAGGTGCTGATCAGCGACGGCATCACCAGGCTCGATCAGAACGCGCGTGATCGCCACAAGGCGCCCTATGCCGAAGTGCCCTGGGAAGCCGACCGCGTGGTGCTCTTGAAGGAGATCGAGCAGAGCGACTTCTTCCAGAAGGTGCGCGGCGACCTCATCGTCTCTCTCTACAACCAGAAGGAGGTCTGGCCGCGGTTCGGCTACGAGGGCTCCTCCGCCGAGCACGGCGGTTACATCAACCGCGGCTTCGCCGACATCGACTGGCTGCCGAAGGCTTAAGGCCACCCAACGGTTCAGGAGAACGCAAATGGCAAAATTCGATCTGAACGACTCCAGCGTTGTGGTGATCGTCGGCTCCGGTGCCGGCGGCGGCACGCTGGGCAACGAGCTCGCACAGAAGGGCGTCAAGGTCGTCATTCTCGAAGCAGGTCCCCGCATCGAGAATCAGGACTTCGTCAATGACGAGTGGGAGAGCTTCTCGCAGCTCGCCTGGACCGACGCGCGCACCACATCGGGAACATGGCGCGTCGCAAAAGACTTCTCGGGTCTTCCTGCCTGGATCGTCAAGGCGGTCGGCGGCTCGACCACACACTGGGCCGGCGCGTCGCTGCGCTTCGACGAGCACGAGTTCAAGGTGAAGAGCACCTACGGCAGCCTTCCCGGCGCCAACCTGCTGGACTGGCCGGTCACGCTCGCGGAGATGGAGCCGTGGTACGCCAAGGCCGAGAACAAGATGGGCGTGACCCGCACCAACGGCATTCCCGGACTTCCCGGCAACAATAACTTCAGGGTGATGGAGGCCGGCGCGAAGAAGCTCGGATACAAAACCGTGCACACCGGCAACATGGCCATCAACAGCCAGCCACGAGATGGCCGCGGCGCCTGTCAGCAGATCGGCTTCTGCTTCCAGGGCTGCAAATCCGGCGCGAAATGGTCGACGCTCTACACTGAGATACCCAAGGGCGAGGCGACCGGCAATCTCGAAGTCCGCCCCGCGAGCATGGCGGTCAAGATCGAGCATGACGCGGGCGGCAAGGTCACCAGCGTGGTGTACGCCGACGAGACGGGCGCGATGCAGCGCCAGAAGGCACGCATCGTTGCGGTGGCCGGCAATTCGATCGAAAGCCCGCGGCTGCTGTTGAACAGCGCATCCACGATGTTTCCGGACGGCCTTGGCAACTCGAGTGGTCAGGTTGGCCGCAACTACATGCGCCACATGACCGGCAGCGTCTACGCCGTGTTCGAGAAATCGGTGCACATGTATCGCGGCACCACCATGGCCGGCATCATCCGCGACGAGGCCACCAACAATCCGAAGCGCGGCTTCGTCGGCGGCTACGAGATGGAGACGCTGTCGATCGGCCTGCCCTTCATGGCGGCGTTCCTCAACCCCGGCGCCTGGGGACGTCCGTTCACCGCAGCGCTCGACGGCTATCCCCGAATGGCCGGCATGTGGCTGGTCGGCGAGGACATGGCACAGGAGACCAACCGCATCACGCTCGATCCAACCGTGAAGGACAAGTTCGGACAGCCGGTCGCAAGCGTGCATTTCGACGATCATCCCAACGATCTCGCGATGCGCGCGCATGCCTACAAGCAGGGGGCGGCGGTCTACGACGCTGTCGGCGCCACCGTGAGCTATCCGACGCCGCCCTATCCGAGCACCCACAATCTCGGCACCAACCGGATGAGCGAGAAGCCGCGCGACGGCGTGGTCAACAAGTTCGGGCAGAGCCACGACGTCAAGAATCTGTTCGTCTCCGACGGCAGCCAGTTCACCAGCGGTGCGGCCTGCAATCCGACGCTGACCATCGTCTCGCTCGCGATCCGGCAGGCGGATTACATTGCCGGCGCGATGCAGAAGAAGGAGATCTGATCGCTCTCTCCCCGTCATTGCGAGCGAAGCGAAATAATCCAGAATCCCGCCGCAGTGACGGTCTGGATTGCTTCGTCGCAAGGGCTCCTCGCAATGACGGCGGAGGGATCTTATAGTCGCTATTCGGCTGCATCGAGGATGGGCGTCACCGTGGCCTTGAATTCCTGCACCGACGCTATGCTTCGGGAGCGATAGATCAGGCAGGAGCAGCGCAGCAACGAGGCGAAATTATTGACCTCGCCGTGGTGGTCGAGCACCTCGGTGTAGAGCGTCGTCAGGAACTTGCCGACGCTCATGTTCTCCTTGGCCGCGATCTCGTCCAGCGTGTCCCAGAATGCCATTTCCAGACGGATCGAGGTGCAATGCCCACCGATCCGTAACGAACGGGTCTGGGATTCGTAGTCGCGTTGGGGCTGGTGCGCGAAGAGATGGCACATGGCGTCCTCCCGTCCTGTTGCCGTTTTTTCACGATGCTACACCGCAGCCCGGTACCCCACAATCGGGACCAGCACCCGGAGATCAATCCATCCGGGGTGCGCGATTTTCTCGAACGTCCAATCTCTTCAATGCGATAGACGGCCCTTTTCCCCAGCCCGCCACGTTCCTGTTGCCCAACACATGCTTTTGACGCAACACGGCCTAGAATAGCGCTGTCAGCGAATCCAGATCGCAAGCCCAAGATCGAGTTCATGCCCGTCCGCCAATTGCCAGAACAGGTCGTCAACCGCATCGCCGCCGGCGAGGTGGTCGAACGTCCCGCGAGCGTGGTCAAGGAACTGGTCGAAAACGCCATCGATGCCGGCGCGAGCCGGATCGACGTCTTCACCGATGGCGGCGGGCGCCGGCGGATCGGCATCACCGACGACGGCGGCGGCATGACCGCCAAGGACCTGTCGCTGGCGGTCGAGCGTCACGCCACCTCCAAACTCGACGACGAGGACCTGCTGCAGATCCGCACGCTTGGATTCCGCGGCGAGGCGCTGCCCTCGATCGGCTCGGTCGCGCGGCTCTCCATCACCACGCGGCATGCCGGCGAGCCGCACGCCTGGGCGCTCAATGTCGAGGGCGGCGAGAAATCCGGGATCATGCCAGCCGCGCTCGCGCACGGCACGCGGGTCGAGGTCAACGACCTCTTCTACGCGACGCCGGCGCGGCTGAAGTTTTTGAAGACCGACCGCACCGAGGCGGAAGCGATCCGCGAGGTGGTGCGGCGGCTCGCGATGGCGCGGCCCGAAATCGCCTTCACGCTGGCGGGCGAAGAGCGCGCGCCGGTGACCTGGGCTGCGGCGCTGCCCGGCGTCGCCGGTCGACTGACCCGCCTCGGCGACATCCTGGGGGCGGAGTTCCGCAGCCATGCCATCGAGGTCCATGCCGAGCGCGAGGGCGTCGTGGTCGCCGGCTATGCCGCGGCGCCCGCGCTGACCAAAGCCAACGCGCTCGGGCAATATCTTTTCGTCAACGGCCGCCCGGTGCGCGACAAGCTGATCCTCGGCGCGGTGCGCGGGGCCTATGCCGATTATCTGCCGCGCGACCGCCATCCGGTGCTGGCGCTGTTCGTCACGCTCGATCCGCGCGAGGTCGACGCCAACGTCCATCCGGCCAAAACCGAGGTCCGGTTTCGCAACGCAGGCCTCGTGCGCGCGCTGATCGTGCACGGATTGAAGGAAGGGCTCGCGCGGGAGGGCCGGCGTACGGCCGCCAACGGCGGCGAAAGCGCACTGTCTTCGTTCCGCCCCGCATTCACGCCGCGCCCGGCAAGCTGGGACTGGCGCCAGTCGCCATCCGCCTCGATGCCGTCTTTCGACGGTGCCGCGGCGCCCTCCTTCGCCGAGCGCGCGCAGGCCGCATTCGACGTCGGCGCGCCGAGCGCAGACGTGCGGATCGAGAGCCAGCCCGTCGGCGACCTGGTCGACCGTCCGCTCGGCGCGGCACGCACCCAGATCCACGAGACCTATATCGTCTCGCAGACCCGCGACGGGTTGATCATTGTCGACCAGCACGCCGCGCATGAACGCATCGTCTACGAGCGGCTGAAGGCTTCGCTGGCTGCCAATGGCGTGCAGCGGCAGATCCTGCTGATCCCCGAGATCGTCGAGATGGACGAGGCCACGGTAGAGCGCCTGCTCGAGCGCAGCGAAGAGCTGACGTCGTTTGGCCTTGCGATCGAATCCTTCGGCCCCGGCGCGGTCGCGGTGCGCGAGACGCCGTCACTGCTCGGCAAGACCAACGCGGGCGGGCTGTTGCGCGATCTTTCCGAGCACATGGCCGAGTGGGACGAGGCGCTGCCGCTCGAGCGCCGCCTGATGCACGTCGCCGCAACCATGGCCTGCCACGGCTCGGTGCGCGCCGGCCGAAGGCTGCGGCCGGAGGAGATGAACGCCCTGCTCCGCGAGATGGAGGACACCCCGAACTCCGGCCAGTGCAACCACGGCCGCCCGACCTATGTCGAGCTGAAGCTGTCGGATGTGGAGAAGCTGTTCGGGCGGCGGTGAGTTCGTAGGCTACGGCGCCTTCAGAAACACGAACTCCGTGTCGTCATACGCCCGCCGCTCCAATTCCTCGAAGCCTTCGGGCGTGATGAATTGCGCCGTCTTCGCCTCCTCCACCACGAGCAGCGCGCCTGGCGTGAGCCAGCCGCCATCACGCAGGCTCGCGAGCGCCTTCTCCGCAAAACCGTTGCCGTAGGGCGGATCGAGGAATACCAGCGAGAACGGCTCGACCGGATGTGCAGGCCCGAGATCGGTCGCATCGCGGCGATAGACCTTGGTGACGCCACCCAAGCCCAGCGACTCGACATTGTTGCGGAGCAGGGCGCGCGCTTCCGCGCCGTTGTCGACGAACAGCGTGAACTTCGCGCCGCGTGACGTCGCTTCGATGCCGAGCGCGCCGGTGCCGGCGAAGAGATCGAGCACGCGCGCGTCCGAAATCGGATCGTCATAGGCGTGCACGAGGATGTTGAACACGGACTCGCGCAGGCGGTCCGCCGTGGGGCGGATGTCGCGCGAGGACGGTGAGGCCAAATTGCGCCCCTTCAATCGACCGCCGACGACGCGCAACGTCAGTCCTCCTTCGGCGCCAGATCGCGCTTGCCGTGATAGCCGCGCTTGGGACGGCGCGGCGGGCCGTAGCCACTGGCCTCGGACTCATTGCGCTCGCGCGCCTCCTCGCTGCCGGTGCGCTGCACCAGCACGCGGCGGCCCTTGCGGTCGCTGATCACGCCGCGCTTGCTGGCGGGCTTCTTCTCGCGCGGCGCGTCGTCTCCCTCACGCGCGGCAGATTTCTGCGGCACGTCGAACTGGGCACCCGACTTCTCGATGATCTTGTCGCCGAGCTGGTCGCGCAGCACGCGGGACTTGATCTCCTCGACCTGGCCTTCGGGAACCTCGCCGAGCTGGAACGGGCCGTAGGACACGCGGATCAGACGGTTCACCTCGAGCCCGAGATGGGCGCAGACATTGCGCACTTCGCGATTCTTGCCTTCGCGGATCGCGAAAACCAGCCACACATTGGCGCCCTGGTCACGCTCCAGCGTGGCATCGATCGGACCGTATTTGACGCCCTCGACCTCGATGCCGTTCTTCAGCTCGTCGAGCTGCGCCTGCGTGACGTCCCCGTGGGCGCGGACGCGATAGCGGCGCAGCCAGCCGGTGTCCGGCAGCTCGAGCGTGCGCGCGAGCCCACCATCATTGGTGAGCAGCAGCAGGCCCTCGGTGTTGAAGTCGAGCCGGCCGATCGAAATCAGCCGCGGCAGGCCTTCGGGCAGATTGTCGAACACGGTCGGACGCCCCTCGGGGTCGTCATGCGTGGTCATCAGCCCGCGCGGCTTGTGATAGAGGAACAGCCGCGTGCGCTCGCGCTCCGGCATCGGCTTGCCGTCGATGGTGACGACATCGTTCGAGGTGATGTCGAGCGCCGGCGAATTGATGACACGGCCGTTGACGGCGACGCGACCCTGCGTGACCATCTCCTCGGCATCGCGGCGCGAGGCGAGACCCGCACGCGACAACACCTTGGCGATACGCTCACCGGCTTTCTTCGGCTTGGGCTCTTCTTCCCGGCGCGGCCGGCGGTCGAAATCACGATCGCGCTCGCGATAAGCGCCGCGACCGCCGAAGGCGGGACGCTTCTCGAAGATCCGGCTGTCGTCCTCGTTTTCACGCCGCGGACGATCGCTGTCGCTGCGCGGATGCTCGTGCCAGTCGGAGCGCTCGCGCGGACGATCGAATTTTGGGCGGTCGCCGCCGCGCCCACCACGCTCACCATCGCTGTCACGACGGGGCCGATCGAACTTGGGACGATCATCGCGGGGACGATCGAATTTGGGACGCTCACGGAACGGACGATCACCCGATGGACGATCGTCGCGCGAACGCGAAAAGCGTGGACGGTCTTCGCCGCCGCCTTGCCGATCGTCGCGCTTCTGCCAGGGCTTGTCCTGACCGCGGTCGCTGCCGCCAAAATCCTTGCGCGGGCCCTTGCTGAAGTCCTTGCGCGGCGGCCGGTCCCCACGGGGAGCCGCATCGCGCTTCTGCCAAGGCTTTGAATCGCTGCGCTCGCCACGGCCCGGTGCGCCGCGCGAAAACTTCCGCTCGCCGTCGAACTTGCGTTCCGGACGGTCGCCGCGCGGTGCGTAAGGTCGCTTGTCGCCAAATTTCGTGTCACCGGTCCGGCCGGCCAGACGGGAATCGTCGCGATCCCTGCGCGGCGGACGGTCATCACGCCCATAGGACGGGCGATCACCGCGCGGCTTGAACGGCCGCTTCTCGCCATCGCGCGAGGGGCGATCAGAAAATGGGCGGTCGCCACGAGGCTTGAACGGGCGCTTCTCGCCGTCGCGCGACGGGCGATCGGAAAACGGACGGTCTTCACGCGGCTTGAAGGGACGGTCGCCACGCGGCTTGAAGCTGCGCTCGCCCCGATCCTCGCCGCGCGGCCGGTCTTCGCGCTTGAACTTCGGGCGGTCGCTGAAATCGCGGCGCGGCGCATCACCGTCTTCGCGGCGGCGGACCGGTCGGCTGTCACTGTCGCCGCGGGGCGGGCGGCTGTCGCTCTTGCCCTCAAATCCGCGCTTGGCGAACTTCTTCTCGGGGCCCCGAGCCTTGCCGGAACGGCCGCCCTTGGCCGGGCCACGGTCGCGCCGGCCGCGGGAATCATTGTCTTTGTCGCTGTCGCGAGGCATGAATAATCTCACTCAGGGGGGTGGCCAGAAAGCATTGTGCGCGCTCGTTTCGAGCCGCATGCTCAGGCAAATTCGGTAAGCACTTCTGCTGAAGGCGCAGCTACTAGCAGGTTTCTCGGGATGATACGAGGCTTGAAAGCCCCCTCTTTCATGGATTTGGCGCTCAGAACGGCTGAAAACGCCGGAAAGTCGGGCGAAGTTCCGATCGGATGCGTCGTGGTCCGCAACTTCGAGGTCATCGCCACCGCGGCGAACCGGACCCTGACCGACTACGACCCTACGGCTCATGCCGAGATCATCGCGCTCCGCGAAGCCGCCAAAAAGATCGGCAGCGAGCGCCTGGTCGACTGCGACCTCTACGTGACGCTGGAGCCCTGCACCATGTGTGCGGGCGCGATCTCCTTTGCAAGGGTGAGGCGGCTCTATTACGGCGCCGCCGATCCCAAGGGCGGCGCGGTCGAGTCCGGCGTGAGGTTCTTCACCTCGCCGACCTGCCATCACGTCCCGGATGTCTATTCCGGGGTCGGCGAAAGCGAGTCGGCGCGGCTGCTCAAGGACTTCTTCCAGGAGCGGCGCTAACCCGCCGCAAAGAACTCGCGCAGCGCCTTGGCTGTGACATCAGGGTTCTCCTCGGTGAGGAAGTGTCCCGAATCCACCGGCATGCCGACGACATTCGTCGCCCATTGCTTCCAGATGCCGAGCGGGGTGGCGGCGGCTTGCGCAATACCGGCATCGCCCCACAGCGCCAGCATCGGAATGGTGATCTTCTTGCCGGCCTCGAAGTCCGCCTTGTCGAGATCGTAATCGAAATAGGCGCCGGCGCGGTAATCCTCGCACATCGCGTGGACGCGGGCGGGATCGCGGAACGGGGCGATGTAGTGTTCGAGCGCGCGCTCGTCGATGGCGTCGAGCGTCTTCGACCTGGTCTGGCTCGCCATCTTGAAACGCAGGAAGAACTCGCCATTGCTCGAGATCAGCGTTTCCGGCAACGGTGCGGGCTGCGCCAGAAAAGTCCAGTGATAGATCTTCAGCGCATAGGCACGGTTCATCCGCTCCCAGTAATTATAGGTCGGCAGGATATCGAGCACGGCGAGGCGCGACAGCCGGCCGGGATGATCGAGCGCAAGGCGATAGGAGACGCGACCGCCGCGATCGTGGCCGGCGAGCGCGAAGTGCACGTGGCCGAGGCTCTCCATCGCCTCGACCATGGCCTTGGCCATCGCGCGCTTGCTGTAGGGCATGTGCAGCGCATCGCTCTCGGGCATGTCGGACCAGCCATAGCCGGGCAGATCGGCGATGATCAGCGTGAACTGGTCGCTAAGCTGCGGCGCGACGCGGTGCCACATCACGTTGGTCTCGGAGAAGCCGTGCAGCAGCAACAGCGGCGGTCCCTTGCCGCCGACGCGGGCGAAGATGCGGCCGAAGGAGGTGTTGATCCATTCGGAGGCGAAGCCGGGATAGAGGTCGGCGAGATCGGACATCTTCTGCATCCTTATCTGGTCAGCTGGATCTGCTCAGTCTTGAAGTGCCCAAGACTTGGGAGGCCCCAAAACAAAAATCTCGAAAACAACCCCATGCACAGTAGCTAAGTTCAACACCTGCCTGCACAATTTTGGAGTGCCGACGGGCGCGGCCGGACATTGCGCGCGCGTGCGAAAAACCGCTGTCAGGCCTTGGCCTTCTCGGCTTCCACCGCCTGCCAGCCGATGTCGCGGCGGCAGAAGCCTTCCGGCCAGTTGATGCGGTCGACGGCCTGATAGGCGCGGCCTTGCGCTTCCGTCACGGTCTTGCCGAGCGCGCAGACATTGAGCACGCGGCCGCCATTGGCGAGGATGGCGCCGTCCTTCTCGACCGTCCCGGCGTGGAAGATCTCGGCGGTCTCGACCTTCGCGGCGTCATCGAGCCCCTCGATCCGCGTGCCCTTCTGATAGTCGCCGGGATATCCCTTCGCCGCCATCACCACTGTGAGCGCGGAATCCGGATGCCAGCGCAGATCAAAATGCTTCAGCTGCCCGTCGCAGGACGCCAGGAACGCCGGCACGATGTCCGACATCATCCGCAGCATCAGCACCTGGCACTCGGGATCGCCGAAGCGGACGTTGAACTCGAACAGTTTCGGGCCCTGCGTCGTCAGCATGATCCCGGCATAGAGGATGCCGCGGAACGGCGTGCCGCGCTGCTTCATGCCGCCGACCGTCGGCAGAATGATCTTGGCCATGATCGCGTCGTGGATCGCAGGCGTGACCAGCGGCGTCGGCGAATAGGCGCCCATGCCGCCGGTGTTCGGGCCGACGTCGTGGTCGAACACGCGCTTGTGGTCCTGCGCGGACGCCAGCGGAATGGCGGTCTCGCCGTCGCACAGCGCGAAGAAGCTGATCTCGCGGCCCGGCAAAAACTCCTCGATCACGACCTCAGCGCCAGCCTCGCCGAAGGCGCCCTCGAACATCATGGCGATGGCGTCCTCGGCCTCGCGCACGGTCTTGGCGACGACGACGCCCTTGCCGGCGGCAAGGCCGTCGGCCTTGACCACGATCGGCGCGCCCTGGCTCTGGACATAGGCACGCGCATCGCTGGCGTTGGTAAAGCGCTTGTAGGCGCCGGTCGGAATGCCGAATTCGGTGCAGAGCGCCTTGGTAAAGCCCTTGGAGCTTTCGAGCTGGGCGGGGATCTTGTCCGGTCCGAATGCCTTGATGCCGGCGGCGGTGAGGTCATCGACGATCCCGGCCGCCAGCGGCGTCTCCGGGCCGACCACCACGAGCTCGACCGCATTGGTCTTGCAGAAGGCGATCACGGCGGCATGGTCGGCGACGTCGAGCGCCACGCATTCCGCCTCGCGCGCGATCCCGGCATTGCCCGGCGCGCACCAGAATTTGGTCACCAGGGGAGAGGCTGCGATCTTCCACGCCAGGGCATGTTCGCGGCCGCCGGAACCAAGCAGGAGAATGTGCATCGAGGGCTCGAAAAGGAGAGGTTTGCTGGACGCGAGGTCGCATGAATCGGGGTGGGGCTCAAGGGGGGGTGACCTCCCATTCCCCGTCAGGACGCGCTATTGCGCGCACAGCCGGCTAGGTTTGTGAACTGTGGGGGATGCGGTCAAGAATTCCGGCCGTCTTGCCCTGCCCTTCCGTAATCATGTCGTGCCACCGTTTGCATGTGTCGTGCAGCTTGTCTCCGCGCGTCTTGAAGTACTGGAAGCGATGCTCTTCAAAGAATTCGCCCATCGCGCTATCGGTGTCCGTCAAAAACTCGTGCCACACGACGTACGGCTTGCCGCCAGCCATGAGCCAGTGACCATGGGCTATCAGATTGCGGTCGTGTGCGAGCTTGGTGAATGATTCTCTGAGTGCATCGAACTTCTGCCCTGCAGCTTCCTCAATGACAGAAAGAAGTTCGTCGAAGTTATCCGCAGCTGGTACACGCGCGCGCTTCACCCGATCTTTCACCTCAGTCGTGCCGGCTAGGTCCCAAGCAATCTCAACCATTTTCTGTTCGACACGTCCGAACACAATGATGCAATCCGCGATGCTGAGCTTAACCCAATCGGGCATCACGGCCTCTAGGACGGTGCCCTCCGGCATCTGCTGATAGACGATGCTCACGTTGAACTCCTCCGTTTAGTCGGTTGTCGAAGTGAAATTAATTGCACGGGCAGCTGGCCGTATCCGCAATGCTTTCGGCGAATCGGGGGTTGTAAAATTCGGTGTATGGGCGCGCGATTCGCCGCGGTGATGGTTCTTGATGATGATTTGCGGTGATCGCATTACGTTTTGTATCGGTGTTATCCCGGTGTTTTACAGCGGCGGTCGTTTCGACGTTCGTTTCACGTGAAAATTTATGTGAAACAGTTCTTCCTATCAAAGTACTGTAATTACTATCTAATTCCGAAATAAATGATATCGTATATTTGCCCGCGCGGTACACGCGACAAGCCAATTTCATCTTTCCCCGAAAGAATCTGCACCAAGCCCTTGTAGATTCCAACGGAACCCATTTACATTGCGGCTAACATCACCTGTTCGGATTTCCGATGCCTTCTGAGTTCGACCCAGCAATAGCCGCCATGGAGCGCCGCCGCGAGGAGGCGCTAGCGGGAGTTGCTGACCTGGAGCGGACCATCAACCACCTGTGCAAAGAGGCCGGCTACCCTCCCCGTTACAACGAGGCAACCGTCAGCAACGCCACCAAGGTCACGCAGATCAGCGACGACACCTTCTACGGCATGAAGCAGACGCCGGCGATGCGCGCGTACCTAGAGATGCGAAAGGCACAGGGCCTCGGTCCAGCCAACACCCGTGAGATCTACGACGCTCTTGTCCAGGGCGGCTATCAGTTCGAATCCAAGACGCCCGACATCGCCATGGTCGGCATGCGCGCCCTGCTGCGCACCCAGCCGCTTGTCTTCCACCGGCTGCCTCAAGGAACCTGGGGCCTGGCCGCATGGTACCCTGACGCGAAGAAGCCGAAGGAGGAGGCCAAAAAGAAAACGGCGCCGGCCAAGAAGGCCCGCGCCGCATCTAAACTTCGGAAGGCTCCGTCCCCTGGAAAGCGAAGGAGCAGTCCACAACACCCGAAGGGAGAGGAGGAGACTGATGTGGATCATCAGCCGGACATTACCGAATAGGTGACCTCGGTCACCCACCCCGTACTGCCCCCTTCCACAAGGGGTAAGAGCTGAAGCCCGTTCTCGAATCCAACCCGAGGCGGGCTTCAGTGCGTATATGGATAGTAATTACTGGGATTCCGGTCAACACCCCTTTGGGCGTAGCGCGACCATCGGCTATCGCAGCCCGTACTTGTACAGCAGCACGGCGACAGAGCCGATGGCCATCCCCCACGGCCCCCTGCTCCTCATGATGGCCATGAAGACGAGGAAGCTACCGTACCGAGTCCCGGCGGCGGCTATCAGCTCGGGTGCCCGAGCCAAGATCTGACTTAGTTCAGATTCAGGCCGAGTTTTATCGCCCGCCCGTTGGGGCAGTTTCACGTCCGCCATATCCCTGTCCTCACAATGAGGGTTCGAATGTTTGCCAAACAACCTAAGGCCGAATGGTTAATATCCCGAGACTCGAACACCCCTTTAAAACTAGGGCGGTTTGAATCGCGTTAACTTCTTCGGCCTCTCAGCGACTATGATAGCGCAAAGATGGGCATTTACTGTCACAAACGACAAGGGGCGGAACTTGCGTCCCGCCCCTTGCCTTTCTGATTGAATTACTTGCGATTTTAGTGAGGTTGAAAACCTAGGTCCATTCGTCGATCTCGTTCTGACGGTAC
The DNA here is from genome assembly GCF_040548035.1 of Bradyrhizobium sp. LB8.2. Lineage (NCBI taxonomy): Bacteria > Pseudomonadati > Pseudomonadota > Alphaproteobacteria > Hyphomicrobiales > Nitrobacteraceae > Bradyrhizobium > Bradyrhizobium sp. LB8.2. Next base: position 23,770 of record NZ_JBEPQV010000020.1, on the reverse strand, counting down.
AAGTTCACACATCCTCGGATTCCGACTCGCGTGATTACTGCACTGCCAGCAGAACCGAGCCGACTCTCTTTCAACATTAGGGGGTTGCGACTATGATACTAATGCCCCTCACTTCGCGGAGCCCAGCAACGCGCCAGCCCGTAGGATGGGTTGAGCGCTTGCGAAACCCATCGCACTTGTTTCGTGGTGACGTCGCGTCATGACCGCGTACCGCCGCAACTTCGTTCCGGGTGGGTGTTTCTTCTTCACCGTCAATCTGGCGGAGCGGAGGCAAGCGAGGTGGCATCAAGCACGCGTCGAAGCGTGGACAGTCCTCAGGCCGTTGTAGTCAACTTTCCTTCCTTGGCCTGCTGCGTGGACCCATCGGTTGGAAGCTGAGCTAAGCTCCAGACGCTTGCCAGCCGGCCTATCAGGGTTGCTTGGCGTTGAACTAAATGCTCTGGCGTCCAGCTGCCCGCCTGTAAGACACCTTGTGTCAATGGAAACGGCGAGGCTCCGTCCTTGGATACGAAGTACTCTTTCTTTTTTCGGCCGAAGTCCCAGTTCGAAGCGCGGGTGTTGATGCGGCGGGTTAAGAACACAAGATTGGCAAGCCGGTGCGTCCATTCAGCGCGTTGGGCCTCTTCAGGGAAAAGGGTCGCCCATTCACTGCTATCCGATACGGTCTGCGGCAACACATGTTCGATGGAGACAAGCTCATCATAGCTTGCCCCGCCGCTAGACAGGGCTTCGTCGAGTCGCTGTAACACGGGTTTGCAAACACGTGCCTTTTGATAAAGCGGCCCACTTAGTGCATCCAAGAATTCCTGTTGCTCGGCAGCAGTTAAAGCAATGCCCGCTTTTGGCTTCTCCTTGCCTGAACGAGGGTCGAATTCGTCCATAACCCCGGAGTATCGCGCAATGCGCGTGTTAATATCCGCTCGCGTCACAAAGAGATAATAAGCGAGGCGTTCGATCTCAACCAGAAATGCGGCAACGCTTGTTTGATCGTCCTTTTTGCGCTTCCAGAGTCGAAGCAGAACTGGCGGCATCCAGTCCTTGTTATCGATTCGTTCCAGAGAGCGAACGGCCTTTGCGGCTTCGTCTCCGAATTGCTTTTTCACGCCAGGAGACTCGCCCACAAGGAGCATTGCGTCAGCGATCGGCTCTAGCGTATCCGACACAAATCTTTCTGCGTTCTCATTGAAGGTTTGAACGAACTTCGGAAAGCCAACTTCAAGCGCGATGCGGGGCTTGTCTCTCTCGAACATTGTTCGAATGTGGCCAAACAGTTCGACCATGCGATCTCTACCGAGTGCAAGCTCGGCGGTTTCCCATCGCTCGGCCAAGTCCTTCTCGTTCGAGCCCGCGCGCTCCAGAAGATTGGCCTTTAAAATATCAGTGGCGGTGAGGTCCAACCCGCGGGCGTTGAGCACAGTGAAGATGCGTCTCGCGGCTTCGGGCGTCGGGACAGCGACGACGACGAGGTAGCAACGCTGAATTAAGTAAGCAATCAGTTTGTTGCGCCGATCTTCGTCGAGTTTTGAGAGTTCGGATCGGAGATGAATTGCATTGCGAGCTATGTTTTGTTGGCTACCTTCGAGGAGGTCCGGATCGGGAAGGGAGTTTGTTGCATCCGGATTCTGGATGTACTTCTGAAAGAATGCGCGGTCACGCTGGCGAAGCAACAAGCGAAACCGCTCGGCTGCGCCGCTATCTGGATTGGCTTTCTGATAGACATAAACGCGCCGCGTTCCTCTCACTTCCTGATCGGTCGTCAGGTCCCGCAATATACTCAAGATGATGGTCAAAGTGGTAAGTCGCTGTTGACCGTCGACAACGCGCGACAGCGGCTTGTGTGGCTCTTTGATAAGCACGATGCTGCCGAGAAAATAAACGTCGTCGCCGTTGTCCATGGCTTCTATGAAGTCCGTGAGAAGTTCTTGAGCTTGTTGCTCTTCCCACGCATACGGACGCTGATAGGACGGAATTTCGAATTCGTAATCGTCACTGAAGATTTGATTGAGTCTGCTTTCGTGAGCTTCAATTAAACTAAGCTGTTGCGTCATTTTTGTTCCCAAAACCCCTGGTAGCCAGTACGGATCGAAGCTACTGTAACGGTCATTCGGAAGCCAGATGGAAATTGGTCGATAATCGGCGCTACACCTGCTTCCCCGCAATGATCTCCTGCAGCGTCGCGACGTGCCGCGCGAAGGCGCCACGACCCGCCGCGGTGGCAGTGACCGTGGTCTGCGGCTTCTTGCCGACGAAGGCTTTTTCCACCGAAACGTAACCCGCCTTGGCCAGCGTCTCGATATGCGCACCGAGATTGCCGTCGGTCGCGCCGGTGAGCTTTTTCAGCCGGGAAAACTCCAATCCTGCGGCGGCCGGCAGCGCGTTGAGAGCCGCCATGATCTTCAGCCGCAACGGCTGGTGAATGATATCGTCGAGCTCGGCCATCAGATCCGCCGCATCCAGAGGCCGCCGAGGATCAGGCCTCCGCCATTGACGAAGGCCATCCAGAGCGGAAACGCCTCGCCGATATAGAAGAAGCCGATCAGCGTCAGCGCGGCAATTCCAAGACCGATCGCAATGAAGGCATAGCCGAACCAGAGACCCGCCAGCGCGTAGAACAGCATGAAGTAGAGCGGCCAGAACGTGCCCAGCTGGCGCGGACCGAAATGGCCGATCACGCTGGTGCAAAGATAACCGAAGGCAAAGAACAGCACGAACAGCAGAAGCAGTCTGATCTCGAAGCCGCGACCATGGGAGTGCCGCGGCGGATTGACCAGGCGGAGTGCAACCAGACCGACGACGCCGACAACATCCACGGCAACCCAGGCGTAGATCGCATAGACCGGCCAAAGCCAGGTCACGAGATTGCCCGCGAACACCAATATGCCCCACCAGACGACCGCGAGGCCCGCCAGCTCGTAGAGCTGCGATTGCTTCACGCGCTGGACGATATCGTCGATATCGGCCAGCGCCGCGGACGCCTCTTTGCTGTCGATCATGTCGTCCCTTTCTGTCCCTGGGCTCGTATGACGCTCGGTGACACCTGAGCGCGCGCCTCGTCCTTCGAGACGACCGCTACGCGGTCTCCTCAGGATGAGGCTTCGAGACGACCGCTTCCAGCGGTCTCCTCAGGATGAGGCTCAGCTGCACCAGGACCCGTTAAAGCGGCTGCCGCAAACTCCGCCCTCATCCTGAGGGCCCGACGCAGGCGGGCGTCTCGAAGGATGGCCACGGGGAAACCGCTCCTATCTACGATTGCCTTGCCATCAGCGGATCGCATCATGACTGCCCTGCCCCGCGCGTTGCCACATCCTCGGCGATGACCGAGATCGCCTTCGGATTGGTGACGATGCCCATGTGGTTGATGCCGTCGATGATCATGACCTCGACCGACGGCTTGATGGCCTGCACGGTCTCCGCATACTTATCCGAGATCATCATCTCGTCCTCGGCGCCGCCGAAGATCGTGATCGGATGCGTTACCGCCGGAAGATCGACGCGATAGCCGCGCGTCGCGAAATTGCGCGTCAGGCGGTCCGAATAGGTGGAGACGAGATACTTTGCCGAACTCGCCGGCACGGCGAGTGCGAGCACCGGAAGCTGCGCGCAGCAGTCGATGCCGAGCTTGCGCAGGGTGGCGAGCCCAAGAAAGCGCGGCAGATCGAAATTGGCCCAGCCGCCGGCACGCGGCTTGTTTGTCGGTGCGTCGTAGCCGAGATAGGGCGCGAGCAGCACGGTGCGCACGAACATGTCCTGCATGATCGGTGTCGCGGCGACGCGCAGGGAGAAGCCGGCACCGGCGGAATGGCCGATCAGGGTGAGCGGCAGCTCCGGTGCGGTCTTGCGGATTTGAGCGACGAAGTCGACGAGGTCGTCTTCGAGCTGGCCGACATAGCCGATGTCGCCGCGCGTGCCGGAGCCGCCATGGCCGCGGATGTCGAGCGCCCAGGTCTCCACCCCGCGCGAGGCGATCGCATGGGTCAGCGCATGATTGACGGTGCCGCTGGAGCCGGAAGAGCCGTGGATGAAGATCGCGCCACGGCCTGTCGCGGGGCCGCTGGCAACGTAGTGGCGGAAACCGATCCAGGTGCCGTCGCGGGCCTGAAAGCGTTCCAGGGCCGGCAGCGTGGACCAATCGATGCCCTTGGCGGAGTCGGAGACCGATCGCATCTCCGGCGGCCGCTCCAGCGGCGTTGCGATCATCGCGGTCAGGATCAGCGCGACACCGCCGACCGCACACAAGGCCCATTTCAGTCCGTTCAAACCGCCGCGTAGCAGTCGAATTGCCATGATCTACTCCCTTCAAACTGATAAAATATAGAGAACTCTATAATACAGAGTACTCTTTTGATCAATCCCCCGATGGCGCCGCGCGGCGAAAATCCTTAACGTCGGGTCTGACCCCAAAATGCCGAATCGTTTGCCGATGCCTTCAGCGGAACCCCTGCTCAACACCCCCGAATTCACCGTTTCCGAGCTCTCGCAGTCCCTGAAACGGACGGTGGAAGACACCTATGGCCATGTCCGGGTCCGCGGCGAGATCTCCGGCTTCCGCGGGCCGCATTCTTCCGGCCATTGCTATTTCGCGCTCAAGGACGAGAGCGCCAAGATCGAGGCGGTGATCTGGAAGGGCGTGCACGGGCGGATGCGCTTCAAGCCCCAGGAGGGACTCGAGGTCATCGCCACCGGGAAGCTGACCACCTATCCGGGCTCCTCGAAATACCAGATCGTGATCGAGGCGCTGGAGCCGGCCGGCATCGGCGCCCTGATGGCGCTGATGGAGGAGCGCAAGAGGAAGCTCGCCGCCGAAGGCCTGTTCGACGAAGCGCGAAAACAGCTGCTGCCCTGGCTGCCAGAGGTGATCGGCGTCGTGACCTCGCCGACCGGCGCCGTCATCCGCGACATCCTGCACCGACTGGAGGACCGCTTTCCCCGCCACGTGCTGGTGTGGCCGGTCAAGGTGCAGGGCGAAGGCTCGGCCGAGCAGGTCGCGGCCGCGATCCGCGGCTTCAACGCGATTGCCCCGGGCGGCAAGATTCCGCGGCCCGACGTGCTGATCGTCGCACGCGGCGGCGGCTCGCTGGAGGATCTCTGGTCGTTCAACGAGGAGATCGTGGTCCGCGCCGCGGCCGAGAGCATGATCCCGCTGATCTCGGCGGTGGGCCACGAGACCGACATCACGCTGATCGATTTCGTCGCCGACAAGCGCGCGCCGACGCCGACGGCGGCGGCCGAGATGGCGGTGCCGGTTCGCAGCGATCTCTTCGTCGAGGTCGCCGATCTCGGGCGCCGCACCCGCGCCTATTGGCAGCGCGCCCATGAGAGCCGCCGCAGCGAACTGCGTGCCGCCGCGCGCGCCCTGCCGGCGGCCGGCGACCTGTTGGCGATCCCGCGGCAGCGGCTGGATTCGGCAGGTGCGTCCCTGCCCCGCTGCCTCAAGGCCAACACGCATGCGCATTTCCGCCGGTTCACCGCCGCCGGCGCCAAGCTGACGCTGCGGGTGCTGCATGGTCAGATCGCGCAGGCCGATCATCGCCTCACCGTGTGCGGCGAGCGGCTCGGCCTGTCCACGCGCTCGCTGCTGCGGCGGCGGCGCGACCGCTTTGCCGGGCTGGAGGTGCGCTTGCGCGCCTCAAAGCTCTCCAACGCGCAGGCGCAACGCAACGCGATTGCGCGTCAGCGCGAACGCACGCATCGACTTGCCGAGCGCGCGGGCCGCGCGCTGGTCACGTTGTTGCAGAGGCTGGATGCCCGCGTCGAGAACAGCGGCAAGCTGCTCTCCGCTTTGTCCTATCGCGGCGTGCTCGCGCGCGGCTTTGCGCTGGTGCGCGATGAAGCCGGCCATCCGCTGCACTCGGCCGACAGCGTCGGGCCGAATGCGCGGATGGAGATCGAGTTTGCGGATGGCCGTGTGGCCGCGACGGCGGATGCGGATCGGCCTGCGCCCGCGGCGAAGCGCGCGCCAACGCAATCGAAGCCCGCCGCGCAGGACACCAAGCCCGCAGCGAAGCGCATGGGCAAGCCGGTGGATCAGGGTAATTTGTTCTAGAGGCGCGGCGCTGCTCCGCCCTCAGTGTCATTCCCCGCGCAGGCGGGGAATCCAGTACGCCGCAGCCTCTCGATGAGCCACTGACGTCTCGGAGTACTGGATCGCCCGGTCAAGCCGGGCGATGACAGCGAGTGTGCGTGCAAATGCAGCCCCATCCCCGTCATTGCGAGCGGAGCGAAGCAATCCAGAATCCCTCACCGGAAAGACGCTGGATTGCTTCGCTGCGCTCGCAATGACGGAGTGCCTACCTACCGGCAGGACAATCCCGCGTCGATCGTGGTCCAGAAGCCGCAATGTTCCGGCGCGAGTTGCGGCGCGCCGGCATGGGCTTCGAACAGGAAGACCGCGACGGTGAAGACAATCAGTGCGGAGGAGAACAGGACGAAGTGGTTGCGCATGGAAGATGCATTTATTCGACATCGTGGTCGAATGATGGCGTCGTCAAATGTTGAAACCGCATCGGCGCGCGTTCCGTAAAGTTACAGTCGGCCATCAAGTGCCGTGCAGGGCGGTGGTCGATGCGGGGCTGTCCGCGGTTGTTCCTTCGGGCGGCCCCGCTTCGCACTACCGCGCCAGCCATTCCGCGACCTCTTTCTGCGACTCCGCGCGCGCTACCGCATCGGTGCCGAGCTGACCGTGCTCGGGTGCGGCGGCGTCGGTGCTGCCGGCAGCTGCGTGCAGCGGCGTGTTGGCGCGGTCGAAATCGTGATAGGCGCCGGGATAGACCACGATGCGCGCGAGCGCGCTGCGCCCATGCGCGCCCTCGACCATCTGGCGGCAGGCCGGCGGCGACGACACGTCGTCATTGGCGCCGATCAGCACCAAAGTCGGCACCCGCGTGCTCCACCCCAAACCTGCGGAAATCCTGCAGTCCGGATAGAACGCGATCGCGGCGCGGAAATCGGGACCAGCGTCGCGCGCAGCACCCTGCGGACGCACGGCCCAGAGCAGCGCGCTGGCGCCATTCGCCCAACCCATCAGGCTGACGCGGTCGCGCACCACCCAGCTTTGCTTCATCAGCCAGGCGCGCGAAGCCGCGATGTCGGCAACGCGCTCACGCCGCGCCTTGACGTGCATCTCCTTGACGCGACATTGCGGCCCGAGCTCGCGCGAGCCGTAGCTGTCAGGGAGCAGCACGGCGTTGCCGGACTTGAGCAGACGCTCGGCCCAGTCGCGATAGCGCGACAGCACGGAATCGGAATGGCCGCCGAGCCCGCCGCAGCCGTGCAGCGCGATCACGGCCGGAAACGGCCCCGTGCCCTCAGGCTTGTAGAGCTGCGCATGCAGCACGCCCGACGCCAGCGGAATCTCGACCTGCTGCGGCGCCGGCGACGCTTGCGCGGCCGATATCAGGAACGTCAGGAACAGGGCGGTTAACGGAAGGCGCATCGGACTCTGCCGTTGGATCCTTCGCTCAAGCACTATCACGCGGAAACGGCGCCAAAACATCACAAACCGGTGGGTTTACCGGGCGGACAAGCCACCCTATTTATGCTACATCCCGTCCGACACATCGTGCCCTCCAGGGTCTTCCACGGAGCGGCCTTCCACGGAGACTTTCGACCGTGCTGAACAAGTTCGGCCCCTCGGGCCATGGCGAAGCGCAGGTGCAGTATCTCGACGGCGATTTCCGCGTGATCTCGCCGGGGACCTTCGTGCGCTGCGCCATCACCGACACGCGCATCCCGCTCGACGAGTTGAAGTACTGGAGCGTGGACCTGCAGGAAGCCTACGCCACGCCCGCCGCCGTGCTCGAGCGACATTACCCCGGCGCGCCAAAGCCGCAATCGTGAGGCCGCGGGCGCGCTTCTAGTGCTGCTCCGTGCCATCCGCGCCCACGCAAGTCTTGATGAAGCTCTTCCTGATCTCGCCGACGATTTTCTGGTCGATCGCCTGCTTCAGGCAATCGACCCGCGCCTGCGCCATGCAGAGCTGCATCTGGTCGCGCTTGTCCTGCCCCTTCGTATTTTGCGTCGAGCTGAGGCACGTCACGCGCTTGGTCGCGGGAACCGGAACCGTGGCGGTTTGAGCGGCCGGTGGCGCCGTTTGTGCAAGCACGGGCACAATGATCAGACACACAAGGCCGGCGGCGACGGCGGCGGACGACAACTTCATCGAATTCTCCTGAACGTCTGAAAACGATAGGAGCTTGCGATGAATGGCGCCTGAATGGCAGGCTGCTGTCGGATGGGCAAAGCGCAGCTGCCCTGCCGGCGTAGCACGACAGGTGCAGCTTATCGCGAGGTATGAGAATGGTCCGCATCGGCGTCGCGACGGTGTTCGCGCGCGCCTGAAGTGCGCGTCTCACAGCAAATGATCTCCGTCGTGCCAATCCGCGTTGCATCGAATAGTGCTTGCACTCCGTGGTTAGTTATTTCGCGTTGTGGTTGGATTCTTTGTTGCGGTCGGCATTCTCAGGTTGTTTGACGAAGTCTTGGTGAAACAGAGCGCTGCTATAGTGAGACCTTAGGTAATTAGCCCTGCTCTTTTATCGCACAGACAATCAAGTCAACCAAACGGCCATTGAGCTTTGGAATTGGCGCAGTCTGTGAACGGGCTCATATCGAAGAGCCATCTGACGGGCTACGATCACCTCGAAAATCGCGGTGGAATATCTGTAAATCGAAAGTCAAACGACGGGGCTGATCATGCCCACCATACTAGACCTGCTCTATCGTGAATATTGCCGCGCCCGCCTCGCCGAAATGCGGAAACAGCTTCTGATCGCAGCTGAACGCTCTGAAGCTCTCGAAGCGCATCATCATCCGCATCAGGGTGACGATGAGAGGACGGACGCGCAACGCAAGACCGGTCGCGGCGCGCCGAATTGAAGCGGCCCCGAGATCGGCGATCTCTCCCGTGTAGCAGTGACCAAGCAATTGGCAACAGTTGGGAGGCAGCAATGAATACAGCCGAGTACTATACCGTCATGGTGGCCTGCGTCTCGTGCCTGACCATTATCGGATTGATGGCCGTTGGGGCGTGGTGAGCATGATTGACAGCTGAACCGCGATCGCAGGCCGTACCGAGGCGCTGGCAAGCACGTTCGGTCGGACCTATGGCGCCGGATGCAGCACGCGCCGTTCAGCATGGTCCGTCAATGGACGCTGGAAGGACTTCGCTTCGCCTCGATTTGCAGACATGATTCTTGCTGTGAGGTGAGCGTTGCCGCCGCTTCGTTCGACTGCGGCGGCTTCGCTTTAGATCCAGATGTCAGCTTCCAGGCGGTGACGGCTCTCATGCGAGGCTACATCAACTCCCGAACGTGCGGAAGAGAATTCATCAGCCGCGACATGTCGCCCCTGTCAGTTGTCGCATCACGCCGGGTGAGCTGTTTTTCCATCACACCGTGGCGTCCACAATCCACTAAGGCGAGAGCGACGTGCAATCTGATCTTTCTCCGAGTCACTTTGCTTCCGGTCGTTCGGGGCGGCATGGATACGGGGCGCGTCTTCGCCTTCGCTCTTTGGGCTAGGGCGGAGTCGCTTTGGCCACCCTACAGAATCATCGCCTGCCGAACCGCCGCTCGCGCGCCTTGTAGAGATGATTGCTGATCAGCTGCCGGAGCGCGGCCGGATCATCGAACTCGAGCTGGACGGCGAAAGGCACGATGCCATCGGGCACGCCTTCGCGGCCGTGCAGGCGTGCGAGATCCTTTTCCGTCGTCACCAGGATTTGCTGCTCGCGCTGTGCCTCCGCGGCGAGGGCTGCGATCTCATCGTTTGAAAACATGTGATGATCGGCGAAGGCGCGCGTGCGCGCGACCTCGATACCGCCAGCGCGTAACGTGCGGAAGAATCGTTCGGGATCGCCGATGCCGGCGAACGCAAACACCGGCTTGCCCAACAGTCTTGCGACCGACCCGGCATCCGGCTTCAGCCGCGCGCGCAGCTCCGGCTTGTTGCGCTTGGCCAGCTCGGCCGCGACATCGTTGGCGGCGCGGCCACCGCCGATCAGCACCAGCGCATCGGTGCGCGCGAGCTGCGCCTTCAGCGGTGCGCGCAGGGGCCCGGCCGGAAATACCTTGCCGTTGCCGAGGCCGCGTTCGCTGTCGATCACGATCAGCGAGGTGTCCTTCAAGACACGCGGGTTCTGGAAACCGTCGTCCATCAGGATCACGGTGGCGCCTTGCGACTTCGCCAGCACGACGCCATCAAGGCGATCGCGCGCGACTGCAACAGGGACGTCGCGCACCATCATCAGCGGCTCGTCGCCGATGTCGGAAGCGGTGTGACGCATCCGGTCGACCATCACCGGGCCCGTCAGGCGTCCGCCATAGCCGCGGCTGAGCACTACCGGCGTCTCGCCAAGCTCGCGCAAGAGCTTCGTCAGCGCCAGCACGGTCGGCGTCTTGCCGGCGCCGCCGACATGGTAGTTGCCGACGCAGATTACGGGGATGCCGGCGTCCACGCCCTCGCGCAGCATCCGCCGTTCGGTGATCGCGCCGTAGAGCACGCCCAGCGGCGATAATACGCGCGACTCGAGGGAACGTGGCCGGTACCAGAAGGCCGGCTCACGCATTGGCGGCTCCCATCTCGATCCGCAACTGCAACAGATAGGGCTCGAGCGCGGTCATGGTGCGGTTGAGCGCGCCGCCGAGATCCTCGACTACGCCGGCGCCCGACCGATGCATCTTGTCGCGCACGGTGGGATCGGCGAGCAACTGCCCGAGTTGCTTGATCAGCAGTTCCTGCGTCTCGGCCTGGCGCGCGCCGCCGCTGCGATCGAGCGCCTCGTAGACATCGGCGAAATTGAAGACGTGCGGACCGTGGACGATGGCCGCGCCGAGCTTGATCGCCTCGATCGGATTCTGGCCGCCATGACGGATCAGCGATCCGCCCATGAACACGATCGGCGAGAGGCGGTAGAACAGACCGAGTTCGCCCATGGTGTCGGCGACATAGACGTCGGTAGTCGCAGTCGGCAGCTCGTCGCGCGAGCGCAGGGCCGGCTTCAGGCCGGACGCCGTGATCAGGCCCGCGATCGAGGAGCCGCGATCCGGATGGCGCGGCACGATCACGGTCAGAAGCTGCGGGAAGAAACCGGCGAGGCTGCGATGGGCCGCCACCAGCATCTCCTCCTCGCCCGGATGGGTCGAGGCGGCGACGATGACCGGACGCCCGCGCGTCATCGTCATCAGCCGTTCGAGCTTGGCGGGATCGGCCGGCGGCGCCGGCACGTCGAGCTTGAGATTGCCCGTGGTGAGCACGTCGCGGCCGCCGAGCGTCGAAAAGCGCTCGGCATCGGTCTTGGACTGCGCCAGACAAATGTCGAACCGCGACAGCAGCGCCGAGATGGTGCCGTGCATGCGGCGCCAGCGCGGGAAGGAGCGCGGCGACATCCGCCCGTTGATCAGCACCATCGGCACGCGTCGCGCAGCGCCCGCCAGGATCAGGTTCGGCCACAAATCCGATTCGATGAACAGCGCCAGCGACGGCTTCCAATGGTCGAGGAAGCGCGCGACATAACGCGGGGAATCATACGGCACGTATTGATGGATGACGTCGGGCGGAAAGCGTTTTGCCGCCACCGCGGCCGAGGTGACGGTGCCGGAGGTGAGCAGAATGCGCAAATTGAGATCGCGCAAGCGCTCGATCAGCGCGGCAGCGGCCAGCACCTCGCCGACGCTGGCGCCGTGAATCCAGACCAGCGGACCGTGCGGCCGCACGTCCCGGGACAGGCCCCGCCGCTCGCCGACCCGCGCGGGATCTTCCTTGCCCTGTTTCAGGCGCCGCTTGATCAGCGCAGGCGCGAGCGGCACCAGGCCGCGAGCCAGCCGCCGATACATCCGCAGCGTCATCGGCAGCGAGCCGGGCAGCGATTTAGGCATCTGCAGGTCCCGGGCGGCCGAGTTGCGCATAGGCGCGCCGGGTCGCCTCGTTCAAGGTCTCTTCCAGCTCGAGCCGCAGCGCTTCCATGGTGGCGGCGTCCGCATCCGGCGGAACGTGGATTTCCTTGATGCCGACCAATGCGCCCCGCCCGAACGGCAGGTTGATGGTGGTGCGGTCCCAGTTCTCGAGCCGGACGAAGCGGCTGGTCGCCATCGCAAAAGGCATGATCGGCCGCCCCGATTCCCGTGCGAGCATGATGATGCCGAGCCCGGCCACGCGCGAGCGTTTGGGGACATCGGCGGTCAGCGCGACATTACAACCGTCCTGGAGCGTCCGCACCATTTCCTTGAAGGCCCCGACCCCGCCCTTGCGGTGAAATGCGCCGCCATGGTCGCCGGACCCGCGGATGGTGCCGATGCCGAGCCGCTCGGCGGCAATCGCGTTGAACTCGCCGTCGCGGTGACGGGAGATCAGGACCCTGGCCTTGTACGAATCCTTGTTCTTGATGAAGGGGGTGAGGAAATGCTGGCCGTGCCAAAACGCGAAGATCGCCGGGATCTGCGGCTCGACGCGGTCATAGACGTCAGGCGGATCGAACGTGAATGTGTTGGTCCGCCAGACCAGACGCAGATATTCGGCCGCCAGGATTCCCACGGCACGCTGAACGAAGCTGCTCCGCAGCGTATTGCGAAGCAGCTTTTTCAACGCGCCGGTTCTTGATTCGGGTCGAGCAGCCTGTGGAGATGGACGATGAAATAGCGCATCTGCGCGTTGTCGACCGTGCTCTGCGCCTTGGCTCGCCAGGCCGCGTGGGCCGTCGCATAATTCGGATAGAGACCGACGACCTCGACCTCGTCGAGGTTCTTGAAGGTGTTGTGCTCGAGATCGACGAGCTCGCCGCCGACGACGAGGTGGAGCAGTTGTTGCGGGGCACTATCTGGCATCGGTTCTGTTCCTAACGGGCTGCCCGGCAAAGCAGTGTTCGACAAGCACGAGAAAGCGCTTCACGGCAAGGGGCGGTTTCGAAAATGCGCGACAATGTTCGCATGACGATCGCGACCCGCTGCCACCAGCACCCCGTGCGTGACTTCCCGGCGGTTATAGAGGATGGGATCTCCGGAGAGGTCGCTCATCCTACCATCCGCTTCCTGCACGATCAAATCGGCCGCCGCAAGGTCCCAGTCATGACTGTTGCCGCCCGCAAAAGCCGCATCCAGCGCGCCGTGGGCGACCCGGCAGAGCCGCAGCGCGAGCGAACCGATTCGCGGATGCAGCTTGATCTCGCCCAGTGACGGCTTCAGGCGCTCGACCAAGGGCTTCGGGCCCGCGACACGCGAGAAGTCGAGATCGGATCCGGACGTCGCCCGCACGGCCTTGCCGTTGACCGTCGTGCCCTGCCCGCGCGCCGCGAAGAAGAACTCGTCGCTGGTCGGCGCGAACACCGCACCCAGCACCGGCAAGGCATCCTCGACCAGCGCGACGCTGACGCACCATTCGTCATGGCCATTGAGGTAGTTGCGGGTGCCGTCGATGGGATCGACGATCCAGGTCAGCCGCCGCGACAGCCGCACCTCGTCGTCGGCGCTCTCCTCCGACAGCCAGCCATAGTCGGGCGTCGCTGCGCGCAGGCGCGCTTCCAGGAGATCGTTGACGGCAATGTCGGCCTCCGAGACCGGCGAGGACGCGCCCTTGGTCCACTTCTTCAGCTCGGTGCGGAACATCGATCGCGCGAGTGCGCCCGCCTCTCGCACCGTGTCTCTCAGCAGCGCGGCGTCGCGCGTCAGGACGGTTTCGCTTGTTGAGTTCGCGTCAGCGTCCGCCAAGCGTCAAACTTTCGATGCGCACCGTCGGCGCATTGACGCCGTAGCGGAACTCGAGATTGTTCGCCGGCTGCATCGACTTGAAGATCTCGAACAGATGGCCGGCGATCGTCACCTCGCTAACGGCATAGGTGAGCTCGCCGTTCTCGATCCAGAAGCCGGAGGCGCCGCGGCTGTAATCGCCGGTGACGCCGTTGACGCCCGAGCCGATCAAATCGGTGACGTAGAAGCCCTGCTTGATGTCGGCGATCAGCTCGGCCGGCGTCGGCGTGCCGGGTTCGAGATGCAGATTGTACGGCCCGGGTGACGGCGAGGAGGACACGCCGCGATGGGCGTGGCCGGTGGTGGTGAGGCCGAGCTCGCGCGCGGTGGCGCAGTCGAGCAGCCAGGTCGTCAGCACGCCTTCGTCGATCAGCGCGATCTTCTTCACCGCAACGCCTTCGGCGTCAAACGTCTGCGAGCGCAGGCCGCGTTTGCGCAGGGGGTCGTCGATGATGCGGATGTTCCTGGCGAACAGCTGCTGGCCGAGCTTGTCCTTCAGAAAGCTGGTCTTGCGCGCGATCGAAGCGCCATTGATGGCACCGACGACGTGACCGACCAGCGAGCCCGCCACGCGCGGATCGAATACTACAGGCACCTTGCAGGTCTCGACCTTGCGCGGATTGGCGCGCGCCACGGTGCGCTCGCCCGCGGAACGGCCGATGATCTCCGGTGACAAGAGGTCCGCACCATGCGGCGCCGAGGTGAAATCGTAGTCGCGCTCCATGCCGGTGCCTTCGCCGACAATTGCGGTGGCGGAGATGCCCTGGCTGGAACGCAGATAAGAGCCGTGGAAGCCGGTGCTGGTGACGAGCACCATGCCGCCCATGCCGGCGGAGGCGGAGGCGCCGCCGGATTTGGCCACGCCCTTCACGCTGAGCGCCGCGGCTTCGGCTTCGAGCGCGCGGCGCTCCAGCTCCGAGGTTGCGGGTACGTCGGGGTCGAGCAGATCGAGATCGGGGAAATCGCGCGCGAGCAGCGCGGGATCGGCAAGACCGACATATTTATCGTCTGGCGCAACGCGCGCCATCGCAACGGCGCGTTCGGCAAGCGCGGTCACGGCATCGCCGCTGGCGTCGTTGGTCGAGACCACCGCCTGGCGCCGGCCGACCAGCACGCGCAGGCCGACATCGTCGCCCTCAGACCGCTCGGATTCCTCGACGCGGCCGTCGCGCACCTCGACGCCTTGCGAGACGCCACGCACCGCGACCGCATCGGCCGCATCTGCGCCGGCGCGTTTGGCAGCCTCCACCAGCCGCTGCGCGAGATCGGAGAGCGCAGACTGGTCAAACAGGTCGCGGCCGGATGTGGACGAATCCTTGGGCGAAAGCGTCGAGCTTGGTGAAGGGTTCACAAACGAAATCCTGTTGGGGCGGGGTTCGGGACCGGAACCCACAGATGTGCCCTGATAGCGCGGACTTCAAGCATTTTCAGCCCGCCGAAAGTTCAGATTCGCACAGTTGGCGCAACGTCTCGTCAATCATGCGCGCCAAGGTCTTGTCAATCATGCTCGGCGGTGAGGTTGGATTAACCAGCCTTTTTAAGCGGTTTCGGAAACGCCCGCGCTAAGGTCCTCACATCGACCGGGAACATAATCCTGGCGGGGAGAACTAAAGCCGTGAGGCGTCAAACAGCAACAAGCGGGACCGCTCCCGCCGGGTCGAGCCGCTCCCTGCGGCTCGACCCCCTTTCCCTTCCGGTCCGATTCGATGCGCATGATCCGCGCGCCGACGGATATGTCCGGCAGATCGAGCTTCATCGCGAACGCGTCGTGCTGCGCCGTGCCGTCCGCGGCATGCGGATGGCAATCAACGTCCGCGTCAGCGACTTCACCGGCGTCGCGCTACGCGGCAATGACGAGGCGCAGTCCCTCGTCCTCGTGCACCGCGATCCCTCGCTCTCCGTTCCGCTGCTGGTCAGCGCCGATGGCGACGAGCTCAGCGAAGCATGGGCGATCTGGAGTGAGCTGTTCGCGCTTCCGCAGCTCGACGAAGGCGCACGCAAGCCGTCGCCGCGCCGTCGCCGCGCCAACGCGATCCGCGACCGCCGTCCGAAATTCTTGATGCGCCGGCGCACCGGTGTCGCACGGGAGTTGTCGGTGCATCGCGATGAGCGCGAGATTATCGCGCAGACTTAAGCCGCCCGCATCACCGCGTCGGCCAGCAAACCCGCAAACAGCAAAAATCCCGCATCGCGGTTCGAATAGAACAGGCGCTTGCAGAGTTCGCCGTCGCTGATATCCAGCCGCGCGATCTGCCACGACAGATGCACGGCGAAGGCTATCAGTCCGAGCCACGCCGGCCAGCGCGCATCGCCTGACGCCAGCGCCACGCCGATCAGCATCACCGCAAGGCCGTAGAACAAGATCAGCGCCTGGTGCGTATGGGCGCCGAACAGGCGCGCGGTGGACTTGATGCCGATCAGCGCATCGTCCTCGGCGTCCTGGTGCGCGTAGATCGTGTCGTAGCCGATCACCCAGGAAATCGCGCCGGCATAGAGCACGAGCGCGGTGACGTCGATGCGTCCGAAGGTGACGGCAAATCCCATCAGGGCGCCCCAGGAGAAGGCGAGCCCGAGCACGGTCTGCGGCCACCAGGTGATGCGCTTCATGAACGGGTAGATCGCGACGATCAGCAGCGAGGCAATGCCGGTCAGGATCGCGAAGCGGTTGAACTGCAGCAACACCACGAGCCCGATCAGCGCCTGCGCGACCATGAAGGCCAGCGCCTGCTTCGCGCTCACCTGGCCCGACGGTAGCGGCCGCGAGCGGGTGCGCTCGACCTTGTCGTCGAGATCGCGGTCGGTGATGTCGTTCCAGGTACAGCCGGCGCCCCGCATCACGAAGGCGCCGACGAAGAACAGGACGATGGTGAGCGGCAGGCGGCCGACGTCATGCGCCATGCCGGCGGCGAGCGCCGCCGACCACCAGCACGGCATCAACAGAAGCCAGGAGCCGATCGGACGATCGAAGCGGGACAAGCGCAGATAAGGCCGCGCCCATTGCGGCGCGCGCGTATCGACCCAGTTGCCGGTGGAATCGGCAACGCGGGCGGATGTGTCGTTCATCGGGTGAGGACGTTGCCGTTGAGTGTGTCGAAGGTGCTGCCGCCCTTCTTGCCCGCATTGGCCTCGGGCGCCGAGGCCGACGAGCCCAGCACTTCGCTCAATGACGGGCCGGCCGGACCGCGCGGCTGGTTCTGCATCTGCTGCGCGACGTTGCAGACCTTCGCCTGCATGGCCTCAGTGTTCTTGTGGCCATCCTTCATCTGCCCGCCGACCTGCGGCGGGATCCCGCATTTGGCGGCGTTGGCCTCGATGTATTTGACCATCTTGGATTCGGCCTGGCTGAAGTTGCGGATCAGCTTGCAGGCCTCGTCCGGCGGCGCGTGACGGTCGCTTGCGATCTTGATCAGCTTGCCGCGCTTTTCGGCTTCCTCACGCAGAGGCATGAACGCCTTCATGCAATCCTCGGCGGGACCACCTTGCGTCGGCGGAGCCGCGCTGAAAGCGCCGGTGCCGCCACCGACGGGCGCAGCGCCGTTCACGGGGAAGGACGATTGCGGCGCGCCGCCGACGGAGGCGACGGGCGCGGAGCCATTCACGGGCGGGAACGCGGAACTGGTTGGGGCCTGACCTGGCAACGGCGCCGGGAAACCCTGCGCATAGGCACAAGCGGCACCCATCGTGACCATGGCGGCAGTGATTGGAACCATCAAATGACGGATCATCAAGGCAGTCTCTCCGGCAGGAGCTTGCGGGATTCGGCGTCTTCCCAATTGAAGCGCAACCAGCGCGCTCGCGATTTTACGATTCCCGCCGGCCCTTAACAACCCGCCGAATAGGGCAAGAGCGCGGCGCGCCGACGCACCAATTTGGCAATATTTACCCCGAAAGTACTGCTTTCGGTTAAGAACGGCCACAAATTGGACCTTTGAACGATGCCCTCCCACGATTTCCGCGGCCCCCGCCTATTCGTCGACGCCCCCCTTGCCCAGGACGGCAGGGTCGAACTCGACCGAGATCAGGCCAATTATCTCGGCAATGTGCTGCGGCTTGCCGCCGGGGCCGAGGTTTTGGCATTCAACGGCCGCGACGGCGAGTGGCAGGCCGCCATTGAAGGCCGCAAGCGACCGGACGGCCTCGTCATCCTCCAGCAGACCCGGGACCAGGACCGGCTGCCCGACCTCACTTACGTCTTCGCCCCGCTCAAGCATGCCCGGCTCGACTACATGGTGCAGAAGGCCATCGAGATGGGCGCAGCCACGCTTCAGCCGGTGCTGACCCGGTTCACCCAGGCCTCCCGGGTCAATACCGAGCGGATGCGCGCCAATGTCGTCGAGGCAGCCGAGCAATGCGGCATCCTCAGCATCGCCACTGTCGCCGAGCCGGCGCCGCTGGAGCGCTTCCTCAGCCAGCGCGCCGCCGGCAGGCTGCTGATCTTCTGCGACGAGGCGGCGGAGCTCGAAAACCCGATTCGGAGCCTGCAAGGCGCACGCGAGGCGGGACACGACCAAGGAAGAGACGGCATCGACGTGCTGATCGGCCCCGAGGGCGGCTTTGCCGAGGAAGAGCGGGCGCTGCTGCTGCGGCAGCCGAAAATCCTGCGGCTGGCGCTGGGACCCCGGATCATGCGGGCCGACACGGCCGCGGTGGCGGCGCTGGCGCTGGTGCAGGCGGTGCTGGGCGATTGGGCTGGCAAGACGGCTTGATCCCGGCATTGGCCGACCGTTAAGCGATTGATCCTTTGGAGGTCGAAACCGCTTTCGGGCCATGCTAAGGCCTGCGGCAATTCGCTTCCGTTGCTTGCCCTGCCCGGTTCCACCGGGACGATGGATCCCGAGATGACCGCGACTGCCACCTCAAATGTTGCCGGCTCCGCCGCCTGGGCGGACACGCTGCTGTTGTCGTTCGCGCAGGCCGGCTATGTCAGGGCCGAGCCCGCGATCCTGCAGCCGGCCGAACCGTTCCTGGACCTCTCCGGCGAAGACATCCGCAAAAGCCTGTACCTGACCACGGATCTGTCCGGTGAGGAGCTCTGCCTGCGCCCGGACCTGACCATTCCGGTGGCGCGCGATTACCTCGCCTCCAGCCACGCCGGCCAGCCGGCCGGGTTCAGCTATCTCGGTCCGGTGTTCCGCTACCGCAGCGGCCAGGCCAGTGAATTCCTGCAGGCCGGCATCGAATCGTTCGGCCGCCAGGACCGTGCCGCCGCCGATGCCGAGATGCTGGCGCTGGCGCTGGAGGCAACCGCGGCCTTCGGCGTCCGCGACGTCGAGATCCGCACCGGCGACGTGGCGCTGTTCAACGCGCTGCTCGACGCGCTCGATCTCTATCCGGTCTGGCGCCGCCGCCTGGTCAAGGATTTCAACCGCAAGATCAGCCTGGAGCAGGATCTGGAGCGGCTGGCGGCCGTAACCCCTGCGACCCGCAGCGAATATGAGGGCGTGCTGGCAGCCCTGGCCGGCTCCGACCGCAAGGCCGCGCTGGCCTTCGTCACCGATCTGATGTCGATCGCCGGCACCACCAATGTCGGCGGCCGCACCACAGCCGAGATCGCCGACCGCTTCCTGGAGCAGTCGACGCTGAAGGGCGGCGCGCTGCCGCGCGAGGCCATCGCCGTGCTCAAGCGCTTCCTCGGAATCACCGGCAATCCCGACGACGCTGTCGCCGAACTGCGCGCGCTCACCACTGACGCGAAGCTGGACCTCGCTGCCGCTATCGACCAGTTCGAAAGCCGGGTCGGCTTCATGGCGGCGCGCGGTATCGACGTGAAGCAGACCCGCTTCTCGACTGCGTTCGGACGCGGTCTCGACTATTACACCGGCTTCGAATTCGAGCTGCATCACCGCGGCAACGGCGCCGAGCCGCTGGTTGCCGGCGGCCGCTACGACGGGCTCATGACCCAACTCGGTTCAATCGAGCCGATCCCCGCGGTCGGCTTCTCGGTCTGGGTGGACGCGCTGACCAGGATCGGCCGCAAGGTGGGAGCTTAAGTCATGAGCGCGCCATTCGTTCTGGCCGTTCCCTCCAAGGGCCGCCTTCAGGAAAACACCGAAGCCTTCTTCGCCCGTGCAGGGCTCAAGCTGTCGAAGGCCGGCGGCGCACGCGACTATCGCGGCACGATTGCAGGCCTCGACCATGTCGAGGTCGCCTACCTCTCGGCGAGTGAAATCGCCTCACAATTGTCGCGCGGCGTGGCGCATCTCGGCGTTACCGGGGAAGATCTGGTGCGCGAGAACATTGCGGACGCCGACGAGCGCGTCGCGCTGATCGAGGGGCTGGGTTTCGGTTATGCCGACGTCGTCGTGGCGGTGCCGCAGGCGTGGATCGATGTCCGCACCATGGCCGACCTCGACGACGTCACCACCGGCTTTCGTGAGCAGCATCACATGCGGATGCGGGTCGCGACCAAGTTCATCAACCTCACCCGCACCTTCTTCCAGAGCCAGGGCATCACCGATTACCGCATCGTCGAAAGCACCGGCGCGACCGAGGGCGCGCCCGCGGCCGGCAGCGCTGAGCTGATCGTCGACATCACCACGACCGGCGCGACACTGGCCGCGAACGGGCTCAGGGTGCTCGACGACGGCATCATCCTGCGCAGCCAGGCCAATCTGGTGGCGTCGAAAGATGCCGATTGGTCGCCGCAGGCGCGGGAGACCGCGCGCGTCATCCTGGATCACATCGCGGCGCGGGCGCGGGCCAACAAATACCGCGAGGTCCGCACCCGCTTCCGGCAGTGCGACGCCGCCATGCTCACCGAGGCCCACGAGCGCTTCGGCGTCGAAGCCCCTTTCGGCGGGCCGACCTCGTCAGGCATGCTCACGCTGCACTGCCCGCCGGGCCAGCTCTATGCACTCGCGAGCTTCCTGCGCGCGCATGGCGCCGAGACCGTCTCGGTGGTTTCGCTGGATTACGTGTTCGACCGGGAGAACCCGCTGTTCGCCAAACTCGAGGCATTCCTGCGGCAGTGAGCCTCAGGTCCGTTCAGCGTAGCGACAGCAAACGGCAGCTACCATATGCTGTTGAGATGACCTTGAACGCCTCTGGAACCTTGATCGATGACGCTGGGCTCTGACGTTTCCGGCATGACGACCACCGCGGCGAGCGCCGCCGCGAAGGGACTGTCAATTGTCGTCCCCCTCTACAACGAGGCGGCGGGCCTCGCCGCCTTGCACCAGCGCATCTGCGAACTCGCCAAGACCCTGCGGCAACGCTATCGGCTCGGCTGCGAAATCGTCTACGTCGACGACGGCAGCGCGGATGCAACGTTGGCGATCGCCCACTCGCTGCCGGCCGACGCGGTCGACGTCCAGGTGGTCTCGCTGTCGCGCAATTTCGGCAAGGA
Organism: Bradyrhizobium sp. LB8.2; assembly: GCF_040548035.1. Classification (NCBI taxonomy): domain Bacteria; kingdom Pseudomonadati; phylum Pseudomonadota; class Alphaproteobacteria; order Hyphomicrobiales; family Nitrobacteraceae; genus Bradyrhizobium; species Bradyrhizobium sp. LB8.2. The sequence goes on along the minus strand of NZ_JBEPQV010000020.1, from coordinate 2,689 downwards.
GGCGGCGCTGATGGCCGGCCTCGACCATGCCAGACTCGGCGCGGTGCTGTTCATGGATGGCGACGGCCAGCACCCGCCGGCGCTGGTCGAGCAGCTGGTGCGGCACTGGATCGAGGACAGCTATGACGTTGTCTATACCGCCAAGGCGCATCGAGACAACGAGCCCTTCCTGCGGCGGCTCGCCGGGCGCGGCTTCTACGCGCTGATCAATTGGGGTGCCCGCCAAAAGATCCCGGAGGACGCCGGGGACTTCCGCTTGCTGTCGCCGCGGGCGGTCGCGGCTCTCAGGCAGCTGCCGGAACGCAACCGCTTCTTCAAGGGTCTCGCGAGCTGGATCGGCTTCCGCCAGATCCGCGTCGATTACGAGCCCGCGCCGCGCACCCATGGCGTGACGACCTTCAGCGCCGCGCACCTGCTTGGTCTTTCGATCGAAGGGGTGACCTCGTTCTCGGTGGCGCCGCTGCGCTTTGCCAGCCTGCTCGGCGTGATCCTCGCCGGCGGCGCCTTCCTGTTCGGCATCTCGATCCTTTGGGAGGTCTTGACCACCGGCAAGCAGGTGCCCGGCTATCCCTCGCTCGTGATCGGCCTGATGACAATCGGCGGCGTGCAGCTCATCATGATCGGCATCGTCGGCGAATATATCGGCAAGATCCTGTCCGAGCTGAAGGCGCGCCCGATCTACTTCGTTGCCGAGCACAGCCAAAAGCATTTCGAGACCGACAAGGCCGACGACGCCTCGAAGAGGACGGCGGCCGAATGAGCGCGGCCGCGAGTCCGCGGCGGATCTGGCTCTGCGCCGACGATTACGGCATCAGCCCGGGCGTCAATCGCGCCATCCGCGACCTGATCGAGCGCGGCCGTCTCAACGCCACGTCGGTGATGATGGTGGGACCTGCGATCGAACGCAGCGAGATCGAGGCGCTCCAGGCCGCGGCGAAGGCGAGCCCACGCTGCGCGATCGGATTGCACGTGACATTGTCCGCGCCGTTCCGGCCGCTCACCATGCATTTCCGCCCGCTCGACGGCGACATGTTTCTGCCGTTTCCAAAGCTGCTGCGCGCGGGCCTTGCGCGAAGGCTCGACCGTGAATTCTTTCGCAACGAGGTCAAGGCGCAGCTGGCAGCCTTCGCGAAAGCGTTCGGGCGCGCGCCTGACTTCGTCGACGGCCATCAGCATGTGCAGCTCTATCCGCAGGTGCGCGACGGCTTTGTCGACGCGGTCGCCGAAGCCGCGCCAAAAGCCTGGGTGCGCCAGGGCGGCCGGGACCTGCCGCTTATGCAGCGGCTGGCTTCACCAAAAGCCATGGTGCTCGATATCCTCAGCGCGCAATTCCGCCGCCGCGCCGGCAGTGCGGGCCTCAGCTTCAATCCCGGCTTCGCCGGCGCCTATGATTTCACGCAGGCGGCCGATTTCGGTGCATTGATGCGGCAATTTCTCGAAGGCCTGCCGGATGGCGGCCTCATCATGTGTCATCCCGGCTTCGTCGACGAAGTCCTCACCGGCCTCGACCCGATGACGGATGTCCGCGAGCGCGAACACGGTTATCTCGCCAGTGAAGCCTTTGCGCGCCTGCTAACGGACAGCGGCGTCACGCTGGGATGAAATCGGCGAAAAGCCGCCCCCGCGAGGCAGCTTGTCGCATACCGAAATTTAATCCGGCCGGCACTGTTGGGGCCACAATGGAACCCTACATCTGGCTCGCGCTTGTTTTGCGCGAGGGAGACTGACCATGACGCCGCAGGAACGCCAGCTCGTCGACGAGCTTTTTGACCGGCTATCGAAACTGGAAAACGCACCGCGCGACCCCGACGCGATCGCCGCAATCTCCGACGGTCTGCGCAAGGCTCCCGGCGCCATCTATGCGCTGGTGCAGACCGTGCTGTTGCAGGACGAAGCCCTAAAGCGGGCCCATGTCCGCATCCAGGAACTGGAGGCGGGGCAGGCGCCCGAGCAGGCGCAGTCCGGCGGCTTCCTGGATACCATGCGCGACACGCTGTTCGGCGGGGGCCCGTCGCGCGGCTCGGTTCCGAACGTGCCGCAGCGCGACTCGCGCCCTGTCTGGAACAGCGGCCAGGCGACGCAGCCGGGTCAACCGGGATATGGCCAGCCGCCTTATGGGCAGGCTTACGGCCAAGGTCCAGGTCAACAAGGTCCGGGTCAAGGTCAGGGCTATGGTGCCCCGCCAGTCGGCGGTGGCGGCGGCTCGTTTCTCGGCACGGCGGCGGCAGCCGCAGCCGGCGTCGTCGGCGGCTCGCTGCTGCTCTCCAGCATTCGCGGCATGATGGGCGGATCGCACCAGCAGGCCTTCGGCGACACCAATGTCACGGGCGACCGCAGCCCCTGGAGCGGTAGCGACCAGTCCGGCGGCTCGCTCGCGCGCGACGCCGGTCTCAACGACATCGGCTCGGGCAATCGCGAGGATTCGCGTCAAAACTTCGCAGATCAGGCGTCGAATAACGATCACAACGACAACGATCAGAATAACGATCAGAATTACGACGACGACAATGTGGACGTTGCCGACGACAGCGACTTTGGCGGCGGAGACGACGGCGGCAGCGATTACGCCTGACACTGTTCTGCCCGGCCTCAATTCGGGATAGGGGGACGCCTCGCGGCGTCGCCCCTCCCACACCACCGTACGTACGGGTCCGTATACGGCGGTTCGGTGGATTATGCGGGTCTCGGA
>NZ_JBEPQV010000019.1:0-151280 GCF_040548035.1 Bradyrhizobium sp. LB8.2 | reverse complement strand
AGCCGGGACCAAAAACCATGCGCTTGGGGCTCGAAGCCCTCCAGCGCATCAAATTTGGCGCCTCACTGCGAATGGCCGATGTGTGAATCGGATAGGCAATCGCGATAGAGGGGTGCAGTCTCGAACGACTCGTGCGGGCTGCCGGTCCCCGCTGCGCATGCAAAGAGACGTCGACGCGCGGCACAAGCGGCCTTACACGCGAATTGTGGAACGTTCCAGAGCACGGGGGATGCGGCGCTCACCGAGGCCGCACCGGCATCCGATGAGTTAAATCGGATGTCGCTCCCCGGGGCTTCGCCTACGACCCCAGCTCCGCCAGCATTGCGCGCGCGTCGCGGAAGTCTGCTGTCTCGAAGCCTTCGGTGACCTTGCCGTATGCGGACGCCAGAACATGGCGCGCATCGGCCGGACGCCCCTCGCTCATCCGCAATCGCGCCATGCTGATCGCCGTCCTGAGCTCCCAGAACAACGCGCCCTGGCTCCGGGCCACTTCGGACGCCCTGTCGAAGGCCTGCGCGGCAGAGATCGTCGAGCGGCGCTCGCCGGGAAGCAGCAGCAATTCGCCCTTGATGCGCCAGAGTTCGGCGACATACCACCCCTCGTCCCTCGCCTCGCATCGCGCGAGCGCCTTGTCGGCGGTCGCAAGCCCCTGTGACACCTCGCCGGCTTCGCCGAGACATACCGCGAGTTCGCCGAGCATAAGCAGAAAGCGCGGCAGGTGACGCGCCTCGCGGGCAAGCTCGAGCGTCTTGCGCAGCAACGGCAATCCGGTCGCAAGGTCGCCCCGGCGCGCGATCAACAGGCCCTTGAAGGCGCGCGCCCACAGATTCCACAAGCGGATCGGGTGGCGCTCGGTATGTTCGAGCAGCATCGTGCAATAGCGCTCGGCCGCGTCGAGATCGCCGGTCAGGAGGGCAATCGGGCAAGCACCCTGGCCGAGGACGCTGCAGAAAGTGAGAGCGTGACCACTGGTCCGGCCTTCCTCGACGTTGTGCTCGACGACGCTCAAGGCCTGATCCGCGAGGCCGAGCAGCCACAGTATCCGCGCCTGGAAGTAGCGCGTCGAGACCCGCAGATCGAAGCGGAACCGGATGACCTGAGGCTTGGCCGCCAGATCCGAGAGGCGAGACAGGGTTCGCCCGATATGATCATAGGCCTGCCGCTGATCGCCGAGATAGTGCAGCGTCGTCGCAAGCAGCCGGTCGGCCATCATCCGGTCGACGGGATTGCCGGAATCAGCCACGACCGCCGCGAAGCGATGCGCAAATTCGAGCGCCCTGCGGAATCCGCCGTTGTTGAACTGATCGATGCAGAGTCCCCAAAGCGCGCGCAACAGATAGTCCCTGTCACCGAGCTGTTCGGCAAGCTGAAGGGTCTCAGCCCAGGCGGGACCGGCCTCCCGGGCCCTTCCAACACCGTACATCAGCGACCAGCCGCGCGCGGCCGACAGCTGCATACGAAGCCGCGGCGCGTTCGAGGCCGTCGGATCGAGGCGCGCCAGGGCGAGTTCGGTCCGCTCGCGGCATTCGGTGAGGAGCGACAACTGCACCCAGAGTGGGACAGCAGCCGCCGTCAAGGCCGCCCCAAGTTGCGAGTCTCCGCCGGACGAGAAGGCCCAATCGAGGCTCGTGCGGACGTTGTCGATGTGCCGGCCATAGATGGCGAGCCACTCCGCCTGCGGCCTTACTTCGCTGTCTGCTTCGGCGCGGGCAAAGACTCCGCAATAGTATTTCGCCTCGCGGCAGGCCGCGTCGGGATGTTCGCCGGCGGCGTGCAGCTTCTCCAATGCATAGGCACGTGTTGTATCCAGCAAGCGATAATGAGGACTGTCGCCGCGAATATCAGCGAGAACGAGCGACTTTACCACCAGCCGGGCAAGCTGGCCGGTCACGTCGCTGATGCCCTCGCCGGCGACCGCGATCACTGCATCGAGCTCGAATTCGCCAGCGAATATGCCGAGCTGCCGGAGAAGCCACGCCTCGTCGTCCGGCAACAGGTCATAGCTCCAGTCGAGCGTTGCGCGCAGCGTTTGCTGTCTCGGCAACGCCGTGCGCCGTCCGGTCGTCAGAAATTTGAACCTGTCATCGAGAAGTGCGGCGATCTTCGGCGGGCTGAGCATGACTGCGCGCGCCGCTGCAAACTCGATGGCAAGCGGAATGCCGTCGAGGCGCCGGCAGATGGTTGCGACGGCGCTAATGTTCTCCTCGTCGGACGCGAAGCTTGAACCCAGCGCCTTCGCCCTGCTCGTGAATAATTCCACTGCGCTGTACGCAGAAGCGCCGGCGGATTCGAACCGGGATTCAGGCGGCACATCCAGAGGGGGCACGCGGTAGACATGCTCCCCCTCGATGCGCAGCGCCTCCCGGCTCGTCGCAACAATGAACGTCCCGGAACAGCGGCTGACAATCAGCTCGGCCGCAACCGCCACGGCATCAATGACATGTTCGCAATTATCGAGAATGAACAGCAATGGCCGATGGCCGATTGCACGCGCGATGGCATCAGGCGAAATCTCCTCGCCCTCGAGCTTGACGCCGAGCACGCCGGCGATGACCGAGCAGACGAGCTTGGGATCAGACAGCGAGGCCAGCTCGACCAGCAACCGGTCAGCCACAAAGCCGGGCGGCGGCGTCCTGGCGGCCTCGAGTGCCAGCGACGTCTTCCCAATGCCGCCAGGCCCGACCAGGCTCACGATGCGATAGGCCGACAGTAGCCGCCACAAATGTACGATCGCAGCCGTTCGGCCGATGAGATCGAAAGCTGCGTTGGGAATGTTGATCGACGGCGGCAAGCCGGTTGCGACAGATTGTGGCGGGGTGTCGATGTGCTGGATCTGCCACGCTCCCAGCAAACGATAACCGCGGCCGACGGCGGTTGACAGCATGTCGCGGTCAGGACCAAGCGCCTTTCGGATCGCCGCGATATGCACGCGAAGTGCGCTCTCTTCGACAAAGACGCCCCGCCAGACGCGTTCCGTTAAATCTTTCTTGGTGACGAGATGGCCCTGCGCCTGCACCAATTCGGCAAGAATCTCAAAGGCGCGTCCCCCCAAGGGAACGAGCTCTCTCGTCAAGCGCAATTCGCGTCTGGCAAGATCTATTTCCCATTCCCGGCAAATGTAGACGGTACGCTGGCCTGGCTCAGCCATCATTGGGACAGCCCAAGCGGTTTCATCATTTTCTACCCAGCTTACCATCAATTCTTTCGAAAGACACGGGTAGCCGGGCGGCGCAGCCGCCCCACTCCCGTCTTGCAATGCGCGCTGTTTAGCAGCCGCGGCAGATCGATCCTTCCAGCATCTTCTCGAGCCGGGCGTCTTCCTTGTCGATGGTCTGGTCCGTGCCGAGCAACGGCCCCTTAGTCGCGTGACCACCGCTGCCCGAAGACGGAAGCGCGGTGCCGAGCGAATTCGTTCCTGGTGCGGCGGCGCTCGTACCGAGCGCACCGCCGCTCTCCATCGACGTATGCGATCCCATGCCACCGCGGGCAGACGCGGTGCCCGAGAGCGCAACGCTGGCGAGGATACAAACAACAGCAAATGATCTCATTGCTCACACTCCAGATGTTCAAACTATCTGCCTTCCAGAAACGGACACTGGACGCGTTTGACCACGCACAATCGCGCGAGAATTCTGACAACGAAGACAGAATCTTCCCGCAAGAGTGATGCACATACGCCGGGGTTTTCCACCAGGACGACCTACATAACCATCAAGAACAATTTCGGAAACGCCACTAGCCGAGCAGCGATCATCGCGAAGCGACTCTCCGCACAGAGCAAACAATGGAGAAACGCTATGAGCGTATTCAGAATCCTAATCGCCGCTGCGCTACTCTCAACGGCAACGATATCATCCGCATCCGCAGCCTGGTCCTTCGCCGATCAGGAGCCAGCCGCCTTTGCATCGATGTACCCCGATCGCGACGTGCTGAATGGTGGCGCGCTGACGCCGGCCGGGCGAATGGGCCTCGAGCGGCCCGGTGGCGCCGCGCCCGTCTTCGCCGCGGGCCACCTTCACAACCGCAGCTGGCACCGATGACGAGACACGGCAATCGAGCATCCTGCGTTCTGCCAGGTGCAAATGATGGTGTCCGCAGTCCGGGAGTGCGACCGCGCCATGCGGCGCACCCTGCCGGCTTCGAAGCAAGGCCGATCACATCGATTCCGACAACTGCAAAACTTAACAGTTCTTCGGTATCTGGAAACGTGCAATGCGCTCGCAATCTTCGCGCGCCTCGGCACGGAAAGCATTCGCCTGACTAGTGCGCGAACCTCCTTGTCGGATGGGCCGTCGATGTCTGAGGTCAACGCGCCGCGACGACTCCGTGCAAAGACGAAAATATTCGTTCGATCAACACTGCGGATCCGGCGCGCACATGCGTATGTCCCGCGAGCGGGCCGAGACGTTCCCGGCGTCGCTTTCTCAAGGAGATGTTCGATGACTACACTGAAGCTCTTGTCGGCCGGATTCGTGGTCGCAGCCATGATTGCCTCCCCTGCGATGGCTCGCGAAGGCAACGCGAAGCGTACCAATGTCGAGGCCTATGCGTCGGCTCAGCGCGTGCCTGTCACCTCCAAGCGCGGCTGCGCCCGTGCTCCCGACGTCGGCGCTTACGCAACCGCTCCCTGGCGCCGGCCGCCCTGCGAGCCCACGTCGGGCTACTGAGCTCCCGAACCGGAGCAAGTCCGGTTGACGCCGACTGGAAATTGATCCTCTCAACGTTTCGGATTTTGGCCCTCGGCGGTAGGAAGGACGGCGGCTCACGATCAGGCCGCCGTTCTTGCGACTGGTGCACGTCTCCTCGAAGCATCGTGCCTAGGAGTTGTTGCGCTGACGTCTCCCGGCGATGTGAGCGAATGATGCCTTCACTGATGGCATCAGCCTCCTTCCGAACGCCTCTCCCAATCTGACACACGCCCGACCTCGTCACGAATTCGTGTATCGAACACGAACGCGTCGGGTGCCAGCATCGACGATGAACGAAGCGCCGGCGACTGAGTGGGCCTTCTTGACACGCCGACAACCTCCCCTGTAGGAGACCCAAGCGCATCGACGCTATCAAATTCTGCCAAGGGGCGGTGATCTCAAGGGCGAGCTCGTGATTTCCGCCGGATCACGGCAGCGAAATTGATTCACGGACCCCCGATGTCATCGCCGGTCGATCGCACTTACTCTTTCGGACATTGGCTCATCGATTGCCAACGGAGAGAGCTAAGATACGACAATGTCACCGTACCAATCGGCAGCCGCGCGTTCGAGATTCTCGAGAAGCTGGTCGGCTCAGTGGGTCTCCTGGTTACCAAAGACGATTTGATCGGGAGCGTCTGGTCGGGCCTGACCGTCGAAGACAACACGCTTCAGGTTCATATTTCGGCCGTCCGCAAGGCGCTTGGCGAGGATCGCAATCTCCTCAAAACGGTTTCGGGCCGCGGATACATACTCGCCGGGACCTGGCGAAGCGGGCATCTGGACTACCCTTTGGCCGCACCTGTCACGGTGCCGGCCGATGCACCCTTTTCCAGCAACCTGCCGAGCATCCGCGCGCCTCTCATCGGACGCGAAGACTGTCTGAGACAATTGGCTGATGTGCTATCGGCATATCGGGCCGTGACCCTGGTTGGGCCCGGCGGCATCGGAAAGACGAAGCTGGCAATCGAGCTCGCGCGCAGCGTCGCCTCCACTTTCAACGATTCCGTCGTGCTGGTCGAACTCGCGACCCTGCAGGATGCGGCACTTGCGGCATCCGCATGCGCCCGTGCACTCAAGCTCGTCTCGAATGACAAGGAAGTCTCGGCCGCGAGCATTGCGCAAGGCATCGGGACCCGCCGTCTGCTTCTTGTCCTGGACAATTGCGAGCATGTGATCGAAGCGGCCGCGCAGATCGCCAGCGCCGTGCTGCGCTATTGTCCGAACGTCACGGTCCTCGCGACCAGCCGCGAAGGCCTCCGTATCGACGGCGAATACGTTGCGGCCATTCCGGCGCTGTCGGTTCCTGGTCCCGATGTGCACGATCCCGACCTGCTGCTCCGGGAAAGCGCTGTGCAGCTGTTCGTCACGCGAACGCGGGCCCTGCGCGCAAGCTTCGCCGCAGGCGCTGAGGAGCTTCAGAAAATCGCCGCCATCTGTCGTCGGCTTGATGGCATTCCGCTCGCATTGGAATTTGCCGCGGCCCGCGCCGCCAATCTCGGCGTAAACACTGTATTGCTTCGCCTCGACAAGCGCTTCGAACTCCTCAACGGCGGCCGCCGCGATCAGTTGCCACGCCACCAGACCCTGCGGGCGACACTGGACTGGAGCTATGACCTCTTGCCCCCGGGAGAGCAGAACCTGCTTTGCCAACTTGCGGTGTTTCCTGCCGGCTTCACGCTCGATGCGGCCAGCGCGATGATGAACGACACTTTGTCCCGGTCGGACGTCATCGAAACGCTGCTCAATCTGGTCGGGAAATCGCTAGTGTCGCTCGACCCCTCGTTCGAAGGACGATGGCGCCTTCTGGAGAGCACCCGCGCCTATGCGCTGGAGAAGCTCGCGGACGCAGGCCTCGTCGAACAGGTGGCCAAACGGCAGGCCGGCTTTCTCAGGCAGATCATCGCGCCGCTCGGCGATGCCTCTCCCGCTCCCGACGACATCTCCCGTTTCGCCCAGGAGATCGGAAACGTGCATGCGGCGCTCGATTGGGCGTTCTCGCCCGGTGGCGATACCGCGCTTGGAATCGAGCTGACGGCCGGCTTCGTTCCGGTATGGATGCAGCTGCTGTCCTTCGTGGAATGTTCGACACGGATTGAGCATGCGCTTGCACATTTCAGTCCCGGGTTCAGCTGCGTTCCGAAGCTGAAGGCGCAGCTCTATGTCGCCCTTGGATTCTCACTTCTCAACACGACGGCATCGGCGGATCGCATGAAGGCGGCGCTGAGCATCGGCCTCGTGCTCGCCGAGGAATTGTCCGATCTCGAGCTTCAGCTCAAGGCGGTCTGGACTTTGTGGAGCTATAACCTCAACTCTGGTCAATATGCCGCGGCCAAGGAGGTCGGCGAACGCTACCTCGATATCGCACTGCGCACGGAAAATACCGCCAACGAGGCGGTAGGCCGTCGCCTGATCGGCGCCGCCAGCCATTTCTTTGGCGCGCAGGAGGATGCGCGGCGCGAACTGACTCTGTCGCTGGACCAATCGGCTCACGGATTGAACGGCGGTGTGAACCAGATGTGGTTTCTGCTGAACCAGAGCGTTCTTGCCAAGGCGATGTTGGCGCGCGTCCTGCTGTTGCAGGGAAAGATCGCCCAGAGCAGATCCCTGGCCGCCGAATGCCTCCAGGAGGCCGAGCGTGAGAAGGACAAGCTTGCGATCGCCTACGCACTCCGGAATGCCGTCTGCCCCATCGCGCTGATGACGCATGATCTCGCTGCCGCTGATCAGGCGATATCCTCCCTTCTCGAGCTCGTCACACGCGAGGGGAAGCTTTCTGGACCAGTTGGACGTCTTGCCTGAAGGGACAATTGCTGGTCCTGCAAGGCAATCACGACGACGGAATTGCGCTGCTGCGCAGCGGCCTGAAAGCGCGGACCGAGAACGGATGGCTGATGCGCAATCCCGAGTTTCTCGGATCGCTCGCCGAAGGCCTGCTCGCGAGAGGCGAGGCTGCGCAGGCGCTGGCCGCGGTGGAAGAGGCCTTGTCCATGTCGCGGCAAGGCCGGCAATTGTGGTGCCTTGCCGACCTGTTAAGGATGTTAAGGATCAAGGCTGAAATTCTCCTGGCCAATGGCCCTTCCGACCTTTCTCGATCCGAATTGCTGCTTGCCGAGGGACTATCCGTGGCCCGAGACCAGCAATGCCGCTTCTACGAGCTGAAGGTTGCGGCGGCGTGGGCAAGGATCATGGCTGGATCGAGCCGTCAGCAGACCGCCCTTGATCTCGTCGGTCCGGTCAGCGCTCTGTTCGATCAGGAGATCGATCTTCCCGCGCTCGCCTTCGCCCGCGCTCTGGCTGAAATACCGGGCATCTCACTTTCGACATGCGACAGCGACCGGCCCGCGTCTTGCACCTGCCACTAGGTTGCTAGGCTCGGCCGAGACAACTTGTCCTGCACTGCCAAAATGACCCATCACTCCATCTTGCGGACTTGCTCGATGAACATCTCTCGACGACAGATTCTGGCCGGCATCGGCGCTTCGGTGTTTTCGCCCGGCCTGATCCGTGCGCAGGGCACTCGACCGATCAGGATCGGCGAGATCAACTCCTATAGCGGCGCACCTGCGTTCACCCTGCCCTATCGTCGCGGCTGGCAACTGGCGGTCGAGCAGGTCAACGCGAAAGCAGGCCTTCTCGGGCGAGAGCTGCAGGTCATCAGCCGGGACGACGAAGGCAAACCCAGCGTCGCAATCCGCGCGGCGGAAGAGCTCGTGCGCAGGAACGAGGTCGATCTGCTGGCAGGTGCCTATCTGTCGCATGTGGGCCTCGCGGTCAGCGACTTTGCCCGGCAGAATCGAGTCTTGTTCGTCGCAAGCGAGCCGCTCACGGATGCCCTCGTCTGGGAGCGGGGACATCGATATTCCTACAGGCTCCGCCCCTCGACATACATGCTGGCAGCGATGCTGGTGGAGGAGGCAGCACAACTCAAGGCGACACGATGGGCGACGATCGCTCCGAACTACGAGTACGGGCAGTCGGCCGTGAGGTGGTTCATGCAGCTTCTCAGCCAACGTCGACCCGACGTCCAATTCGTTGGCAGTCAGTGGCCGCCCTTGGGCGCCATCGACGCCGGCATTGTCGTGAACGCCCTCGCTCAGCAGAATCCCGAAGCGATCCTCAATGTCACCTTCGGGCCCGATCTCACGAAATTCGTCCGGCAAGGTAATGATCGCGGCCTGTTCGAAGGGCGAGACGTTGTGTCGTTCACGACAGGCGAGCCCGAATACCTCCATCCGCTCGGAGAGGACGCGCCGAAAGGATGGATCGTGACCGGATACCCCGTGACCGAGATCCTGGATCAGGCCAACAGCTCCTTCGCGTCGGCCTATTCCTCGCGATATGGCGAGCCTCCCACCATGGGCTCCGTGGTCGGTCACGCCATGATCAGCTCCATCGTCGCTCCGATCGAGCGCCTCGGGAGCCTCGATACGGAAACGATGGCGGACGGGTTTGGCAATGCCAGCTTCGATACGCCGTTTGGACCGGCGGCCTGGCGTTCCATCGACCATCAGAGCACGATGGGGACATTCGTCGGCCGCACCACGGTCAGGGGCAACAAGGCGGTCATGGTGGACTGGAAATATAAGGACGGTGGAACGATGCTTCCGCCGGATGCCGAAGTCCGCAAGCTACGCCCGGCAACATGACGGGCGAATGCGGTGTGATGCCCTGCAATTCCGCCTCAGCATCCCGGCGGAAGGATCGGCGACACGCCCGGCGTCGGTGCTGCGCCTGAGGCGTTGGCCGGCAACACCGTCGCAGGCTCCGCCAGATTCATCGAGACCCCTTCCGCGCAGGCCGAGCTGTTTGGGCTGGGCACAACGGCGACGTTCGGGTCTATGCCAGTGCCGCCGGCGCCGCCGATGTCTGCCAGGATCGTGCCAGGCGCGGGGCTTGCAGCCACTTGCGGTACCGAAAGCGGCAGGGACGCAGCGCTTGTCATCTGCCCTCCCGGCGTTGAGCTGCATGCGACACTCGTACCTGTTCCCGCCGGCGTAGCGGCGGAGACAGTCCCGATGGAGCTGCCGTTCTGTCCCATGGCCAGCAGGATCGGAGCTGCGATGCCCGATGTCGAAAGGCCCGTGGCCGATACCGTCGGAGTCGCCGGCACCGGCGCCGGCGATGACGACGGTGGAGCGCAGACGACGACCGTCCCCGGCGTGGTCGGATCCGAAGCGAGCGGAACAGGCGCCAGCGTCGTATCCGGAGCACCCGGCACGGTCGTCGCCGAAAACGGTCCCGGACTGTTGAGCGGCGAAATCACGATCGCGCCCGGCACCGTCGGCAGATCCATTGCCGTGCTGCCGGTCGTTGCGACCTGTGCGTGGCCCGGAGAACCGGCGAGCAGGAGAGCCATCACCGTTGCGAGTGCGATCCGCATCATTTCCGTATCCCTAACTCACCTCGGTCTTGCCAACGGTGACCTTGCTGCCCTCCGCCAGACTGACCGCCGGATTGAGCACGACCTGATCGCCGGCCTGCACGCCGTCTCGCACTTCCACCGTGGTACCGAAGTCCCGGGAGATCGAGACCTGCTGAAATTGAACCGTGCCGTTCCGTACGACCACGACATGGAGGCCGTTCTGATCGAAGACGAGCGCGTCGGAGGGAATCGTCACTGATGGCGTCCTGCGCGGGATTGACAATTCGACGGTGCAATAGATCCCGGGACTGAGCAGGCCATCGGGATTGGGGACGTCGATCTCGGTCAGCAGCGTCCGGCTACCCGGCTGCAGCGCGGTCGCGATCCGCGTAACCTTGCCTGCAAACGTCCGCCCCGGAATCTCGGGGACGCGGATTTCCGCATCGACGCCCGGCCCAACTCCGAACGCCTCGTCCTGCGGTACGAAAACCTGAGTTCGGACCACGTCGGAATGCATCATCGTGAACATAAAGGTGGAGCCTGCTTGCACCAAGCTGCCATTGTCCACGTTGCGCTGGGTGACCACGCCGTCGAACGGCGCCACCACGCGCTGGTAAGCCTTCTCCTGTTGGAGGACGCGAATCTGCGCCTCCTGCGCCGTGATGTTCGACTGGGCGACGCCCACCGCACCCTGCTGCGCGCGCAGGGTGAGTCGGTCGTTGTCGCCCTGTTGCGCCGTCAACCAGCCTTGCTTGACGAGATTGCTGTCCCGCGAATTGGTGACGTCGGCCAGCTCCCGGCTCGCCTGCGCCTGCTGAAGGGCAGCCTGGTTCTGGGCGAGCGTCGCCTGCGCCTGCGCGATCTGCTGGTCCAGCTCGGGCGCGGTGATTTCCGCGAGGAGATCGCTCTTCTTGACCCGATCGCCGATATCGACATAGCGCTTCTCGATATAGCCGCTGGTCCGCGCGAAAATGTTGGCCGCTTCGAACGCAGTCGTCGTCGCCGGCAAGCTCACCTTCATGATGTTGCCGCTTGGCTTGACTGTCGCCACCCGAACTTCCGGAACGTTGGTCCGAACCTGCTCTGCCACCGCGGCAACGTCAGGGCGAGGCTTGCCGTCATTACCCTTGCGCAGCACGGCGAAGAGATAAGGCACGATCAGCAAGGTGGTCGGGGTTGCGAACAGCAGGCCGCCGATGACTGCCCGCGCGAGCGCGGCATTCTGCTCCTCGCCCGGCCCGCCAATCGCCATCGGGATCATGCCCACGATCATCGCGGCCGCGGTCATCAGGACGGGCCGGATCCTCGTTCGGCCCGCGCTGAGCGCCGCCTGTAAGGCCGTGTGTCCCTTCAACTGCTCGTCACGCGCGAAGGTCACGAGCAGGATGGAGTTTGCCGAGGCGACGCCGATCGCCATGATGGCTCCCATCAGCGAGGGCACGTTCAGCGTGGTACCAGTGATGAACAGCATCGTTACAATGCCGCAGAATGTCGCCGGCAGCGCCAGGATGACGACGAAAGGATCGCCAAAATTCTGGTAGTTCACGACCATCAGCAGGTAGACCAGGATGGCGGCGAACAGCAGTCCGATTCCAAGATCGCGGAACGACTGATGCATGCTCTGGATCTGTCCCAGAACCTGAATCGAATTGCCCGGCTGCAACTGCTTCTGGAGGTTCGACGTCACCTTCTCGATATCGGCCGCGACGCTGCCGAGATCCCGGCCTTGGACGCTCGCATAGACGTCGAACACCGACTGGACATTCACCTGGTTCGAATTGGTGGGAACGGTGCCCCGCTTGAAGGTGGCGACATTGCTGAGCAGGCCGGGCACCGTCTGCCCGCTTGCGGCAAGCGAGGCCGACACCGGCGTGTTGCTCAGTGCGTTTAGCGAGTTGGCCCTGTATTCGGGCGTCTGCACAGCCAGGTAATACGGGATGCCTGATGTCGGATCGGTCCAGAAATTCGGCGAGACCTGCGCGGACGAGCTGAGGCTGACATTGATGTTGGTCGCCACCGTGCTCGCATTGAGACCCAGCTGCGCCGCGCGGGTGCGGTCAATGTCAGCATAGAACGCCGGAGCATCGACCTCCTGCTGCAGATGCGCGTCGACTATTCCGGGGATCTCCGCCAGTCTCTTCTGCAGCTCCTTGGCCACGGCCAGGTTGTTAGCGCCGTACCCGACCGTGCGGACATCGATCTGCGCCGGGAGACCGAAGTTCAGGATCTGCGTGACGATGTCGGCCGCCTGGAAATAAAAGGTGTCCTCCGGGAATGCCGATGGCAGCACCTGCCGCAGCTTCCTGACGTAATCCGCAGTCGGCTTGTGCCCGTCCTTCAGCGACACCAGAATTGTGCCGTCGTTCACCCCGATCGTGGAGCCGTCGGTGAATGCGAGATTGTAGGCCCGCGCCGGGAGACCGATATTGTCGACGATCAGCGCCCGGTCATGCTCCGGAATGACTTCACGGATCTTGTCCTCGACCGCCTGGAAGATCGCCTCGGTGCGCTCGATGCGCGTGCCCGCGGGCGCGCGGACATGAAGCTGGATCTGGCCGCCGTCGATCAGGGGATAGAAATCCCTGCCGACATAGGCGAACATGGTGGCTCCGAGCGCCAGCACCAGCACGGCGACGACGGGTACGACGGCGCGAAGCCGCAGCACTTTCAGCAGGAGATCCGAGTACCCATCGCGCAGGCGCTCGAAGCCGCGCTCGAATGCTGCGGAGGCGCGCGCGAAGATCCCCGACGGGCGCTCGCCCTCACCATGGCGTCGCTCCCCCTTCAGCAGCAGGCCGATAGTGATCGGCGTGAGCGTCCGCGATAGCCCGTAGGACGCCAGCATTGCGAACACCACGGCGAGGCCAAGCGGCGTGAACAAATATTTGGCCGGCCCCTCCAGAAATACGACCGAGGTGAACACGCAGCTGATCGCGAGCGTCGACACCAGCGTCGGCACCGCGATCTCGGCGGCGCCATGCAGGGTCGCTTCCGACAACGGCATGCCTTCCTCTGTCCAGAGCCGGTGCGTGTTCTCGATCGTCACCGTCGAATCGTCGACGAGGATACCGACCGCCAAGGCAAGCCCGCCGAGTGTCATCGTGTTGAGGGTCTCGCCGAGGAAATAGAGGACGATCAGCGAGGACAGCATCGCCAGCGGGATCGAGATCAGGACAACCAGCGTCGATCGCCACGATCCCAGAAACACCAGGATCATCAGCGCTGTCAGGCCAGCAGCGATAGCACCTTCGCGCAGCACGCCATTGACCGAATGGGTGACGAATATCGACTGATCGAACAGCTCGTTGATCTTCAGCCCCGCCGGAGCCGACGCGCGGATCGACGTCAAGGCCGCCTTCACGCCGTTGACGACGGCGAGCGTAGAGGCATTTCCGTTCTTGATAACGCTGAGCAGGACCGCGCGGTGGCCGTCCTCGCGCACGATGTTCTGCTGGACCTGAGCGCCGTCGCGGACCTGGGCGACATCCTTCAGGAAGATCGTGGCCCCGTTCGCGAACTTGACCGGGATCATGTTGAGATCCTGGATCGTGCCCGGCGTCGCGTTGGTGCGAACGGTGTACTGGGTGTCGCCGATCTTGGTCGTGCCGGTCGGCAACGTCAGATTCTGGGTGTTCACCGCATTGACGATGTCGAGCGGCGTCAATCCGCGCGACAGCAACTTGTTCGGATCGATATCGACCATGATCTGGCGGTATTTGCCGCCGGCAGGTGTGGGCAAGGTCACGCCTGGAACGGGAGCCAGCTGCTGACGGACCCGGTAGATGCCGAAGTCGTAGAGTTGCTGCTCATTGAGACTGTTCGACTCGAGGCTGAGCTGGAGCACCGGCACGCTCGAGGCATTGAACTGCACGATGATCGGCGGCTGGATGCCCGGCGGCATCAGAGCGCGGATGGCGTTGGTCGCCGAGACGATCTGCGCGATCGCAAGATCGAGATTGACGTCCGGCTGAAAGTAGATCTTCTGAATCGACAGCCCGTTGAGGGTCTGCGCCTCGATGTTCTTGATACCGCTGACGTTGGCGCTGATCGAATACTGGCTGTAGGTACTGACGCGCTGCTCCATCTCCGGCGTCGAGAGGCCGGTGTAGCTCCAGATGACCGTAACGACGGGGATCCGAATCTCCGGGAAGATATCTGTCGGCATCGACCGGATCGCGATGCCGCCGAGAAACAGGATCAGCGCCGCAAGCACATAGAATGTGTGCGGAAGCCGGAGCGCGAAGCGAACAATTCCCATGGTGGTCTGCCTGGAGCGAGTTACGCCGGATCGTCGAACAGATGAGAACGGTCGGCCCCGCGTTCAAATGAAAACGAATTCAAACTCTCCATGCGGTGCCGCGTGGCGCATCCTGCGCAGCGAGCGTCACCGCCCGCTTGACCTTGGCGAAGGCGCGCATCTCGATCTGCCGAACCCGTTCGCTGGATATGGACAATTCGTGGGCCAGCTGATCGAGCGTAACAGGGCATTCCCTCAGCCGCCGCGCCTCGAAGACGTGACGTTCCCGCGCCGCAAGCCCGCCCAACGCAATATGCAAGGCTTTGGCACGATGCTCCGTCTGCTCGTGATCGGCCAGCACCGTCTCAGCGTCGACCGCCCCGTCGACCAGTAAGGCTTCCAGCTCGGTTCCACTGTCGTCGTCGCCGACGCGCGCATTCAGCGACAAGTCGCCATGCAGCCGCGCGTCCATCTCAATCACGTCACGCGCGGTCACCGCAAGCTTCGCGGCAATCAATTCGGCGACCGTCGGGTGTGAGCCCGGTCATCACGCTGCCAGTGGCTTTCCTGATCTCGCTGCGGAGTTTGAAGAATAGCTTCTTCTGCGCGGCGGTCGTCCCGATCTTGACGAGGGACCAGGACCGCAGGATGTACTCGTGAATGGCGGCCTTGATCCACCAGACCGCATAGGTCGAGAATCGCGCGCCGCGGCCGGGCTCGAAGCGTGACGCCGCAATCACGAGGCCCAGATTCGCCTCTGCGATCAGATCGACCAGCGGAAGGCTGTATCCCTTGTAGCCGCGCGCCAGCTTGGCCGCGAGCCTGAGATGGCTGGTGACGAGCGCATCCGCCGCGCTCTTGTCCCGCGTCTGCTGCCAGCGATGTGCAAGCTGCTGCTCCTGTCCCGGCTCGAGAAGCTCGTAGCGCCTGATCGCCGCGGAATACGCGGTGAGGAATGGCACCGGCACCGGTGCAAGCGACGCGGCGGGGGGATTGTTGCTCGTAACTTCGTGGCTAGTCTGCATCTGTCACTCCCACACTCCAGGCCGGTTGGTCGATCTCGAAAGCATCGCGCGTTATCTGGCTCATCCCATCTCGTCCGCGTCTGCGTGCAGCAGTGTCCGCGACCGGCGTGTGGCGGCCTTGCCCGTCCGTCCGGTCCAAGCAAGGATCTCGATCCGCCCTCCGGGCGCCGGACCGATGATCAGCCGAAAGCCATGCAGCTTGACGATGGCGGCGACCAGGCTCAGTCCGAGCCCGACACCCGGCGTGTTGCGCATCTTCTCGGAGCGATAGAACCGCCGCAGCACCGCCTCACGCTCCTGCTCGCTGATGCCGGGGCCGGTGTCGCGTATGCGCACGAGCGCCGTGTCGTCCTCCGCCTCCAGAGCGAGTTCCACCCGTCCGCCTGATGGCGTGAACTTGACGGCATTGTCCACGAGATTGGCGACCGCCTCGAACAGCAGGTCCCGGTCGCCCCACACCTGCACATTGCGCTCGGTGACGACACCGAGCGCGATGCGCTTGTCCTCGGCGATCGGCTCATAGACGTCGCACACCTCCCTCAGGATCTCGTCGAGCGCGACGTCGCCAAAGCCGGCCGTGCGACGGCTGTTCTCGATCTCGGTCAGGCGCAGCAGGGCGGTGACAATCGCGAGCGACTGGTCGATGCCGGCGATAGCCTTATCGACAATCTCCTGGAGCTCTTCCAGCGTTGCCGCATGCGTTCGCCCACGCTCCAGCGCAAGACGGACGCGCGTCAGCGGAGTTCTGAGATCGTGAGCGATGTCGTTGCCGACGCCGGCAAGCGCATTGATCATAGTCTCCATCTCGTCGAGCATGCCGTTCACGATCCTGGCCAACCGCGCGAAGGAATCGTCCGTGCCGCCCTCCGGAAGCCGCTCGCGCAGCTCGCCGGCCACGATCCGTTGGATCCGCTGGTTGACCTCCTCGACGCGCCTCTGGGCGCGGACGCTCAGCCAGACTCCGGCCAGCAGGCAGAGGCTGAAGGCCGGCAGCAGGCCCAGAGCCAGGGCCTCCCCCACGACGCTCGATATCTCGCGCGTCTCGTCCACGTTCCGTCCCATCACGAGGACATCGCCGTCATCGAGACGCCTACCGACCGCCCTGACGACCGGAACATGGACCGCCGGCTTTTCGAGCAGATCCAACCGCACGCCCTGCACTGCTCCGTCCAGCCCCAGCTCACGCGGCACGCGGTCGATGTTGCCGGCAAGCCTGGCGCCGGCGGCATCGAACAGTCCCGCGTACTGCACGCCCCTGGAATCCTGCGCGAGATGATCCGCGATGGCGCTGATGCGGCGAGCCGGCGGCAGGTCTGCGATGAAGTGAATTTGCGTGGCGATCATGCGATCGGATCGCGCGACCAGATAATCGTCGAGCTTCCAGTAGATGAACGCGAACAGGCCGGCCACGAACAGCGCAAACGCGGCGGCCACAGCCAGAGCCCAGAGGAACGTGCTGGAGCGGATCAACTGTATCTGGTGCATCGTCCGTCCCTATTGCCGCGAGCGCAGGACGAAGCCGGAGCCTCGAACGTTGTGGATGAGCTGCATCTCTCCGGGACCGTCGACCTTGTGGCGAAGCCGGCCCATATGCACGTCGATCAGGTTCGTGGTCGCCGGAACGAACTTGTAATTCCAGACCTCCTCGAGCAGCATCGCGCGCGTCAGCAACTGATCGTTCCGGCGCATCATGTATTCGAGCAGGCGGAATTCACGCGGCAGCAGGTCGAGCTTGCGTTCGCCGCGTTGCGCGGTCCGCTCGATCAAATCGAGCTCGAGCGGCCCGACATGCAGCATGGTCTCGCGGCTGTCGGTCGGACGGCGCAGAAGCGCCTCGATCCGTGCGACCAGCTCGATGATCGCGAACGGCTTTGTGAGATAATCGTCTCCCCCCATGCGCAGTCCGCGCACCCGGTCGTCCACCGCGCCGAGCGCGCTCAGAACCAGGACGGGCGTCCTGACATGGTCCCTGCGCAGCGCCTCGATGACAGTCAGCCCGTCGATTCCCGGCAACATGCGATCGACGATCATGGCATCCGGGCTCGACGCACGGGCACGGTCGAGACCGTCGACACCGTCGCCGGCCCACTGCACCTCGAAGCCGCGATCGGCGAGCTCGGCGACAATCGCCTCGGCGGTTTCGGCATCGTCCTCGATCAGGAGAATCCGGCTCATGATCTTCGCTCCACGTTCCGCGCGGCGTTTTGGCGCGCGGTGAGGAAGCATCGGTTCAGCGGCGCGCAGCGTCATGTTCGGCGTCCGCGCACGCCGAACCCGCGGCCCTGGCGCCGCCTGATGCCGGCCACTCGCTGTGGTGCGAGATAGGCTTGCCGCACGGGCGCTGCCATTGAATTCCAGTTCATGTTGCGGACGGCTCGCCTCACGAGCAGCGCAAATGCAAGGACGATACGTGTTGCCAATGTCGTGATCCTCCTGCGGGCTCCGCTGCGAACTGCGCTGGATCGAACATATGCCCTTAACGCACGCGCTGTAGTTTCAGGGGCCACGGATGTTGTACATTCGCACGATCGTGGTTGCGACGCCGCATCGGCTCACACGCCGTTGAACGCGAGTGAGCAATTCGTGCGTTTGAATCGTGCCCGATCATTCGTACCTCGATGGCGAGCCGGCTTGGTTCGGCCTGATGTCATCAATGGAGAGAGCGAATGACCACGTCCAAACTGTTGTCGATGGGACTGATTGCAGCAGCCATGCTCGGCGGGCCCGTGATGGCGCGCGAGCATCACGGCGTCGTGCGGCAGCCCGCCGTGGAAGCCGATACGGTCGCAACGAGCGCGCCCTTCTATTATCCAGGCGAACGCGCCTGCGTTCCGGCGCCGCGCGTCGGCGCCTTCGCCACTGCGCCGTGGACCGGCAACAACGTGCCTTGCGAGCCCGGCACGGGCAGCCTCTGATCGCGCCGACGCGTCCGTGCGGATGACGCCGCCGGCCGCCGTATATCGAATGACAGGGAGCGGGTTGGTCCATTCAGCCCGCTCCCTTCGTACGCCGCCACCACGCGCGGCCCGATCACCTTCGCGCGGAGCGTGCCTAATGTATGACGCCGAATTCAGTGGGATTGCCGTGCATCGCTCCTACCTCTCTTGCATCACACGCCCAGTCATCAGCAGCCTCGCGCGCACGGCATGACGCGGAAGCGGGCTCAGGGATGGCCGGGCAGCTCAACACGAGAGGAGCTTTCCATGAAACGAGCCATCATGATTCTGGCAACAGCAGCACTCGCTTCGACGCTAGCCGTCAGCGCGGCCGACGCGCACGGCGGCGGCGGCGGCGGTGGCGGCGGCGGCCACGGCGGCTTCGGCGGCGGTGCACACGCCGGCTTTGGCGGCGGCGCGCACTTCGGCGGCATGGGGCATGAGGGCGGATTCGGTGGCGGTGCTCGGTTCGGCGGCGAGCATCTCGGCTTCGACGGCCATGCCGCAACCGGCGGCCTTCGCCAGCACGCGTTTCACCACTATGACCGCTACCGCTCTGGATATGGATTCTACGGCGCCTATCCGGATTGCTACGATTGGTACGAGCTGCATCCCGGCCAGCCGTTGCCGCTGAGCTGCAGCTAGATCCGCGCGCACAACGCCGATCGGTTCGGATCGCACAGCGTTGCGGTCCGGGCCGATCGAGCTGCGCAGTTCATAGCGTGGCTGTCGGCACGCGATGTGCCCGCAGACCACAACGGCAATGGCGGCTCCAGCCTGCAGCCTCCACTGGAGCCGTTTTCTTGCCTGCTGGCAGGGCGAAACACCGCGAGATTGAGGAACGCCACAAGAAAACGCCGCCCGCTTAAAATAAAGAGCAGGCGGCGGCGTTCCAGCCCCGAGAGGGATGAGCAAAATCCCGGATATCCATTGGTCTGAACGGTCAGCGTAAAGGTTCAGTCTGGTCCAGAATGGCCACGCACGTCTGCCTGTGAGGCAGAACGACTGCGGATATGGTGGCTCGCTGCTCGGCCTGAGATTGTCAGCGCTGAACCCAATGGCTGGCCTTAAGTTCCGGCGTCCAGGAAGCGAAAACGGTGAGTGGATCTTAGTGGGCGTTTGTGGCGCACGCGAATGTCTCTAAGCTTTGCCCCAATGGGAGGCTGCCGATGTCCGACGATCCGACGCCGTACGAAAAGGCGATTGAGGAGACCGCAAAGACGACCGGGAAGATGGTCGACCTTGTGCGGGACGGCGCCCGGGCGATCAGCCCGACCGTCGCGGACGCGTACAACTTCCTGATGGGTGACCGATTATCACACGCCCGTAAACGAAATTTGGATGCGATCGCGAGGGAGACCGACAACATCCTGCGTGATCGCGACGTCAAGGACCGATCAGCTACGCCGGAGCAAATCGCAATTCCGCTCCTTAGCGCGGCGGAGGCAGAGAGCCGAGACGAGCTTCGCTCCCTCTGGTCTCGCCTGCTGGCGAATGCGGTGGACCCCAGTCGGCCGGAATTCATCAAGCTGCTGCAGAGCCTCGAGCCCTTGGATGCCCGCGTTCTGAAGTTCCTACACACGAAATCGCTGGAGGATCACGTGCTCTGGCTAACTGGCAGGCCGCGGTTGCGAGCGGGCCACGGCCTTATCGGACATCAGCCGCTGCGAATTCGGACCAAGCGTCAACGCACGACGGATTTGGGCCCGCCTCATTTCAAGGGCCATCACGCGACCTCAATTAAAGGCCGTATTATATTTTGATTAAATTCGCCATATACTTTTAAATCTAGAAGTATACAATTTGTGGGCATTGGGCAAGATCACGCGTCATCGCGCTCTTTATTCACACGGCAAGATCGCCAAGGTGCCTGCATATGCTCCGAAACAAGATCGATCCGACAAAGAGCTTAGTCCGGCCAAGCGGAGGCTGACCGTTCGTACCGACACGGAAGATGCGCCTGAGAGCTTTCTCATGCTGCGCCCCGGAGTCTGGCGCAGCACAGCCTGTCAGCGACGGCTCATCCGGCTCATCCGGCACATTCGCTTCAGCGAAGCCATCCGATTTGCTCGGCTCATTGCGCGAAACCTCTCGTTTCCGCCGGCATGCAGGTTTGCATTTGAAAACTGGGACGTTTAACGGGAGGTGTTCATGGCCAAGCGCATTCCAATTATTTCTGGTAGTCTCATTGACCATCAGGTGGGTACCGATGACGTTTTGATTGGCCTCGCGAACGCAACCAACTTTCTTGTCGGCGATGCTGGTCAGGATATTCGCGATCACGCCACCGGCGGCAACGACACCTTTACCGGTGGTGTGAACTCCATCGACAACTTCGTTGGGGACGCGGGTCGGGATATGCTCGATCATGCCGTTGGCGGCAACGATCGCTTCACGGATCTCGCCTTCACTGACAGCACCTTCTATGGGGACGCTCGCGGAAACATATCCGGTTACGCGCGCGGCGGCGATGACACTGGTGAGGCCGCTCCTGCCCTTGGCGCAGTTGCACCGCATATCACTTTCTACGGCGATGCCGGAGGCAACATGTCCGGCCACGCCGAAGGCGGCAACGACAGTTTCGAAGCATTCAGAGGCTCCCCCGCCATTAAACCGCAGACCACTTTCTACGGCGACGCGGGCGGCAGCATGTCGGACCGTGCCCATGGCGGTGATGACACATTCAGCGCCAACGTGGCGAATTCCGACCTGATCTTCTACGGCGACGCGGGCGGCAACATGTCGGACCGTTGCGCGGGCGGCAACGATACATTCACGACGACCGGCTTTGAGAACAACAACCATTTCTACGGCGACGCCGGAGGCAGCCTGACCGGCCGCGCCGTGGGCGGTGATGACACCTTCACGGTGAGCGGCTTGAACCCTTTTAGTTTTTTTACTACGGCGACGCCGGCGGCGACATGTCGGATCATACCCGGGGCGGCGATGACGCTTTCACGACGAGCGGCTTTGCCGCCGATTTCGTGAGCACCTTCTATGGTGACGCCGGGGGCAATATGTTTGGTCATGCCGCGGGCGGAAACGATGCCTTCACGGCCGGCGGAGGTCGAAACACCTTCTTCGGGGACGCCAGTGGAACCATGTCTGATGACGCCCAGGGCGGCAGCGACACTTTCATGGGTGGTGCGCCAGCGGGCACGCGCGGCATAAATTTGGCCTACGGCGACGCGCTGGCGATGTCCGGCAACGCTCAGGGTGGCAATGACACGTTAATCGCAGGTGATGATGCGACCCAGCAACCGGCCGGCACATTCGACAATACCCTGATCGGCGATGCACAGACCATGTCCGACTATGCCTGTGGCGGAAATGACAAGCTAGTCAGTGGTACTGGAAACGATGACATGTGGGGTGATGCGCAGTCCATTCTTGGCAAAGCGCGAGGCGGCAACGACACGTTCCGTCAATTTCAATAGCGGTCACGACAGGATCGAGGATTTTGGTCAGGGCGCACAAGATGTGGCAGGATCAAATTCGGGGACCGACCACATTGATGTGAGCGCCTTGGGCATCACAAATCTCAGTCAGCTCAGCATCTCTGCTTTCGATCCAACAACTCACGAAAGCACGATCACGTTCAGTCCTGGCAACGACGTCATTGTGCATAGCCAAGTCGCACTCACGTCGCACGATTTCCTTCTTGCATAGAGCTTTTGGCGGCTGCACCTGATCCCATGGCAGTGCACGCCGCGTCGCGCGCGTTGCGAACGTTTCGACGATGGCGAGCAGAAGAGCGAGGGGACTAAAGATCCGACCCGACAGCCTGACCTGCACGACGACCAAGTTCGCCCTCGCCCTTTGCGCGCTGGCTATGCTGGTACTGCTCGGATGACGCTATTGTGAGATCGCGGGCCTGATAATCGCGGCGCTTTGCCGCGCGCTCCGGTCGGCGCATTTACCAGAAATTTACCCCTGCTCGCGAGCGCCGGTATCATTTGCTTAGAATTTGATCGCTACCGTCGATCTACCGAAATATTCCGAAACACGATTGGCGCCCATGTCCGTCGCAGACTTCCTCAGGCAGCGTGCAGTGCAAGTCACCGTGAGCGGCAGCTACTCGCTGCCGCGCTGGTACGATTGCGAGGGCAAGCTCCGTACCTTCGCCTGCCGCACCAGCCGCGTCTCGCCGTTCCGCATGATGGTCGACGTTCCCGTGGTCGGCAAGATCGGCGAGCGCGTGACCTCCTACTTCCAGGACTTTGGTGAATTCCAGTGCACCATCAGCGCGACGCTGAAATCGGGTTTCCTGATGGAGCTCGACATGACGCGGGCCCGGCGCGCCGGATGTCGGAAAAGCTGACCTGGCTCGAGAAGAAGCAGAAGGACGCCAGCGTCCTGGAGCTGCGGAATGACTCGCGCTTCGTTCCGCAGGTCGCCCATACTTTCCTGGCGCTTGCCGACGGCAGCACCCATGCCTGCTTCATCATCGACGTTTCCACGGCCGGCGTTGCGATATCCAGCGAGTACGACCCGCCGATGGGAACGCCGCTTGCGGTCGGCGCCTGCGTCGGGCGCGTGATCCGCAAATTCGAGCACGGCTTTGCGGTCAAATTCGCCGAAAGGCAGTCGCGGGACGACCTCGTCCGGCTGATTGTCCGTACGCCCATGCTGCAATCGGCCTGATCCTCCGCCTCGCTGCCCTATCGCGGCCCCATTCCGGGATCAGCTTTTGAGGGTCCGCCCTTGTGCCGGACATCATTTGCAGACCTGCGATCGGGGGACCGGATGGCAGTCGACAAGATCGGACTCGACAAAACCAGACTCGACAAGATCACTTGGGACAGGGTCGGCCGGGTCACCGAGCCCGGACGCTACATGTACACGTTCGGCTGGCTCACCATCACCGCCGGCGATCTCGATATCTGGAAGCAATACCCGCAGGCTGCGTTCACGCTGATGGCGGAACATTCCGAGCCGAACGCATCCATCGGCGAGGAATTCCACCTCGGCGCCTTCGACATCGCGCCCAACGCGCCGCCGCCGTTCACCACCCACTGAAGGCCGCAATGGCGGCCACCGACGGAACGGGAACGCATGGCATGGCCGTTGCTTTATCAATGCCATGGTACAGATCCCCGCCGTTGATCAGGCCTTCCTGCTGCTGCTCATCGTGTTCTGCCTGGGCATGTGCCTCGTGCGCGCCTTCTGGGAGCTTGAGCAGGTCCGGGCACGCCGGATCGCGTCGCCACCCCCGCGCACGCACGACGAAGCGTGACCAAGCCGGCCGGCCGGCCCCGCGTTGCTCTGGACTTCCCGCGGGGACACGTGCATCGTGAATCGAAGAAACCTGCGCATTTCGTTGATCTGGCTCATCAATCGCGCCGCGATATCTGGCGCGCGACCGTTGCCATGGATAACGAACATGTCCTGCCATGCAATTGATTGCGCTCCGCATTCTTGACCTCACCAGCGACGCGGATGAACGCAGGCTGTCACGCCTGTTAAGCGAGCCGACAGCAGGCGCATGACACATGGTCGCATTGGTGAATGTAGATAAGCGGATCAAGGGGACCTATTTTCGGCGCCGATGTACCTGATTGAAGCGTTACCCACGGTCATCGGAACGGCCGCCATCGCCCCGGCGCTGCTGATGCTGTGGCTTGTCATTGCCGCCGAGGAACGGCCGGGACCGCCGGCCCAGGTCTGGACCGCGTTCCTGCTCGGCGCGGCCAGCATTTCGCTGCTGGGCCTCGCCCGCGCCCCTTTCGCCAAGATGGTCGCGGCCCCGGACAACCCGTGGGCGGCGCTGGCCATGCATTCGATCTTCGGCGTCGCGCTGCCGGAGGAAGCGGTCAAGGTAATCGCCATCGTGCTGGTCGCCTCGACCAAGCGGCGGACCTTCGCCAATCCGATGGACACCGTGGTCTATGGAGCCGCGGTTGGCCTCGGCTTTGCCGCCTACGAGAACCTCGCCTATCTCGTCCAGCACGCCGAGATGTGGCGCTCGCTGGCCGCCTTGCGCAGCGTGCTGACCGTGCCGTTCCACGGCGCGCTCGGCATCATCGCCGGCGCTTATCTGACCATCGCGCGCGCCGGCACGGCGCTGGGTGCGAACCGCCATCATCGCGACTGGGCCCGCCTCTCCAGCCGCCTGCTGATCTTCGCAGGCCCGCTCGCCCTGCATTCGGCCTTCGACTTCCCGCTGCTGACCCTGCAGCGCATGCCGGATCTCGATCCGACGCTGCGGATGTGGCTGGGCGGCGCGAGCCTGCTGATCGGCTTCAGCTCGATCGCCTTCGCCATCCGCCTAGTGCGGCGCGTCGCGCGCCATCACGCGCCCCGGACCGACGTCGCGCGCGAGCGGCTGAGCCAACTGCGCCGGATGTGGGCGCTGCTGCTCGCCGGCGGCGGCGTCGGCTTTCTCGGGCTCGCCTTCGTGCTGACCTCGATTCATCACTGGCTCGTCAACCCCGAGCGCAATCTGACGCTGGCCCTGATCCCGATCGGCCTGGTCTCGATCCTGCTAGGCCTCGCACTTCTGATCGTCACGACCGCGATCTATGTTCTCGGCCGCAACCGCATCCGCACCAGCGGGGAAGGTTTTTCGTCAGCGCACGGCGGCGGCTGAACCGCGGGATGGCAAGCGCGGTGTGCGCGTACTAGATTGAGCGCACGCCTGTCGATCTGGAGCCCGCCGATGACATCACCTGAGGATTTTTCCCGGCTGCAATCCGCCATGAGCCGAACGGTCAAGGCACATTGGAAAGCCTTCCTGTTCGAAGGCATCTTGCTTGTCGTTCTCGGCGTTGCCGCACTGATCCTGCCGCCGCTCGCAAGCCTTGCGATTACGATCTTCCTTGGCTGGATGTTCCTGGTCAGCGGCATCGGCGGATTGATCGCGACCTATTGGGCACGCAGCACGCCGGGCTTCTGGTGGTCGCTGATCTCGGCCGCGCTCGCCGTGCTCGCCGGCATGTTGCTGCTGGCGCGGCCGATGCAGGCGGTGCTGACGCTGACCATCGTGCTCGGCGCCTATTTCCTCGCCGAGGGCGTCGCCACCATCATGTACGCGCTGCAGCACCGGCGCGAGTCGGACGGCCGCTGGTCGTGGCTCCTGATCGCGGGCCTCGTCGACATCGCGATCTCGTTCATGGTGATCACGGGATTGCCGAGCTCGGCGGAATGGGCGATCGGCATCCTCGTCGGCATCAACCTGCTGTTCGGGGGCGCCACCCTGATCGGCATGGCTTTGGCGGCACGCAAAAGCAACAGTTGAGGCGCCCCGTGGCCCTCACCTCGCTTGGGGGGTGACAACCCGCCGATCGCGCGCTATATGACTGACCATGATCACCGTCGCCACCAGCTTTTATTGGTACTTTAGCTACGACAGCTCGCTGGCGGTGGGAGGATCACGCTCAATCTGACAAATTGCAGCATCTAGTCCGAACAGCCGCCAGACCTGGCGGCTTTTTTATTGGCCGGCAGGTTCTCAAAATGACAGGAGCCCGCCGTGCTGAGCACGACCGACGATCTTCGTATCCGCGAACTGAAAGAGCTGAGCACGCCGGAAGAGGTGATGCGGGAAGTCCCGCGCACGCTCACCGCGACGCGCGTGGTGATGGCCGCGCGCAACGCCATCCATGCGATCCTCAATGGCCAGGACGATCGGCTTCTTGTCGTGGTCGGCCCCTGCTCGGTGCATGATCCCAGGGCCGCGCTCGAATACGCCGAGCACCTCGCGAGCTTGCGCGAAGAACTCGCCGACCAGCTCGAGATCGTGATGCGGGTCTATTTCGAGAAGCCGCGCACCACTGTCGGCTGGAAGGGCCTGATCAACGATCCTGATTTGGACGGCAGCTTCGACATCAACAGGGGTCTGCGGCTGGCGCGCAACGTGCTCTCTGCGGTCAATAATCTCGGCCTGCCCGCAGGCACCGAATTCCTCGACATGACGACGCCTCAATACATCGCCGACCTCGTGTCCTGGGCCGCGATCGGCGCCCGCACGACCGAGAGCCAGATCCATCGCGAGCTGGCCTCGGGGCTGTCCTGCCCGGTCGGCTTCAAGAACGGCACCGACGGCAACGTGCGAATCGCGGCGGACGCGGTGAAGTCGGCCTCGCATCCGCATCATTTCATGGCGGTGACCAAGCTCGGCCGCTCGGCGATCGCCTCGACCGCGGGCAACGAGGATTGTCACATCATCCTGCGCGGCGGCAGCAAGCCGAACTACGATGCGGCAAGCGTCGCGGAGGCGTGCAACGAACTGGCGAAAGCGAGCGTCGCGCCGCTCGTGATGGTCGATGCGAGCCACGCCAATTCGAGCAAGAAGCCGGAAAACCAGCCGCTTGTGACGGCCGACATCGCCGGGCAGATTTCCGGCGGCGAGAACCGCATCATGGGGGTGATGATCGAGAGCAATCTCGTCGCCGGGCGCCAGGACGTGGTACCGGGCAAGCCGCTCACCTATGGCCAGAGCATCACGGACGGATGCATCGACTGGGCGACCACGGCAACCGTGCTCGAGCAGCTCGCTGACGCGGTCGAGATCCGCCGCAACACCAAAAGCGCCGGACTGCACGAGCGTACAGCGTAGGGCCAAAGCAAACGCGGGCGGGGTGAGGCTGTCGCACCCTGCCCGCTGCTCCGGCGCCTAACAGCCGCGGCAGATGCTCTTGATCTTTTTGTCGAGCGCCTGATTTTCCTTGCTGAGGGGATCGTTCGGGTCGCTCAGGTTCTTCTCGTTCGGTACGTCGCTGGCGCGCGGCTGACGATGGCCCACCGGCGCCTGTGGCAGCGATCCGGAGGCCGCCCCGCCGGACGTGGATCCCTTGGTGCCGCCGGTCTGCGCAACCGCCGCGCCGCCGAGCAAGACCACGAGCGATACTGCTGCCATGATCTTCTTCATGTCTCTCCTCCATTCCTCAAGCCGGCGTCTCCTCTGCCACCGCTCAGTTCTCGGGCGGATAGAGATGAATGTCGCCGCAATAATCCACGATACGATAGCGCGTTTCCGACGCCGCATCACCCGCATCAGGTGCGGTATTTTGCATCGGCAACACGTAGTTCGGCCCCACCGGCGACTTGCCGGCGCCGCCGGGAATGTCGATGACATAGTCAGGCTGACACAGCCCTGACACCCGTCCGCGCAGCTGCCGCATGAGGTCCTGCCCCTCTGCGAGCGTCGTTCGCAGATGCGCGGTGCCGGGCGCGAGATCGCCGTGATGCAGATAATACGGCTTGATCCGGCATTCGACGAAAGCTCGCATCAAATCCGACAGAGCGGTCAAATTGTCATTGACGCCGCGCAAAAGCACGGACTGGCTCACCATGGGAATTCCGGCATCGACCAGCCGCGCGCAGGCGGCGCGCGCCGGCCCCGTCAGTTCGCGCGCATGGTTGGCATGCAGCGCCACCCAGGTGGTCGCGCCCTGAACCTTCAGCGCCGCGACCATCTCGTCGCTGATGCGCGCGGGATCGGCCACCGGCACGCGGGTATGAAGGCGGATGATCTTGACGTGATCGATGCCGGCAAGATCGGCCATGATCTCGCTCATTCGCCGCGACGACAGCATCAGGGGATCGCCGCCGGTCAGGATCACCTCCCAGACCTCGCTGTGCGAACGGATGTAGTCGATCGCCGCGCGATAAGCGCCGTCCGAGAGCGCGTTCTCCTTGCCGGGCCCGACCATCTCGCGGCGGAAGCAGAAGCGGCAATAGACCGCGCAGACGTGAACAAGCTTGAACAGAACGCGGTCGGGATAGCGATGCACGATCCCGGGGACCGGCGAGTGCGGATGATCGCCGATCGGATCGGCGTTCTCGCCCGGCTGCATCTCCAGCTCCGCGGCAGTCGGAACGAATTGCCGCGCGATCGGATCGTCGGGACTGGATTTGTCGATCAGTTCGACCAGCGCCGGCGTAATCGCAACTGCGTAGCGCGCGGCGACACGTTCGAGCGCGGGTAGCGCTTCGGCGGATACAAGCTGCTCGGCCACAAGTTCGGCCGGCTCGCGCAATGTGCGTGCAAGATTGGTCTTCGTCATGTCTCACTTAACGTTTCATTTGCAGGCGGCGTCCAGACCACCTGATCAATTCGCGATGCGCCGCTCGCCAGCATCACCAGCCGGTCGAAGCCGAGCGCGACACCGCTCGCCTCCGGCATTGCGGCGACCGCGGCCAGAAAGTCCTCGTCCAGCGGATAGGCCTCGCCGTAGCGGCGCTGCTTCTCCGCCATGGAGTCCGTAAAGCGCTTGCGCTGCTCCTCTGCGTCGGTCAATTCGCCGAAGCCGTTGGCGAGCTCGACGCCGCAGGCATAGACCTCGAACCGCTCTGCAACGCGGGGATCACCGGCCTTCACACGCGCCAGCGCCGCCTCTGGAGATGGGTATTCGAACAGAATGGTCAAACGCCCCTGCCCCAGATGCGGCTCGACATGCTCGACCAGGACCTTGCTGAAGATGTCCGACCAGGTGTCGTCCCCGGCCACACGGACCTTGCCGGCAGCCGCCTGAGCGAGCGCCGCGCGGTCGCCTTGGTCGCCGGAAATGGTCGCAAGCAGATCGATCCCCGCAAACTGCTCGAAGGCGCCGGCAACCGTCATGAGTTCCGGCTCGGCGAACGGGTCCGCGGTGCGGCCGCGGAAGGCAAAGGTACCGATACCGGTCGCCTGCGCCGCGCGGGCGATGAGAACGACGCAGTCGGCCATGATGGCGTCATAGGGGGCGTCTGCCCGATACCATTCCAGCATAGTGAATTCGGGCAGATGCAGGTCGCCCCGTTCGCGGTCGCGGAACACCCGGGCGAATTCGAAAATCCGGGTCTCCCCGGCCGCCAGCAGCTTCTTGCAGGCGAATTCCGGCGAGGTCCGCAAGTATCGGCTGGCATGGCTGCCGTCGGGCCGCATGATCTCCGTCCGGGGGGCGTGCAGATGGGTCTCGTTGCCCGGGGAGACCTGCAGGACGGAGGTTTCGACCTCGACAAAGCCCTGCTCGACGAAAAAGCCCCGGAGAGCCCCGGTGATGGCCCCCCTGGCCTGAAGGAACGGCCGGCGGTCGAGATGCCGCCCGGGCGACCAGAACGGTGAGATCGGCTTGTCCCCAGCCATTAATCGGCCGCCCCCTCTTTGAGCAAAATGCTGGCATCCAACGGCAAAATCAGTATGTTGCGGCCCGAAACGGTCGCCGAGGTCCGATTTGAGACCCCGAGTCCCCCCGAGATTTGATCACGTCCTGGCCGGAGCCGGGCCAAGCAAGCAGGAAATTTAGCTTTGAGAGTCATCGCCAGTTCTATTCGCAAGGGCAACGTGATCGAGCAAGACGGCAAGCTATATGTCGTCGTGACCGCGGAGAACATCCATCCCGGCAAGGGCACCCCGGTCAGCCAGATCGAAATGCGCCGAATCTCGGACGGGGTAAAGATCTCGGAGCGCTACAAGACCACCGATCAGGTCGAGAAGGCCACGATCGAAGAGCGCAACTTCACCTTCCTCTATGAAGATGGTGAGGGCTTCCACTTCATGAACCCGGAGACCTATGACCAGGTCCAGGTGTCCAAGGACGTGATCGGCGACGCCGCGGCCTATCTTCAGGAGAGCATGACGGTCAAATTGTCGACGCATGACGTCAACGTGGTGTCGATCGCGTTGCCGCAGCGCGTGACGCTGGAAGTGGTCGAGACCGAGCCCGTGACCAAGGGCCAGACCGCCTCTTCGTCCTACAAGCCCGCGATTTTGTCCAACGGCGTGCGCACCACCGTGCCGCCGCACATCGCGGTCGGCACCCGCGTCGTGGTGATGACTGAAGACGGCTCCTACTCCGAGCGCGCCAAGGACTGACGGGGAACAGAACGAGCGCAACAGGTGCCGCCGGGAGGCGAGACAGTGGTTGGGAAGGGTTTCCGCTTCATCTCGCAACTTCTGGCGTCGCTTTCGCTCCTCATTGCCTCTCCGCTCGCTGCGGATGAATTCCGCAGCCCCTCGCTCACGGCCCTGCGCGTCGATTGGCGCGCGGCGCTCGACCAGCTCCGCACCGAAATCAACGCCCGTCCCCGGGCCGCGGACGATTTCATCTTCGCACCTCGTCGTTCGGTGCCGCGCTACGATCCGCGCGCGATGCCGGCGCTGGTGCAGCTCAACGCGATCTCCTCACAATTCTTCACCGGCATCGCCCGCAGCTCCGTGCCCGTGCTGCTGCCGTTCGACGCCGCCGCCTATTTCGAGGCGCTGCGCAATGGCGCGCCGGCGACACTCGCGCTGTCGCGCTACCAGGCTGACTTCAATTCTGTCGACATGTTCGATGCCGGCCCCGCCGGCTACAGCGCGACCTTCTCGTTCGAGCCCGGCGCCGGCGACGGCATGCCGAGCCGGGTGTTCGCAAGACCGGTCGAGGTGCAGATCACGGGTTCGGCGCTCGTCTACGACGTCGCCGATCCCTCGGGCGGCAAGGGCGAGCCGGTCAAACCGCTCGCAGCGCTTTATCCGGACCTGCGCAAGTTCATAAGGGAAGGCTATGTGCGCTACGCTTTCACCCGTTTCGGCGCCGCCTATGTGGTGTCGATCCAATGCCTCGACAGCGTCGCCAAGCCGCGTCGGCTTGCCTGCAAGGAAGCCTATCCGGTCGCCGAGCGTTTCCTGAAGGCGCTGCACGTTGCCGGTGGCCAGCGCATGCGGCCGCTGACGGACATTGCTTCCAACATTCTCGATCGTCCCACGCAGCGTTCCCCGGACTTCACCTACCGGCCAAGCGGCGACATCATCCCGAACACCGGCTATCGCAAGCAGGGCGGACATCCCGACGTGATGGCCTATGCGCAGATCCGCTTTCCTCTCGAGAAGGTGCCCGCGTTCGTACGCTCGCAATCCTATGCTAAGCGCGACAAGATGGAGAGCACGACCGGCTATCCCTGGCGCGACAATTTCTGCGAATCTCGCAGTTTCGAGGTCTGGCAATGCGGCGGGGGTTATGGCCACCAGGGCGAGGACATCCGCGCGGCCGAGTGCCCACCGCCCGGCGAAGGCCGCGAAGCCTGCGATCCCAAGCAGCGTGGCGTCGTCGCCGTGCGCGATGCGATGGTCATTCGCGCCTCCAAGGACCAGGCCGTCACGCTTCAGGTCAACAGCCGGACCGAGCACATCCGCTTCCGCTATATGCATATGAACCCCCAGGCGTTGAGCGCCGACGGCCTGCTCAATGGCCGCATCGTCTCGGAGGGCGAGAAGATCGGCGTGGTCTCGAACTATCTCGACCATCCCGCCGGCACCTCGATGCACCTGCATTTCGACGTGCAGGTGTTCACCCGCGACGGCTGGATCTGGGTCAGTCCTTACGTCACGCTGGTCTCGGCCTATGAGCGCCTGATCCGCGCCCGCGGCCGCGAGGTTGGCCCGGAGATCGCGGGTGCTCCGCAGCCGGTCGCACATGCGCTGCCGGAGGACGTGATCAAGCCGGACCTGCGCGAAGGATCGGGCGGCGAAGAGAATTGACAGCTTGCTCGTTCCAATGCCGGGCAGCGCAAAAGCGTGTTGTCGCGCACCCCGCCGGCTCGAAGGCCGAAGGAACAGGGTTGATGAGTGTCGGACTGATTGGTCTTCTCGACGATATCGCGGCGATTGCAAAGGTGGCAGCAGCCTCGCTCGACGATGTAGCGAGCCAAGCGGCCAAGGCGGGAGCAAAGGCGGCTGGCGTGGTCATCGATGACGCAGCCGTCACGCCGAACTACGTGATCGGCTTTGCC
Source organism: Bradyrhizobium sp. LB8.2 (assembly GCF_040548035.1). Classification (NCBI taxonomy): domain Bacteria; kingdom Pseudomonadati; phylum Pseudomonadota; class Alphaproteobacteria; order Hyphomicrobiales; family Nitrobacteraceae; genus Bradyrhizobium; species Bradyrhizobium sp. LB8.2. The sequence goes on along the minus strand of NZ_JBEPQV010000019.1, from coordinate 119,334 downwards.
TCGAAACGCGAACTGCCGATCGTGGGCAAAATTGCTGTTGGATCGCTGCGCAATAAATTGCTGATACTGTTGCCCGTTGCCCTGTTGCTGGGTTATTTCCTTCCCGCCGCGGTGACGCCGCTGCTCATGCTGGGGGGAGCCTTTCTCTGCTACGAGGGTGCCGAGAAGGTGCTCGGAGCCGTGATGCCGCATCATGCGCGCCACCACGAAGCTCAGCTCCAGCCGATTGCGTTGAATGCGCGGTCGGTCGAGGACGAGAAGGTCGCGAGCGCCATCAAGACGGATTTCATCCTGTCGGCGGAGATCATGGCAATCACGCTGGCGGCAATTCCGGCGGGCAACATCTGGACGCAGGCGCTCGTGCTGGCGCTCGTCGCCATTTTCATCACAGTTGGAGTCTACGGCGTGGTTGCCCTGATCGTGAAGGCGGACGATGTCGGCGTGGCCCTTGCGCGGTATGACGGCGCATCGGTCATTGGCAGCGCAATCCGCTTGCTTGGACGTGCGCTCGTCCGCGGCATGCCTACCTTCCTGGCGGTGCTGAGCACCATCGGCACGGCGGCGATGATCTGGGTCGGCGGCGGCATCATCCTGCACGGCATCGAGCAATACGGCCCACCCGTGGTCGGCCACACGGTCCATGCCGTGACCGAGGCTGCCGCGCACCTCCTTCCCTCCATTGCCGGCATCGTCGAATGGTTGGTGGTGGCAGCCATCTCAGGCGTCATTGGACTCCTTGTCGGCGCAGCTGCGATTCCTGCCGTCGAATACGGTCTTTCACCGGTATGGAAACGGTTGAAGCGATCGCAGCCGACTTGAACAACGGCGGTTGCGGATTGCGAGTGCCAGCTACTCCAGCAACGTCGTCAGCTGCGCGCCCTCGTCCGCCACGAATACCGCGATCAATTCCGCCGGCTCCGTGGTGCTGGCGTTGGCCGAGACCAGATGGGTCGAGCCGGGCGGCTCGAAGAAAGACTGGCCGACGCCAAACGTCTCGACCGGACCGCCGCCGAGCTGGGAGCGGATCTCGCCCTTGGTGATGTAGGCGGTCACCGAGCCTGCGTGACGATGCGGCCGCGAGAACCCGCCGGGACCATAGAACACACGCACGATGGTGACGCGCTTGCCCGGCACGTTCGGCAGCGCGTAGGAGCCAATCGGTTCGACTTTGTCGAGCGGCGAACTTTCGGCGGCGGTGGCACAAAGCGGCGCCAGCGCGCCTGAAACAGCATCCATCGTCACCGGTAACGCCTTGCCGATCGCAAGCGCGCAGGCAAGCCCGCCGGCGACGGTAATCGCGATCGAACGCGATGGCACCCGGCACTGCATGGTGGCCAAATTCATTGCAGTCATGACAACCTCCCCTCTTTGCAATCAGGACGCCGCGGCATTCGCTGCAACCGGCCGCTTCGCCGGCGTCCAGCGAAACGCTGCGCCAAAACGGTTCCAGACGTTGATCGAGGCGACCGCCGAGGTCAGGTAGGTCAGCTCGGTCTCGGAGAATTCACCGCTCGCTTCGGCGTACACGTCTTCGCCGACGCCATCAGGCAGCAACGTTAGCGCCTCGGCCCAGGCCAACGCGGCGCGCTCGCGCGCGGAGAAGATCGGCGCCTCGCGCCAGACCGCGACCAGATTGAGCTTGTCGACGGGCACGCCGATCCGCTCCGAAAGCAGGATGTGATGCTGCACGCAGAACGCGCAGCCGTTGATCTGCGAGGCACGCAGCTTGACCAGCTCGAGGAGCTGCCTGTCGAGGCCGGCCTTGGCCGCGAGCTGTCCCAGCGCCAGCACGAGATCATAGACGTCGGGCGCGATCTGCTTGAAATCCTCGTATTCGCTGCGGGCGTGTGACATTGCCGTTCACCTCGTGATATTGTAAGAGCGCTGACACATTATAAGAGCTCTTACATGACGCGCAAGCCGGCCGATATCACGAGATCGCAACCCCGGCGGAAGGCACCCACGGCCGCCCCGGTGGTGCGCGTGCCAGCCCCGGGGGAAGGCAAGCGCGGCGAGCAGGGTTATCTCGGCTATCTGTTGCGCCAGGCCCACGCCGCAGTCCGTCTGACGATGGAGCGGTCGCTGGCCGATCTCGGCGTGACGTCGCCGCAATTCGCTGTGCTGACCATGCTCAATGCCTATCCGGGACTGTCCGGCGCCGATGTCGCCCGTCTCACCTTCCTGACGCCCCAGACTGTGGGCGTCATCATCCGTAATCTCGAACGTGACGGCGCGATTGTGATGACGCCGCATCCTGTCCACGGCCGCATCCAGCAATGGACGTTGACGCCGCGCGGGGCGACGCTTTTGAAGGCGTGCCAGGAACGGGTGATCGCGCTGGAGAAGCGCCTCGCTCGGGATTTGGATACCAAGGCGGAAACCGCGATCCGGCGTTGGCTCGCGGGAATCGCGACGGATCTACAGGAGGATTAAGTGATCAGCGATCGCCGCGGACACGTCCAGTCGCCCGTCTCCCTCGCCGCAGCCGCGATCGGAATCCGAGAAGTCGCTGACGGCACCGTCGCCTCGAATGCCGCGGCCAAAATTCTCGACAACGATCATCAGGATCACGACGAATAGCCCCGTGCCAAACGGCCAGGGATTGATGCGGATGATGTCGAACAGCTCTCGCATGTTCGTATTATGCGCAGATGGAAACGAACCGACCGTAAAGTGACAGGCTTAAATCGGGGATATCCACCCGTTACAGGAACGCCCTACCTGCCCTTCAACACTTTCTTAACCTCGCCATCAGACCAGGTTTCGCCCGCTGCAATCACCCGCACGCGGCTTTGGTCCGCCGCGTTCACCAGCTCATGCGAACTCACCCAGTGGCCGCTTGGCTCCAGATGCAGATCGGTCTCAGGCTTCCAGCTCAGCGTGGTCGCGAGATCGCCGGGAAAGATCTGCCATTGTGATCCGTCATCCAGCTCGACCACATGGCTTTCCGTATGCGCGTTTATCTTCATTCCACCCCAAGTTCTCGATGAACGGACTGCGTGCGGCAGCGGGCCCCGGCGATCGGCCGGGGCCCCGCTCCGTCAGTCATTGTCGTGATGAATCACGGTCTTGCTGCGGTTGCCGAGTTCATCTTCCTTCTTGATCACCGTGGTGCGGTCGGCAGGCTCGCGCTCCTTGACGACCGTGGTGCGGTCGCGGTCGCGGTCCCGCTCCCGATATTCGTGAGATTGTCCCACCGTCACGCCGGCACCGACCGGACCGACGTGAACGCCGACTTCGTCGGCAAATGCAGGCGCGGCGATGGCGGTGACCATAGCGGCGGCAAACAGATATTTCCTCATCTTCTCCTCCTCAATTTGGTGCGGGGAAAATGCGGGAGTGCGACAGTTTGTTCCGGCGAACGCATGCAAGGCGGCTTGTTCCTCCAGTTCCAGGAACCGGGTCACAAGCGCCATGTTTCCCGCTAGACTAGGTTCATGAAACAAGCTGATTCCTCGGCCCATCGCAGCCGCCGCGCTCTGCTTCGATCCACGCTCGGCGCAACCGCACTCATCGCCATTCCAACGCGCATCCTCGCCGCGCCTCCGGGCTTCGAGGAATGGCGGGAGGGTTTTCGCGCTCGTGCCATGGCGAAGGGAATTTCGGCCGCGACCTGGCAGCGCGCGATGGCGCGGGTCGAGCCCGACGTGAGCGTGTTCAAGCAGATGCGCAACCAGCCCGAATTCCATGAGCAGGTCTGGCAATACATCAACCGCCGCGTCTCCGACTGGCGCATCATCAACGGCAAGATCGCGCTGAAAAACAACGAGGCGCTGCTCGCGCGCGTCGAGCGCGATTTCGGCGTCGAGCGCGGCACGCTGCTGGCGCTGTGGGGCGTCGAGTCCGCCTATGGCGATCCGCTGGTGCAGCAGAACCACATGACGCCGGTATTTCCCTCGCTCGCCGCGCTCGCCTGGAATGAGCCGCGGCGCAAGGCTTATTGGGAGACCGAGCTGATCAACGCGCTGCGTATCGTCGACAAGGGCTGGAGCACGCCGGAGCAGATGCAGGGATCCTGGGCCGGCGCGATGGGGCATTCGCAATGGATGCCGGAGGTCTGGCTCAATGTCGGCATCGACTATGATGGTGACGGCAAGGTGTCACCGTTCGGCAAGCCCGACGACGCGCTGGGCTCGACCGCAAAATATCTGGTCAACCGCGGCAAGTGGCACCGCGGCGAGCATTGGGGCTACGAGGTGCGCGCATCCGGCGAGGCGAGCGGCACCCGGACCTATGCGGCCTGGCAGGCGGCCGGCGTCACCCGCGCCGACGGCCAGCCGTTTCCGCAACCCTCCGCGTCCGCGCGGATGTGGACGCCGGTTGCGGGCGGACCGACGTTCCTGCTGGGACCGAATTTCAACGCGGTGAAAAGCTACAATCCCTCGATGAACTATGCGCTGGCGATCTGCCATCTCGGTGACCGCTGCCTCGGCGGGCCGCCCTTCATCCAGCCCTTCCCCGGCTCCGAGCGCGCGCTGACACTCGCAGAAGTGCAGGAGATGCAGACGCGCCTGACCAAGGCCGGTTTCGACACCGGCGGCACCGACGGTCGGGTCGGCAACGACACCATGAAGGCGATCAAGGATTTCCAGCAGCGCGCGGGGATCGCGCCTGCGGACGGCTATGGCGGGCTGAAGGTGTTGGCGAAGCTGCGCCAGGGGTCGTAGGCCGGCTCAGTGCCGGTACTGCGGCTCCTCGGCATCGAGCTGGCGGCGGATCGCGGCAAGATGCAACCGCGCGGATTCGGAATCGCCCTCGCGCATCTGCCTGTAGGTTTCGGCCGCAATCGCGGCATCGACCGGCAGAACTTTCCTTCCCGTCGACATCGCCAGCACCTGTACCTCGGCGGCGCGTTCGAGGTAGTAGAGATCGTCCCAGGCTTCCGCGATAGTCGGCGCCAACACCATCACACCGTGATGCTTCATGAAGACGATGTCGGCATCGCCGACGGCCGACGCTATGCGCGCGCCTTCGCTGTTGTCGAGCGCAAGGCCGTTGTAGTCGCGGTCCACGGCCGTGCGACCGTAGAATTTCAGCGCGGTCTGGCCGGCCCAGATCAGGGGATCGCCCTCGGTCATCGACAGCGCCGTGGCGTAGGGCATGTGGGTGTGGAAGGCGACCTTGGCGCGCGGCAGGCGCTTGTGCATCTCGGCATGAATGTAGAACGCGGTCGCCTCGGGTACGCCCTCGCCGTCGAGCACGTTGCCGTGGAAGTCGCAGATCAGCAGTTTTGACGCGGTCAGCTCGCGGAAGGCGTAGCCGTAAGGGTTGACGAGAAACAGATCGTCATGGCCCGGCACCACGGCCGAGAAGTGGTTGCAGATGCCCTCCTCGAAGCCGTTGCGCGCCGCCATGCGGAAGCAGGCAGCGAGATCCTCGCGCGCGCTCCGGATCGCGTCGCTGACGAGATCCGGCCGGTTCGAGCGGAATGGCGCCGGCGTGGATGACGAAGAGTGAAGGCTGTGCGCCATGGCGGGAGGACACCTCTGTCGGTCGGGAGAGCTGCCCGCGTTGTACAGCGGCTGCGCCTGCGCGTCAGCCCCTGCGGGCGCCACCCTGCCCTTCGCAGCCCGCGCGGCGGCTTATTGCCGCCGCGGCACGCCGCCGGCGTTCATGCCGCCGTCGATGACGAGCTCGCTGCCGGTGACGTAGCGCGAGGCATCGGAGGCCAGATACAGCACGCCAGAGGCAATCTCGGCGGCCTGGCCGGCGCGGCCGAGCGGCGTGACGACGCGCGCACGCTCGTCCGGATCGATCGGCGCGTTGCCCTGGTTACCGGTCGCGCCGGTCGGGATCTTGCCCCAGATCGGCGTGTCGATGATGCCGGGATGGACGGAGTTGACGCGGATGCCGTCACCGGCGGCCGCACACTCCATCGCGATCGATTTTGCGAACAGCCGCACGCCACCCTTGGTCGCCGAATAGGCCGACAGCCCGGGCGAGCCGCGCAAGCCTGCGAGCGAGGACATCATGACGATCGAGCCGCCGCCGGTTTTGCGCATCAAGGGCAGGCAATGTTTGACGGAGAGAAACACGCCGTCGAGATTAATGGCGTTCTGCTTGCGCCAGTCACCGAGTGTCATGTCGACGATCGAGGGCACGGCAATGCCGATGCCGGCATTGGAGACCATGATGTCGAGCCGGCCATGGCGCTTTGCGATCTCAGCGACAATCTCGATCCAACGCTCTTCGCTGGTGACGTCCTGCTCCAGGAAAATCGCCTTGCCGCCGGCCTTGGTGATGCGACTGGCGAGTTCGGGGCCGCGCAACTCGTCGATGTCGGTGGCAATGACGGTGGCGCCCTCGCGCGCGAACAGCTCGACGATGGCTTCGCCAATTCCGGATGCGCCGCCGGTCACCAGCGCGACCTTGCCCTCAACCTGCCCTGCCATGTTTACTCCCTTTTTTGTTGTTTGCTTTTTGGTTGTTTGCCGGACCTATCTAATCATGGATGGTCCTTGGTCGGGTAGCGCGACGTCGATGACGCGGAATTGCACGCGCTCGGCGCCCTGGTAGCGATCGACCGACAATGATCCCGCGACATGCAATTGCTGGCCGCGATTGGCAACAAGCGCGTTGCCGAGCTTCTGTCCGATCGAACGGAACGCGATGCCGTTGACGATAGCACCGTCGCCCGACTTGAAGCGCAGCCTCAAATGCGCCTGTCCGACCTCGTCGGCATAGACGAGCTGATGCGCCGGCAGCGCCAGCACGGCTTCCGGATTGCCGCTACCGAAAGGACCTGCACGGTTGAGCGTGGTCGCAAGCTCCGTCGTCACCGCGCGCGCGGAAACCGCGCCGTCGATGTAGAGCTCGTTGACGTGGCGGGCCTCGGCAACATCGCGCGCCAATGCATTCTCGAGGTAGGCGCGAAATTCGGCGAGCTTCTCTTTTTTCAGCGTGACGCCCGCGGCCATCGCGTGGCCGCCGCCCTTGAGCAGAATGCCATCTGTCACCGCCTGCCGAACCGCCTTGCCGATGTCGACGCCGGCGATCGAGCGACCCGAGCCGGTACCGATGCCGCCCGGCTCCAGCGCGATCGCGAAGGCGGGCCGCGAGAACTTCTCCTTCAACCGGGACGCGACAAGACCGACCACGCCGGGATGCCAGCCTTCGGAGGCCGTGACGATGACGCCGAGCTTGTCCTCGAACCCGATCGAGGCGAGTGCCTCGGCTTCGGCCTGCGCTTCGGCGCCCTGCTCGATGACGCGGCGCTCGCTGTTGAGGCGGTCAAGCTCGGTGGCGATCCGCGCGGCCTCGACGCTGTCACCTTCGAGCAAGAGCCGCACGCCGAGGTCGGCGCGGCCGATGCGACCGCCGGCATTGATGCGCGGCCCCAGCATGAATCCGAGATGCCAAGCCTCCGGTGGGCCGTTGAGCCGCGACACGTCCATCAGCGCGGTGTGGCCGACATGGTCGCGCCGCCGCATCGCGATCAGGCCCTTGGCAACGAAAGCGCGGTTGAGACCGATCAGCGGCGCGACGTCGGCAACCGTGCCGAGCGCGACGTGATGCAGCATGCCAAGCAGATCAGGCTCAGGCAGCCCCGCACTCCAGAAGCCGCGCCGGCGCAGCTCGCGATTGACCGCGACCAGCGTCACCAGCACGAGGCCAACGGCGGCGAGATGACCGAGGCCGGAGAGATCGTCGAGCCGGTTCGGATTGACCAGCGCATCGACCTCCGGAAGCACGTCGCCGGCCTGGTGGTGGTCGATCACGACAACGGACATGCCGAGACGTTTTGCCTCGGCGAGCGGCTCGATGCTGGTGGTGCCGCAATCGACGGTGACGAGCAGCGTGGCGCCCTTCGCGGCCAGCCCGCGAACCGCTTCGACGTTGGGGCCGTAACCTTCAAAGATGCGGTCGGGAATGTGGATCAGCGGATCGAGACCGCAATGGCGCAGATGCCAGGTCAACAGCGCCGCCGAGGTCGCGCCGTCGACGTCATAGTCGCCGAAGATCGCAATCTTCTCGCCATTCGCGGCGGCATCCGCGATCCGCTTCGCGGCGGCTTCCATCTCGGTCACCGTGAACGGATCCGGCATGAGCTTGCGGATGGTCGGATCGAGGAAATCGGCAACCGCATCGGTGTCGACGCCGCGGCCCGCCAGCACCCGCGCCAGCAGCTCGGGCAATTGGTGCTGCTGCACGATGGCGAGCGCCTTGGCCGCCCCGCGCGCGTCCAGCCGGTCGCGCCAGAGCTTGTCGGTGAGCGAGCGCGCCACTCCCAGGAACGCCTGGGGTGCTTCGACAGGCAAGGCGGTGGCGGGCGGCGTCATGAATAGCTATCGGTTTGAGGAACCTGGGAGCCGGAGCCATCGCATCGCCCGGCCAGCGGGACGATTGACCCGGAATCGCTCGGGCTTTGCAATGTCTGCGCCGCACAAAGCGGTGGATTGCCGCTTTGCTACGCGGACTGACTATCATTTGAGCATTCCACAAAACAGCAAATTAAGCAGGCGTTAGGCGGAATCTTCGAAAAAGACTCGTATTCGATCTGTCAGTGATTGTTCCGGGTTCGTTGCAGATCAGACCTCATTGCCAAGGGAAGTCCCCCGATGTCTGCTGCGCTGGGTCTCAAAGCCAAGCCGATCGCGACCGAACCCGCCGACGATGATTCCGACATCTCCGCGCTGATCAACCGCCTCACGGCGGAGGTCAACCAGATCGCGGTCGACAAGACCAAGGCGATCCAGCAGATCACCAACCAGATGAAGATGCTGGCGCTGAACGCGCTGATCGAGAGCTCGCGCGCGGGTGCGCAGGGTGCGGGCTTCGCAGTGGTGGCGCAGGAGGTACGCGGCGTCGGCCAGCAGGTCGAGACCATCGCCCGCGAGCTCGAAAGTCAACTGACGAAACGCACCGGCGATCTCGTCGCCTCGATCGACCGCATGAGCCAGCGCTCGCGTGGCGAGCGCATGGTCGATCTGTCGCTCAACGCCATCGAGCTGATCGACCGTAACCTCTATGAACGTACCTGCGACGTCCGCTGGTGGGCGACCGATTCCGCTGTCGTCGATTGCGCGGCCTCGCCCGGCACGGCTGCCGTGTCCCATGCCTCGCAGCGCCTCGGCGTGATCCTCGGTGCCTACACCGTCTATCTCGACCTTTGGCTCTGCGACCTCGACGGCAATGTCATCGCCAATGGCCGCGCCGACCGCTTTCGCGCCGTCGGCCAGAACGTCGCCCACACCAAATGGTTTCGCGATGCGAAGACCTTGCGCTCCGGCGACGACTATGTCGCCGGCGACGTCGAGAACCAGCCGCTGCTCGGCAATGCGCAGGTCGCGACCTATTGCGCCAGCGTGCGCGCCGGCGGCCAGGCCAACGGCGCGCCGATCGGCGTGCTCGCCATACATTTCGACTGGGAGGCACAGGCCCGCGCCATCGTGCAAGGCGTGCGCGTCGGCGACAGCGACAAGGCGCGCGTGCTGCTGGTCGATTCCAATCTTCGCATCATCGCCGCCTCGGACGGCCAGGGCATTTTGAGCGAACGTATCTCGCTCTCGCTCAACGGACAGCGGGCAGGCTTCTATCAAGACCGCTCCGGCACGCTGGTCGCGTTCCATGCGACGCCCGGCTACGAGACTTATCGGGGGCTCGGCTGGTACGGCGTGATCGTCTGCGGGGCGTAGTGCCGATCGGTCAAGCCGACGACGGTCCGGCTCGCCTGCCAGACAAAAAAACCGGAAAACAACCCCATGCAAAGTAGCGCAGGGTGCAGGCATGATGCACGCTCACGCTGCATAAGCGTTTGATAGGTCAGGCAGAACGATGGCAGCTGCGCATCGCCCGCGAGATGCGGCGATCATATGCCTCCATCAGTTGGAAGTGACCGATGCATGGATCACGACACCATGCTGCTCGGCGATCGTCGCGACGGCCTGGACAGGCGGCATGCCTCCGCTGCGTCGTCCAAGCTCGTCGAAGGCGGCAAACATGCGATCGAGACCGGCGCCCGGCATCGCGAACACCAGCAGGCGCGCCGTATCCGTGCCGACATTGCGATAGCCGTGACGCCGATGGCGCGGAGCGAAAAGAAATGCACCGGTGCCAAGACGCAACGGACCGGTCGCACCTTCGATGTCCATAACCACCTCGCCGCTCAGCACATAGAATGCCTCGTCCTCGCGGCTGTGCGTATGCGCTGGCGCCCCGCGACCCGGCGGCACGATCGATTCCCACACGGAGAATTGTTGGCCGGTATCGCTCGCCATCGCCTTGTAGCTATGCGTCACACCGAGCACGTCGAGCGTGGGTCCGCTCCCCGGCGCCCGGAACAACGCGCTCAATGACGGACAATTGCGGGTTGCATCGCTGCTCATGGCAGTTCCCTCCAAGGATCGGGTTGCGATGCGCTGTCTTCCAGCGAAAATGAACCCGCCCGACGCCATAACGTTCCGCACCCAGATGGGCTTCGCCCACCGATATCGCGCAGCGGCGGAACCGGCGTATCCCCTGCTGGAACGACACTTGCCGCACCTCCAGCGCTTCCCAAATGAACGGGTGGTCGCACCGCTTGAATTCCGAAAAAGCGGGAGGCCCGTCTCAGGATCTCCTCCGAGGAGACCAACATGCCGTCACCGGCGCCCACAAACGAAACAGAACGGCTCGCCGCCCTGCGCGCACTCGACATCATCGACAGTGCGCCGGAGGCCGCTTACGACGAAATTACCGAGCTTGCGGCGCAACTCTGCGGCTGCCCGATCTCCTATGTCAGCTTCATCGATGACGACCGGCGGTGGCTCAAGGCGAGATATGGCCTGCCGGCCGAAGTCACCGACGCACCACGCGAGAGCGCCATCTGCGCAACGACAATTTGCGGCGCCGAACTGCTCGTCATTCCCGACTTGAAACAGGATCCGCGATTTCAGAACAGTCCGATGGTCGCGCTAAGGCCATCCTGCCGGTTCTATTGCGGCATGCCGCTGATTACCGATGAAGGCTATGCGCTCGGAACGCTCTGTGTGATGGACTTCGAGCCGCGGCAGCTTTCCTTCGAGCAGACGGAAGCGCTGCGAATGCTTTCGCATCAGGTGCTGGCGCAACTGGAGCTCCGCCGCAAGCTGCTCGAGTACGGCCAGACCATCAGGGAGCTCGAGCAGGCACGACTGGAGGCCGCTGCCGAGCGCGCGCGTGCTGAAGCCCTGCTGCGCAATGTCCTGCCGACGTCGATCGCCGACGAACTCAAGCGCAGCGGCAGGGTCCAGCCCAGATACACGCGATCGGCGACCATCCTGTTCGCAGATATCCAGGGCTTTACACTGCTGGCCGAACGGACCGAGCCGGCCCGGCTCATCAATCTCCTCGATGAGTATTTCTCGACCCTGGACGAAATCGGCGCCCGATATGGTCTGGAGAAGGTCAAGACCATAGGCGACGCCTACATGGCGGTGGCCGGCGTGCTATCGCCCGGCCGGCGGCACTCGATTGATGTTTGCCTGGCGGCGCTGCAGATGCGCGCCCGGCTTGATCGCCTGAAGGCGCAATACGAAGCAGTTGGCGAACATGGCCCGCAACTGCGCATTGGTATCCATACCGGGCCCGTCATTTCTGGCGTCGTCGGCCTGCGCAGGATGACCTTCGACATCTGGGGCGATGCAGTCAACACCGCATGGTTCATGGAAGCGTCTGGAGTCGCAGGACGGATCAACGTGTCGGAAACCGTGGCCGGACATGTCCACGGGCTGTTCGCGCTGGAGTCACGCGGCGCTGTCGAGGCCAAGCACGAACGCGCCCATCAAATGTTCTTCCTCAATGGCTTGAAGACCGAGTATTCGCGCGATGGCGGCGGCCATTTGCCGAATGACCAGTTTCTTGCCGAGTATCACCGTATCGGCGGTTCCCGGTTGGCGCCGGATTGACGGGAGCGCGCACGGTCCGTCTGATACGTCGGGCAAAACAGCGGCAACCTGAGATCGTCGTGCAGTCCGCAAACGCGGCCGTTCACCTCGTCTAAAGTCAGGCGCCTGCGTGAACACCCCGACGATGCGACGCTTATGTGCGCTTCTCCGCGAGGTGGGCTGACGTCGCCAAAAGGGGAACAATCCCTTACCAATTGTCGTATCGCGACGAAATCTCTGGAGCATTTTCCGGCAAGGCAGGCCCGTTACAGGCAAGAGCTTGCCCCATTGCTCGGGTAAGAGTCGCTTCGCATTGCGTTCATCGACGTGAGAGCGTGAGTACCCATTGGCTTTGACCATCCCACACTCGCAAAATACCGAGGAGACATGCCATGAAGATCGTCGTGATCGGCGGGACCGGATTGATCGGATCCAAGCTCGTAGCGAAGCTCAAGCAGCAGGGCCACGAGGCCGTGGCAGCTTCGCCGAAATCAGGCGTCAACGCCGTGACCGGGGAAGGCCTCGCAGCAGTGCTGGCGGGCGCGGATGTCGTCGTTGACGTCGCTAACGCGCCGTCGTGGGAGCCTGCCGCCGTGCTGGAATTCTTCGAGCGTTCGAGCAAGAACCTCGCCGCGACCGAGGCGGCCGCCGCCGTGAAGCATCACGTGGCGCTCTCGATCGTGGGAACCGATCGATCGCCCGACATCGCCTATTTTCGTGCAAAACTCGCGCAGGAGACCATCGTCAAGGCATCTCCGGTGCCCTACTCGATCGTCCGCGCCACCCAGTTCTTCGAATTCCTCGGCGCCATCGGCGATATGGGTGCGACCGAGGACCGGATTGTCGTTCCATCGGCGTTGTTTCAGCCGATCGCGGCCGAGGACGTCGCCGATCGCCTCGCGGAGGTCGCGATGGGCCAGCCGCTCAACGGCACGATCGATATCGCAGGGCCCGAGAAGGCTCCCTTCAATGAATTTATCGCACGGCGCCTGAAGGCGTCTGGCGACGCCCGACCTGTGGTGGGAGATCCAAAAGCAACCTATTACGGCGCTCCCATTGACGACAGATCGCTGAACCCGCTCGGCGAGGCGCGGCTCGGAAAAACCCCGCTCGCGACATGGCTCGAGACGCTCTGAAGACTCGCAAGTCCCACAGATCACGACAGAAACGGCAATAAAGGGAATCCCATGCGCAGATTGCTGATCGCAACGGCGATTTATACCGCATCTCTCCTGACGGCACACGCCGCCGAGACCGCTACGCCATCGGCCAAGGTGACGGTCGTGTTCGATCAGGCGCTGCCGAATGTCCCGGGCAAGAGCATGAAGGGCGTGCTGGTCGAATACGGCCCTGGAGGCTCCTCGCCGGCCCACGTGCACCCGCGCTCCGCATTCATCTATGCCACCATCCTGGAAGGAGCGATCCGCAGTCAGGTCAATGACGAGCCTGCCAAGGTTTATCACAAGGGAGAGAACTTTTCCGAAAAGCCCGGCGACCGCCATTCCGTTAGCGCCAACGCCAGCGACACCGAGCCCGCGAAGCTGCTGGCGGTCTTTGTGGTGGATACAGCGGACAAGGAGCTCGTGACGCCTGTCGCGAAGTAACGCCAGGTCAGCGCGTGCAATCAGGCAGCACGCGGCGCGGCCATCTCCGCCGCGAGCAGCACCGCGGCGCGACTGGCGCCGATCGACGCGGTGCCCTGGCCTGCGATGTCGTAGGCAGTGCCATGCGCCGGTGTGCAGATCGGGAACGGAAAGCCGCCGAGCAACGTCACGCCGCGATCGAAACCCATCAGCTTCATCGCGATCTGGCCCTGGTCGTGATACATCGTCAGCACCGCATCGAAGGCGCCGCCCTTGGCGCGCAGGAATACGGTGTCGGCGGGAAACGGTCCCTCCACGGCGATGCCATCCCGCTGCCCGGCTGCGACGACCGGCGCAATAACATCGATCTCCTCACGGCCGAAATTGCCTCCGTCGCCGGCATGCGGATTGAGCCCGGCGACCGCGATGCGCGGCCGCGCGAAGCCCGCATTGCGCATGCAGGAATCGGTCAGCTTGAGCGCGCGATGGATGCGTTCGCTGGACAGTCGCGCGGCGACGTCCTTGAGCGGGATGTGGGACGTCACGCGTGCGTTCCAGATCCGGTCCAACACATTGAATTCGCTTGCAGGGGTTTTGAGTCCGACCACTTCCGCGGAGAACGCGATCTCGTCGTCATACTCGGCGCGGGCGAGCCGCATCGCCTGCTTGTTGAACGGGGTGAAGCAAACGGCATCGACGCGGTTGTCGCGGCCGAGTTCGAGCGCGTGCTTGTAGTTGGCAAGCGCGAACCTGCCGCCGGCAAGGCTGGCAACTCCCCGCTGGACGTCGTTGGGATCGAGGTGGCCGAGATCGACGAACAGCGTCTCGCCCTTCGCTGCGCGGAAGTCGGCTCCCTGCTCCATTGTCTTCAGCTCGGGCTTGACGCCGGCAATGCGCGCGCCCTGGTCGAAGATGCGGCGGTCACCGACCACGACGATCCGGCTGCAGGCGCGGATATCGTCCTGCACCACGAGCCTTGCAGTCAGCTCCGGGCTGATGCCGGCGGGATCTCCCATTGCCAGTGCAATGAGCGGCTTTGCGGTCATATGATCACCTTCTCTCGAGCTGTCTCTTGAGCTGTCTCTTGAGCTGTCTCTTGAGCTGTCTCTTGAGCTTTCTCTTGGGCCGTTGTCCCGGTCGCGGCAGATGCGGGTTTGCGCCAGAGGCGCGGGAGCTGCAGCACGAGCGGAAGCAGCAACAGCGTGATGCCGGCCACGATCAGGCACGTCACCAGCTTGTTGGCAAAGAAGATTCCGAGCGATCCCTTGGACATCAGCATCGACTGCCGAAACGCGTCCTCGGCCTTGTCGCCGATGACGATCGCGAGCACGAGTGGCGCCAGCGGATAGAACAGCTTCTTGAAGAGATAACCGACGATGCCAAAGCCGAGCATCATGACGACGTCGAGATAGGAGTTCGACACCGAATAGGCGCCGACGACGCAGATGATCACGATCAGCGGCGCGATGATCACGAAGGGAATCCGCATCAGGGCGGCGAAGACCGGGACGGTCAGCAGCACCAGCGCGACGGCGACGATGTTGCCGACATACATCGAGGCGATCAGGCCCCAGACAAAGTCCTTCTGGTCGACAAACAGCATCGGCCCGGGATTGAGACCCCAGATCATCAGCCCGCCCATCATGACTGCCGCGGTCGCCGAGCCGGGAATGCCGAGCGAAAGCATCGGCAGCAGCGCGCTGGTGCCGGCGGCGTGATCTGCCGTCTCCGGCGAGATGATACCTTCGACCTCTCCGGTGCCGAAGTATTTACCACGGCGCGAGAAGCGGCGGGCGATGCCGTAGCTCATGAAGGATGCCGCGGTCGGGCCGCCCGGCGTGATCCCCATCCAGCACCCAATCGCCGCGCTGCGCAGCAATGCAACACTATGCCGTGGCAGGCGGCCGATCGCGCGAAACACCTCGCGCCACTCGATCTTCGAGGAGACCGCGCGGGCATGAAATTCTTCCTCGACCGCGACCAGCAGCTCGCCGATGCCGAACAGGCCCATCACGGCGACGACGAAGTTCACGCCCTTGACCAACTCGTCGACGCCCATGGTGAGGCGCACGCTGCCGGAGACGGTGTCGATGCCGATCGCGGCAATGGCAAAACCGATCGCGAGCGCCACGAGGGTCTTGCTCGGCGCCGCGCCGCCCATGCCGACGAAGCTCGCGAAGGCGAGGAAATAGACCGCAAAATATTCCGCCGGCCCGAAGGCAAGCGCGACCTGCGCCACCCATGATGCGAGGAAGGTGATCAGGATGACGCCGACCAGCGCACCGAACGCCGCCGAGCCGAAGGCGGTCGCGAGCGCCGTGGTCGGCCGGCCGTCGCGGGCCATCGGATAGCCGTCGAAGGTGGTCGCGACCGACGACGGCTCGCCCGGAATGTTGAATAGGATCGAGGTGACCGAGCCGCCGAACAGCGCGCCCCAGTACATGCTCGAGAGCAGGATGATCGCCGACACCGGCTGCATGCCGAAGGTCAGCGGCAGCAGCAGCGACACCCCATTCGGCGCACCAAGCCCTGGCAGCACGCCGACGAGAATACCGAGCAGCACGCCGACAACCATCAGCACCAGATGCGGCACTGTGATCGCGATGCTGAAGCCGTGAAGGAGTTCCCTAAAATTGTCCATCGGCCTCTCCGTCAGAAGCCAAGCGCCGCGGCGAGCGCGCCATGCGGCAAACTCACCTGGAACATGCGCTCGAACACGACATAGAGCGCGAGCGCCGTTCCCGCCGCCATGGCCAGAGCACGCGGCAAGGATTGGTACTTGGGGATCGCAAGCACTGCGAAGACATAGAGCGACGAGGCGACATACATCCCGGCCAAGGGGATCGCGGCAACGAAAATCGCGGCCGGCACGAACAGGCCGGCAAGCCGGCGCAGCTCGATCGGCGTGATCGCGATGGGAACATTTGCGAGTGCCGCAACCGGCACGACGCCTCGCACCAGATTGTAGACGCTTCCGAGCACGATGATGATTCCGGTCAGGAACGGGAACGTCCCGGCATCCACGCCCGCGCTGGACCAGCCGATGCCGTTGTCGAGACTGGAGACGACGACGGCCACGCCAAAGCTGCCGGTGAGGATGGCGGTCGCAAGTTCAAGCGCACGGCGCGAGATCATCGAGGGCTCCGGTTCGTCACGAGACGTCAGAACATCGTTGCGGTATCACCGCCTTACTTGACCAACCAGCCCTGCTCGCTCGCAACCAGCCTGACGCGCTCGAGGTCCTCCTTGATGAAATTGTCGAACTCGGTGCCGGTCAGGAACGTGTCGATCTGGGAGCTCTTCTCGATGTAGTCCTTCCATTCCGGCGTCGCCTGCACCTTCTTCATCAAGTCGATATAGAACGCGGTCTGGTCCGGAGTGACCTTGCCGGGCAACCACACCGTCCGCGGCTGCTCATATTGCTTGATGTCGAGGCCCTGTTCGACACAGGTCGGAACGTCGCCCCAGCCTTCGGTCGCGGTGATTTTGGCGCCCTGCGGCAGTCGCTTCGGACTGAAAACGCAAAGCGGGCGCTGCGTTCCACCGCGCCATTGCCCAAGGCTCTCGCTGGGATTGTTGACATGGGAATCGAGGTGTCCGCCGGCGAGCTGCACGGCGGTTTCAGCGCCGCTCTTGAAGGGGATGTAGGTCATCTTGATATGACCTGCCTTCTCGATCATGCGGGTCAGCACCTCGTCGGTATCCTTCGACTGAGCGCCGCCCATCTTGAATTCGCCCGATGCGGCCGCCTTCAGATAGTCGCCCGCCGTCTTGAAAGGCGAGTCCTGCTTGACCCAGAGCAGGAACTCGTCCTGCGCCATCGCCGCGATCGGGGTGAGATCGGTGTAGTTGAAGGCGACCCTGGAGACGAGCGGCTGCTGCCAGGCATTCGACGTGCCGAAGATCACCTTGTAGGGATCGCCGGCGGACGCCTTGCCGTAGACATAGCCTTCCGCGCCGCTGCCACCGCCCTTGTTGACGACGACGATCGGCTGCTCCGTCATCTTGTGCTTGGTGATGATGTTCTGCACGGCGCGCGCGAGATTGTCGGTGCCGCCGCCGGGCCCGGCGGTCGCCACGAACTCGATCGGCTTTTGCGGCTGCCAGGCCGAGAGCGCCGGCATCGTGCCGGCGAGCAGGGTTGCGGCTGCGGAGAGCAGAGATATTGACGTCCGACCCATGATGTCCTCCAGCTGATTTTTGTCTTTTGTTCTTGTCGTTTTCGACGCCCGGTCAGGCGACGCGTTCCTCGCGTCTTCCTGAGGCCAGGACGATTGCGCCTTCTTGTTCGAGCGCTTCGATCTGCGTCTGGTCGAACCCGTGCTCGACCAGCACCTCGCGTGTATGCTCACCGTAGACCGGCGCGCCCGTGCGCACTTTTCCTGGGGTCTCCGAAAACTTGACGGGAAGACCGATCGTCTTCACCGGACCGAGCGTGGAATGCTCGACCTCGACGACCATCTCGCGCGCCAGCGTCTGCGGATCGCTCAGGGCCTCCAGCATGTCGTGGACGGGTCCGCACGGCACGCCCTTCTCGTCCAGCGCCGCGAGCCAGTGCGCCCGCGTCTGGGTGCGGAAGCGCTCGCTCAGGACGGCTTCGAGCTCCTTCAAATGCGCCATGCGGTCGGCCCCGGTGACGAAGCGCGGATCGGCGGCGAGTTCGCTCGCGCCGAGGGCCTCTAGCATCAACAGCCAGTGCTTCTTGTTGGCGCCGCCGACCACGAGCCAGCCGTCCGAGGCCTCGAACGCCTGATACGGCGCGTTGAGCGGATGCGCAGAGCCCATCGCGCGCGGCGCGGTGCCCGCGGCCAGCGCAATGGTCGATTGCCAATAGGTCTGCACCAGCGCGGCCTCATAGAGCGAGGTCTCGACCCACTGCCCTTCGCCGGTCTTGAGGCGGTGCGTATACGCCGCGAGGATTCCCATGCTCGCGAGCAGTCCAGCGGTGATGTCGGACAGCGGCGGACCGCACTTCACGGGCGGACCGTCGGGACGTTCGCCGGTAAAGCTCATGATGCCGCTCATGGCCTGGGCGACCAGATCGAAGCCGCGGCGGTGCTTGTAAGGACCGGTACGGCCGAAGCCCGACAGCGAGCAATAGATCAGCGTCGGGAATTTTTCGTGCAGCGCCTCGTATCCGAAGCCGAGGCGCTCCATCGCGCCGGGCGCAAAGTTCTCGACCAGCACGTCGGCGTCCGCGATCAGCCGTCGCAGCACCGCTTTGCCGCCGTCGGTCTTGAGGTCCAGCACGATGCCGCGCTTGTTGCGGTTCATCATCAGGAAGGAGGCCGCCTCATCGCCGATCTTCGGCGGCACCGAATGGCGGGTGTCGTCGCCATTCGGCGATTTCTCGATCTTGATGACGTCGGCGCCCATGTCGGCCAGCATCAGGGTGCAGGTCGGCCCGGCCATGACATGGGTGAGATCGATGACCTTGAGGCCGGCAAGCGGCCCCGAACGGCGGGAGATTGATTGCGATCGATCGCTTTGCATCGGCCCGTCCTATTGGCCGCGCCATTGCGGCGCGCGCTTGGTGAGGAAAGCATCGAGCCCTTCGCGAAAATCCTGGCTCGTGTAGCACATCAGGATGAGGTCTTCGCCCTCGTCCCGCGTCAGCCGCCTTTGCAGGCGCGCCACGGCCTGCTTGGTCGCATTCAGCGTCAGCGGCGCATGGCTGGCGACGAGCCGCGCGACCTCGTCGGCACGCCGGTCGAGCGCGGCAAGATCCTCGACGACCTCGCCGAGCAGCCCGACGCTTGCGGCCTCCGTGGCGTCAACGAGGCGCGCGGTGAAGATCAGATCCTTGACGCGCGCGGCGCCGATCAGCGCCGTGAGACGGCTGACATTGGACATCGACAGGCAATTGCCCAGTGTCCGGGCGATGGGAAAGCCGATTTTCGCGCTTCTGGTGCCGATGCGAAGGTCACAGGCCGCCGCAATGCCCGCACCGCCGCCGGTGCAGAACCCGTTGATCGCCGCGATCGTCGGCACCCGGCACGCCTCGAGCGTGGTCAGCACCCGATCGATCCGGTTCTCGTAGTCGATCGCGTCCTGCGGCGACTTGAACTCGCGGAACTGATTGATGTCGGTGCCTGAGGCAAACGCCTTGTCGCCGGCCCCGCGCAGCACCAGCACCTTGATCGCATGATCGTCATTGACCTCTTCGCAGATCGCGGCGAGCCGCTCGTACATCGCGAAGGTGAAGGCGTTGCGCGCCTGCGGTCGGTTGAAAGTGATCCGCCCGATGCCGTCCTGGCGCTCGAAAACGAGGTCTTCCGCCTCGACCTGCTGGTCCATTTCCTCATGTCCTTCTGTTTTTTACATTTTTGAATGCAAAATTATCGATTTTCAAGCTAAAACTTGCAATACTTCGCATGTATCTTCGATTTTGCATTCAAATGGACCTGAGACCCATGCTTCATGAGGACGTCGTCGGCCGTATCCGCGCCATCCTGCTCGACGGCGAAATCCCGCCGGGTGCGCGGATTCCCGAGCGCGAGCTGTGCGAGCGGCTCGAGATTTCGCGCACACCGCTGCGCGAGGCGCTCAAGGTGCTCGCAGCCGAAGGGCTCGTGCAGCTCCTGCCCCATCGCGGCTCACGCGCGGCGAAACTGACTGACAAGGACATGCGCGACCTGTTCGAGGTCTGCCAGGGTCTCGAGGCGCTCGCCGGGGAGCTCGCCTGCGAACGCATCACCGATGCCGAGATCGACGCGATCGCCGCCGCGCACGCGGACATGGTGCGGCATTATCGCGAGGGCGATTTGATCCAGTACTATCGCGGCAACCGCGCCATTCACGAAGGCATCGTCGCTGCGGCCGGAAACCCGGTGCTTGCGGGGCTGTATACGTCCGTGACCGCGCGCATCCGCCGCGCGCGCTATGTCACGCCGATGACGCCGCAGCGTTGGGCATTTGCCGTCAGCGAACACGAGGCGATCCTGAACGCGCTGCAGCGGCGCGATGGCGCCGGCCTCTCGCACATCCTGCGTGCGCATCTGCGCCACAAGCGCGAAGAGGTCTTGCAGGCGGGCTTTGCAGAGACGGAAGGCAATGACCTCACGCTGAGAATTGCGTGAGACAGCGTTCGCGACGTAAAAAATCTTACCGTCCCATCGCATGGCGCGGTTAGGCGACATAATCGCGACACAATCATTGACTGCATTGCGGCAAGCTTGACCGGATCATGCTGACGACAAAAATCAGCAACGAACGTCTTTTGTCGCGCGCCGGAATTGCACCGCCAACTGCGACAAGCCGCGATCATCCGCAAACCAATTCCACTTGCTAGCGTGTCTGAACCGGCGCAGCATCTCACCGCTGGCTTCAGGCCGACATAACGCGCGACAAATTCGCTTAGCTCAAAAGAAAAAGTGGAGGAAACGAATGACACTCAATGTCTCACGTCGATCCTTGCTGTCGCTTGGCGCCGGACTTGGTGCCAGCGCCATGTTCGGCAGCAGCGCGATGGCGCGCGCTCCCAAGCTCGGCACGCAAACGCCCTACTGGCACCGCTTCGTGCTGGGCGACGCAGAAGTCACCGTCGTCTCCGACGGACCGCTGCCGCTCGGCGATCCCTCCGGCACCTTCACCGGCGTTTCCAAGGAAGAGGTGAAGAAGATGCTCGCCGACAATTTCCTGTCGCCGGACAATGTCGTGCTGGAGCAGAATTCGCCGATCGTGAACACGGGCGACAAGCTCATCCTGTTCGATACCGGCATGGGCTCATCCAAGATGTTCGGCGCCACCACCGGCCGGCAGCAGAAGAGCATGACCGAGGCTGGCATCAAGCCTGATGACATCGATGCGGTGGTCTGCTCGCATGCCCATATCGACCACATCGGGGGCATCGTGGACGACGGCGGCAAGCCGCTGTTTCCGAACGCGCAGATCTACATTTCGCAGACCGATTTCGATTTCTGGACCGACGAAGGCAAGCTTGGCAACCCGGAAAAGGACTTCGTGGTTCACGCCCGCAAGAACCTGCTGCCGGTCCGTGACCGCATCGTGTTCTTCAAGGACGGCCAGGAATTCCTGCCCGGCATACAGGCAATCGCAGCGCCCGGTCACACCGTCGGCCACACCATCTTCATGGTCTCGTCGGCCGGCAAGTCCTTCGCCTTCCTCGGCGATCTCTCACATCATCCCGTGCTGCTGCTCGAGCGGCCGCGGATGGAATTCTCCTACGACACCGACCCGAAGCAGGCGGCCGAGTCGCGCGTGAAACTGCTGACCATGCTTGCGGCGAACAAGACCCCCGTGATGTCCTATCACTTCGCCTGGCCCGGCTACGGCCATGTCGCCAAGGCCGGTGACGGCTTCCACTATTATCCCGAACCGATGCAGATGACGTTGTAGATCGTCGGATCAGGTCCGGGTGGCGCACGCGCCGCCCGGACCATCCGAACGATCACCGCCGTCCGGCCGACCGGCAAAGAACTGCAATTCGTGAGGCCTCCGGCGGCGTTGGCAAACGGGCATTTTGGGGCTGCTGAACTGCACTTACTAGTTGCAAATGAAGCTAATTTCACGCGGTTGTGTTTGGGAGCGTCAATGTCCCGCGAGAACGATGGTTTTGTCTTCCATCGTGACCTGCTCCAAGGGGTCTAGGACGTTGTCTATCGGGCCATCAACTTCTTTGTCACATGGGACAAACTGCCGACCCTGCTCGGAGCTGCCAATCTTTCGGCGTTCCGCGACCGGCTGCGGAAGCACAATCTGCACCATACCGGCTACGGCACGACATTGCCTGGCTGGAGCACGGGCAATGACCGGTGGCGCTCCGCCGACGGCTCCTTCAACAGCCTCGACCATCCGCGCATGGGGATGGCTGGTGCCCGGTTCGGACGCAATTTCGCGCTGCCGGAATGCGTGCCGGACAGCGTAGACGATCTGCTCGAACCCAATCCGCGCGTGATTTCGAAGGAATTGCTGGCGCGCGACGAATTTATTCCCGCGACCAGCCTCAATCTGCTGGCTGCGGCCTGGATCCAGTTCGAAACCCATAACTGGTTCAGCCACGGGGTGCCTGGGTCGGGAAGCGAGTTCAAAATCCCGCTCAAGCCGGGCGACACTTGGCCCAAGGAGGAGCGGATCGACGGCTGCATGAAGATCCGTCGGACCGTTTGCGACGAGACGCCACGTGAACCATGGCTCGGCGCGATCCCCACGTTCCGCAACCTCAACTCGCACTGGTGGGACGCCGGACAGATCTACGGCAGCGACCGCGCGAGGCAGATGCAGATCCGTTCCGGGCTCGATGGAAAGATCACGGTCGGCGATGATGGGATGCTTCCAGCCGATCCAGTCCATCCGGGCGCCGATCTCACTGGCTTCAATGACAATTGGTGGGTCGGGCTCAGCCTGCTGCACAACCTCTTCGCACGCGAGCACAATATCATCTGCGACGGCTTGAAGACGCGGTATCCGACCTGGGATGACGAGGAGCTATTCCAGCGTGCGCGCCTGATCAACGCGGCCCTGATCGCCAAGATCCACACCGTCGAATGGACGCCAGGCATCCTCGGCCATCCTGCGCTGGACTTCAGCATGCACGCCAATTGGTCGGGGATACCATATCGGGTGCTGCGCGCGGTGCTCGGCAAGAACAGCGAAGCCGCCTATGGCATCATCGGTTCTCCGACGGAGCAGCACAGCGCGCCCTACGCGATGACGGAGGAATTCACCGCCGTCTACCGCCTGCACCCGCTGATCCCGGACGACATGGATGTTCGGCTGCTCGAAGCCGCAGAGGTCGAACACTGCAAGCTGGTCGATATGCAGGGAAGCGTCTCCCGCAAGTTCATGGAGACGCACGGCTTCGCCAACCTGATGTACTCCTTCGGCACCGCTCATCCCGGCGCCATTCGCCTCCATAATTATCCCAACTTCCTGCGCCAGTTCACGAAAGACGGCCAGCCGTTGCTCGATGTGGCCGCGATCGATATCATGCGCGACCGCGAGCGCGGCGTGCCGCGCTACAACCGTTTCCGCGAGCTGGTCGGAAAGAGGCGGGTCAAGACATTCGAGGAAATCACCAGCATTCCCGGCGCGGCCAGGAAGATGCGCGCGATCTACAAGGGCGACGTCGATCGCGTTGATCTGATGGTCGGACTATTGGCCGAGGACCTGCCGGACGGTTTTGGCTTCAGCGATACCGCCTTCCGCATCTTCATACTGATGGCATCGCGGCGTCTCAAGAGCGACCGGTTTTTCACCGACGACTACCGGGCGGAAGTCTACACCAACTTCGGTCTGGACTGGATCCACAACAACGGAATGAAATCGGTCCTGCTGCGGCATGTGCCGCAACTCGGACCGGCGATCGAGGGCGTAAACAACGCCTTTGCCCCCTGGAACGTGCTGCGAGGCTGAGTCATGGCCCTCATCTTCAGCATCCGGGCCTCGTCCGCCTCGCATGGGTGTCAGCCGGCCTAGCACCCGAGCTTGTCGGCGATGCCGCCAAAGTCCTTGGCGACGATGTCCCAATTGCCGGTGGCCTCGAAATCGACTTTCTGGAGCGGACCGTATTCGGTCGGCCGCGCCACGAAGGCGGTCTTCAGCCCGTTCTTCTGCGCGGCGGCGAGATCGCCGTTGTGGGCGGCGACCATCATCACCTGCTCCGGCTTGAGGCACAGCAGGCGCGCGGCGCCAAGGTAGGTTTCGGGATCGGGCTTGTAGTGCTCGAACAGCTCGGCCGACATGACGAGGTCCCAGGGAAGCCCTGCGAACTTCGCCATGTTGGTCAGCAGCGCGACATTGCCGTTCGACAGCGGCGAGATCACGAATTTCGACTTCAGCCGCGTCAGGCCCGCAACGCTGTCGGGCCACGGATGCAACCGGTGCCAGCCTCTGCTGAGGTGATCGAGATCGGCTTCGGCCAGGCCCTTGATCGAAAATTGCTCGACCAGCTTGTCCAGCGAGCGGCGATGCAGGTCGTCGAGCATGACATAGCCGCGCTCGGGATGTTTGCGCACGTCGTCCATCGAGGCCATGTACATGCCGCGCCAGCCGTCGACCAACGCGGTCCAGTCGGCGGAAATGCCGCGCCCCTTCGCCCACCACATGAAATCGGTGATCAAGCTCGTGCGCCAGTCCACGACGGTGCCGAACACGTCGAACACCAGGGCTTTGACGGCGGTGAGGTCAGACATCGACGCTTCCCTGTATATCGCTTGTTCTTGGTCATGCCGGGGGGCCGCGAGGCGCAGGCCCGGAATGACGGCCGCACGTTGTGACTTAGTCCAGGTGGAACTTCGCCAGCTCGCGGTGCTCGGCCTTGATGTAGCGCACGGTGCCGGTGACGGAGCGCATCACGACCGTCTCGGTCTCGATCACGCCATCCTTGCGGAATTTGACGCCCGAGAGCAGCGAGCCCGTGGTGACGCCGGTGGCGGCGAACAGGCAGTCGCCGCGGGCCATGTCCTCAATGCCGTAGATCATCTTGGGGTCGTTGACGCCCATCTTGGCGGCACGCTCGCGCTTCTCGTCGGAGTCGAGGATGAGGCGGCACTGCATCTGGCCGCCGATGCAGCGCAGCGCCACGGCCGCGAGCACGCCTTCCGGCGCACCGCCGGTGCCGAGATACATATCGACGCCGGTATTGTCGGGGTCGGCGCAATGGATCACGCCGGCGACATCGCCGTCCGTGATCAGACGCACGGCGGCACCCGTCGAGCGCACGCTCTCGATGATGCTGGCATGGCGCGGACGGTCGAGCACGAGAACGGTGATGCCGTCCGGCTGGACACCCTTGGCCTTGGCGAGGCGGCGGACGTTGTCAGCCGGCGTGGCATCGAGATCGACGACGCCCTTGGCGTAACCGGGACCGATCGCGAGCTTCTGCATGTAGACGTCGGGCGCGTGCAGCAGCGTGCCGCCGTCGGCCATTGCCATGGTGGCAATCGAGCCCGGCATGGCCTTGGCGCACAGCGTGGTGCCTTCGAGCGGGTCGACCGCGATGTCGACTTTCGGGCCGGCGTTCATGCCGACCTTCTCGCCGATGAAGAGCATCGGCGCCTCGTCGCGCTCACCCTCGCCGATCACGATGGTGCCTTCGATCGGCAGCTTGTTGAGCTCGCGCCGCATCGCGTCCACCGCGGCCTGGTCGGCAGCCTTCTCATTGCCGTGCCCGCGCAGACGCGCCGAAGACACCGCCGCCCGCTCCGTCACGCGCACGATCTCCAGCGTGAGAATCCGCTCGAGCAACGCTTGCGGCGGGACTGAAATATGGGTCGACATCGGCTAACTCCTTCGCAACAGTTTGGACGGAAATCTCCACCCGCATCAACTCGTAACACCCACAGTTCGTTCGAACCGTGTCATTGTTTAAGCATGCTCTTTCCGGAAAACCACTTCACACTTTTCCGGAGCATGCCCTAGTTCTTCTCGATCCGGATCACCTGCGGCCGCCCGCTGATCACCTTGTCGCGCTGCACGGCCGCGAGCGCGCGGCGCACGGCGTCCTCGTGCGTGGCATAGGTGATCAGGATGACGGGCACCGGGACCGCCTTGCCGTTTGCCGGCGCAGCGCCGCCATTGGGATGGCGCTGCACGATCGACTCGATCGAAATCTTCTGCTCCGCGAGCCGGGTCGCGATCGCAGCCGCGGTGCCCGGGAAATCGCGTGCCAGAAGGCGGATGTAGTAGCCGCCCTCGTGGCGCTCCATCGGCGCCTTCTTGGTGTCGCGCAGCTGCGAAATCGGCCGGCCGAACGGATTGGCGCGAATGCCGCGCGCGACATCGGCGATGTCGGCAACGACGGCGGATGCGGTCGCCGCGCCGCCGGCACCGGGGCCGACCAGCGTGATCGGCGGGATGCCCTCGCCGTCGATCGTGACCGCATTGGTGACACCCATCACCTGTGCGATCGAGGAGGATTTTGGAACCATGGTCGGATGCACGCGCTGCTCGATGCCCTTGGCGGTGCGAACCGCGACGCCGAGCAGCTTGAGCCGGTAACCGAGATCGTCAGCGGCACGGAGATCTTCCGGTGCGATGGAGGAGATGCCTTCGACATACACCGCGCTTTGAGCAACTTTCGTGCCGAAAGCGAGGCTGGCAAGAATAGCGAGTTTTTGCGCGGTGTCGTGGCCGTCGACATCGAAGGACGGATTGGCCTCGGCATAGCCGAGCCGCTGCGCATCCTTCAGGCATTCGGCGAACGACAGGCCCTCCTGCTCCATCCGGGTCAGGATGTAATTGCAGGTGCCGTTGAGGATGCCGTAGACGCGGTTGATGCCGGTTCCGGCAAGACCCTCGCGTAACGTTTTGATGACGGGGATCGCGGCGCCGACCGCTGCCTCGAAATTCAGCGCGCCGCCGTGCTTTTCAGCGGCTTTTGCCAGCTTGAGGCCGTGCTTGGCGAGCAGCGCCTTGTTGGCGGTGACGACGGACTTACCGGCGCTGAGCGCGGCTTCGACCGCGGCCAGCGCGGGATCGCCCGAGCCGCCCATCAACTCGACGAAACAGTCGATGCCGGGATGCATGGCGAGGGCAAGCGGATCCTTGACCCATTCGACACCGCGCAGGTCGACGGCGCGCTTCTTGGCCTTCGAGCGCGCGGTGACGGCGACGACGCGGATACCGCGTCCGCTGCGGCCCGCGAGCACGCGGGCCTGCGTTTCAATCAAACGGAGAACTTCGGCGCCCACGGTGCCGAGCCCCGCTATGCCCACTTTCAGGGGTGCAACCATGATGCTTCAGAAAACCTGCGGAAGAGAACTTAACGCCGATTGGCGAGCGGAACGACGTTGTGCAACGTTTCGATGCCGCTTTCAAGGAAGCGGCGCACGCCGCGCGCGGCCTGCCTGATCCGTTGCTCGTTTTCCACCATGGCGATGCGGATATATCCTTCACCATGCTCGCCGAAGCCGACGCCGGGCGAGACCGCGACGCCGGATTTCTCCACCATCAGGGTCGCGAACTGCATGCTGCCGACGGTGCGGAAGGCTTCCGGCAGCGGCACCCAGGCGAACATCGAGGCCTCCGGCGGCGGGATCTCCCAGCCGGCACGGCCGAACGATTCCACCAGCGCGTCGCGCCGCTTGCGGTAAGTGTCGCGCATCTCCCTGATGCAATCGTCGGGGCCGTTCAGCGCGGCGGTCGCGGCGACCTGCACCGGTGTGAACGCGCCGTAGTCGAGATAGGATTTGACGCGCGCGAGCGCCGCGATCACGCGCTCATTGCCGACCGCAAAGCCCATGCGCCAGCCGGCCATCGAATAGGTCTTCGACATCGAGGTGAACTCGACGGTGACGTCCATCGCGCCGGGCACCTGCAGCACCGAGGGCGGTGGGTTGTTTTCGTCGAAATAGACCTCGGCGTAAGCGAGATCGGACAGGATCAGGATTTCGTGCTTCTTCGCGAACGCGACCAGGTCCTTGTAGAAGTCGAGGCTCGCGACATAGGCGGTCGGGTTCGAGGGGTAACAGACGACCAGCGCCAGCGGCTTCGGAATCGAGTGGACGATCGCACGCTCCACCGCCTCGAAGAACTGCGGGGTTGGCTCCGAAGGCACCGAGCGGATCACGCCGCCCGCCATCAAAAAGCCGAACGCGTGAATCGGATAGCTCGGGTTCGGGCAGAGGATGACGTCGCCTGGCGCAGTGATCGCCTGCGCCACGTTGGCAAAGCCCTCCTTGGAGCCGAGCGTCGCCACGACCTGGGTGTCGGGATTGAGCTTCACGCCAAAGCGGCGGGCGTAGTAGCCGGCCTGGGCCTTGCGCAAGCCGTTGATGCCACGAGAGGCCGAGTAGCGGTCGGTGCGCGGCTTGCCCAGTGTCTCCTTCAGCTTCTCCAGCACGTGTGCTGGCGCCGGCAGGTCCGGATTGCCCATGCCGAGGTCGATGATGTCGGCGCCGGCATTCCGCGCGGCCGCCTTGGCCCGGTTCACCTGCTCGAACACGTAAGGCGGAAGGCGGCGGATGCGGTAAAATTCTTCCATGGCTCTCTCGGCTCCGGGCAACCGGTCAGGACAGAATCGACAGGCCATAACGACCATGCGAAAATGCGCCCGCCTCGTTCACGAAAATCACTCAAAATCAAATGGTTAGAGCAATCATCGACGGCGGTGGCTGAAGTCGTTCGCCCTGACTCTCGGCTGAACTGAGGTCTTTTAGCACGGCAAGGCGGAGGCGCCAGCGATTACCTTGCAGCGTCTTACTTCACGTCCTTGCCGGCAGCGGCCTGACGGTCGCGCGCGGCAGCGAGCTCGGCCTCGATCTTAGCGCGTTGGTCCGGCGGGATGACCGCCTGATCGCGATCCGGCGGCAGGTCGTGCACCGGCAGATAGCTGCCGGGCTCCCTGGGATGCGCTTGCGCATCGGCGGGCGTCATGTCCGCGAGCTGGCTCGAGCAGCCGCCCATGGCAAGCGCCGCCATCACCAGCGCGCCACAGATCAGCCGCGACTTTTGCAGATCCCTCAACGCCAACACTTGGGAAATCCCCTACTCGTCCCAAAGCACGGCCCCGGCAACCTTACCGAGGTCCGCACCCAAGCTCAAACCATTGCTGCCCAAATGGCGCGAGCGAGAAAACAGCCCGGGACCACCAAGCCGAGCGGTGCGGCTCGATTGTGACGGAACCAAGAAAATTTGTCGCACTGCAACACATCTTCGAGAGTGTTTAACGCCAAACATGCGAGCTTCGCGGTGACGAATACGGAATGAATCGTTACTGTTCTGCTCATGAGCATGGCCACGACCGACACGCCCAAACCCGAGACGAAGTTCGATGCGGAAGCCTTCGCGATGAATGTCGCGCGGGCGATGGAGAGCGGCGGCAAGGCGCTCGCGGCGTACCTCGAGCCCCGCGAGAGCGGCGAGGTGCAGGATCGTCCGCCGGCCGAGCTTACCGAGGTCGTCAAGACCTTCACCGCGGTCGCCGAATACTGGCTGTCGGATACATCACGCGCGTCCGATCTCCAGACCAGGCTCGCCAAGGACTATCTGGACCTCTGGGGCTCGGCGGCGCGCCGCATGGCTGGCCAGGACGTTCCGCCCGCGATCGCGCCCTCGCCGCGCGACAAGCGCTTTGCCGATCCGGAATGGAAGTCGAACCAGCTCTTCGATTTCGTGATGCAGCTCTATCTGCTCACGACCAAATTCGCGCATGAGCTGGTGCGCGACGCCGAGGGGCTCGATCCACAGACCCGCCGCAAAGCGGAGTTCTACATCCAGCAGGTCACCAACGCGCTGTCGCCGTCCAACTTCGTGCTGACCAATCCGGAAGTGCTGCGCGCGACGGTGGCCAGCAACGGCGAAAATCTCGCGCGCGGCCTGAAGATGCTGGCCGAGGACATCGCAGCCGGCAAGGGCGTCCTGAAGATCCGACAGTCCAATCCGGACAATCTCGTCGTCGGCGTCAACATGGCGACGACGCCGGGCAAAGTGATCTACCAGAACGAGATGATGCAGCTGATCCAGTATTCTCCGACCACGGAGAATGTGCTGCGCACGCCGCTCCTGATCATCCCGCCGTGGATCAACAAGTTCTACATCCTCGATCTCAAGCCGGAGAAATCCTACATCAAGTGGTGCGTCGACCAGGGCGTCACCGTGTTCGTGATCTCATGGGTCAATCCCGACAAGCGGCTCGGCACCAAGAGCTGGGAAGACTACATGAAGGAAGGCCCGCTCACGGCGATGGACGTGATCGAGAAGGTCACTGGCGAGATGAAGGTGCACACCGCCGGCTATTGCGTCGGCGGCACCATGCTCGCGACGACGCTGGCCTGGCTCGCCGAGAAGCGCCGCCAGCGCGTGGCGTCCGCGACGTTCTTCGCGGCACAGGTCGACTTCACCCATGCGGGCGACCTTCTCGTGTTCGTCGACGAGGAGCAGATCGCTGCGCTGGAGCAGGACATGAAGGCGGCCGGCGTGCTCGAAGGGTCCAAGATGGCGATGGCCTTCAACATGCTGCGCTCCAACGATTTGATCTGGTCCTATGTCGTCAGCAATTACCTCAAAGGCCAGCAGCCGAGCGCGTTCGACCTGCTGCACTGGAATTCGGACGCCACGCGCATGACGGCGTCGAACCATTCCTACTATCTGCGCAATTGCTATCTGGAGAACCGGCTGTCGACCGGCACGATGGTGCTCGACAACACCCTGCTCGACCTCTCCAAGGTCATGGTGCCCGTCTACAATCTTGCCACCCGCGAAGACCACATCGCGCCGGCGGAATCGGTGCTGTACGGCTCGCAGTTCTTCGGCGGTCCGGTGAAATATGTGCTGTCCGGCTCGGGCCACATCGCCGGCGTCGTCAACCCGCCCGCCTCGAACAAGTACCAGTACTGGACCAACGACAACGTCAAGGACGTCAACGTCGCCGAGTGGATGAAGGGCGCGGTCGAGCACAAGGGCTCGTGGTGGCCGGACTGGCGCCAATGGCTTGGCACACTCGATCCCGCGGAGGTGCCGGCGCGCACGGTCGGCAGCGAAGCGCTGCCTCCGATCGAGGACGCCCCCGGCAGCTATGTCAGAGTTCGCGCATAGTGGAGAATTGTTTGCGCATGGCGCAATCTTGCGCGCTTGTATAAGCTCGCTCTCAACACAGCGACGACAGAGGGGACCGGGTTATGACGCGTGAACTGTTCTGGCTGACACTGACGGTGGTCCTGACCGGAATCCTCTGGATTCCCTACACCATCAACCGCTGCCAGATTCGCGGTCTCGGTGGCGCGATGGCCAATCCCTCGCGCGCCGACAAGCCGCAGTCGGAATGGGCGAACCGCCTGATGTTCGCGCATGACAATGCCGTCGAGAACCTCGTGCTGTTCGCACCGCTGGTGCTGATCCTGAACGCCATCGACTATTCCTCGAAATGGACGGTGCTTGCTTGCGCCGTCTATTTCTGGTCGCGCGTCGCGCATCTGATCGTCTATGCGCTCGGGATCCCGATCTTCCGCACGTTGGCCTTCACCGTCGGCTTCGTCGCACAGGCGGTGCTGGCGGTGGCGATCTTCAAGGCGGTTTGAGCTCAGGCCCTGCTTTGAGATCAGGCCTTGCGAACGACGAGATGCAGCATGTTCGCCGGCGTCTCGTCAAAGCTCTGGATCACGTTCCTGTCCGACGACAGCGTGATCCATGGCCCCGCGGTGGCGTAGGCCGCCTCGAGCCATTCTGGCGACGCATAATTGTAATAGCGCCCCAGGCTGTCCCGGCCGTCGCCCTCGCCCATCTTGTAGCTGGCATAGAACACGCCTGACGGCCTGAGCGCGCGATGAATCCGCGCCAGGATGCTGGCGAGCTCGTCGCGCGGCACGTGCAGGAGGCAGGCGCTGGCCCAGGCGCCGTCATAGGCCTCGTGCGCGTCAAGCTGGTCGAACCGCATCGCCTCGACGGGATGACCGAGCCGCCGCGACGCGATCTCGGCCATTTCAGGCGAGCCGTCGGTAGCGCGAACCGAAAAACCTTCGGCCAGCATCACCGCCGAATGATTGCCGGCACCACAGCCGAGTTCGAGGATCGAGCTACTGGGTTGCAGCAAAGCCAGAAAACCGCGCAGCCGCGTCGAGGGCGCCTTGGCCCATCCGGCATAAGACTCGGCGTTCTCCCGGTAGAACTGCAACGTGGTCTCATCCATGGCGTCACTCACTTCGGCAGGTCCTTAGCTAGACCAGCCTGCCTACTCTGCAAGCAGCCCCGGCATCAACCGGCGGTGTTGCGGAAGGGTGACATTGCGGCAAAAACAACCGGCGTCCCGGATTGCCTCTACAGGTTGTCACCCGTCCGCAGCTATATTCGCTCATCGCAATTGATTGATTCGGGGCAAACATGAACTGGAAGATGATATCCGCGCTCGGCGCGATCTCACTCGCAACCGTCGTGACCCAGGCCAACGCCGCTGATCTCGCCGCCCGCCCTTACACCAAGGCGCCGCCGATGATCGCTGCGGTCTACAATTGGAGCGGCTTCTACATTGGCGCCAACGGCGGCTATGGCACGTCGCACAAGTGCTGGGACCAGACGGTTGGTTTCTCCCCTGCAACTGCCGAGGGATGCCATGATGCGACGGGCGCCGTCGCTGGCGGCCAGATCGGCTATCGCTGGCAGAGCAGCGCCTTCGTGTTCGGTCTCGAAGCGCAGGGCGACTGGGCCGACCTCTCCGGCCGGAATACCAGCGCCGTGTTCGGCGTCGCGAACCGCACCCGCGTCGATGCCTTCGGCCTCTTCACCGGCCAGGTCGGCTACGCCTGGAACAACGCACTGCTTTACGCGAAGGGCGGCGCCGCCGTCACCCGCGATCGCTACCGCGGCATCGGTACGGGCGGTCTGGCCGGGGCCGAGTTCGACGGCGCCGACGAGACCCGCTGGGGCGGCACGGTCGGCGTCGGCATCGAATACGGCTTTGCGCCGAACTGGTCGGTCGGCCTCGAATACGACCATCTGTTCATGGGCCGGCGCGACGTTACCCTCACGGCCAACGGCGTGCTGGCGCCCGTCGGCACGTTCTCACGTACCGACCGCATCGGCCAGGACGTCGACTTGATCACCGCCCGCATTAACTACAGGTTCGGCGGCCCGATCATCGCGAAGTACTGAGGCCTCCTGTCCCGGACGCGCGAAGCGCGAACCGGGACCCAGAAGGCTGCAGCAAAGTAACAATGGGCCCCGGCTCTGCAGCGCACCGCCAAGAGGCGCTGCGCTGCGTCCGGGGCACTACCGTGCCCTACTCCTCCGGCAGGCCCAGCATCAGCCGCATGTTCTGCACGGCGGCCCCCGAGGCGCCCTTGCCGAGATTGTCGAGCCGCGCGACCAGCACCGCCTGATGGTACTTGTCGCTGGCGAAGACGTAGAGCTCGAGCATGTTGGTCTCGTTGAGCGCTTCTGGCTCGAGTTTGCGGCCCTTGGTCGTCTCGTTCTGAAGCGGCATCACCGAAACATACTTCGAGCCGGCGTAACGCTTTGCCAGTGCGGCTTGCAGGTCCGCACCATCAGACTTGCCGGGCAGCGTGTCGAGTTGAAGCGGCACCGAGACCAGCATGCCCTGCCGGTAGTTGCCGACCGACGGGATGAAGATCGGCCGTCGCGTCAGGTTCGAATAGAGCTGCATCTCCGGCAGATGTTTGTGCTCGAAGCCGAGGCCGTAGAGCTCGAAGGACGGCGCGCTGCCGTCTTCGAAGCTTGCGATCATCGACTTGCCGCCGCCGGAATAGCCGCTCACCGCATTGACGGTGACGGGATAGTCCGAAGGCAACAGGCCGGCATCGACGATCGGCCGCAATAGCGCGATCGCGCCGGTCGGATAGCAACCGGGATTGGACACCTTCTTCGCCGCCTTGATCTTGCCGGCCTGGTCGGGCGTCAGCTCCGGAAAGCCATAGGCCCAGTCGGGCGCGACCCTGTACGCGGTCGAGGCGTCCAGCACCTTCGGGCCCGACGGTCCCATGCTGTCGATGAGCGCGACGGTTTCCCTGGCAGCAGCATCCGGCAGGCAGAGGATGACGAGATCCACCTCCTCCATCAGCGCCTTCTTGGCTGCGGGGTCTTTGCGCTTGTCGTCGGCGATCGTCTTCACCGCAACGTCGCTCTGGAGCTTCAGCCGCTCGTTGATGCCGAGGCCGGTGGTGCCCGAGCCGCCGTCGACGAAGACGGTGGCCGGCTTCTTCGTAGCGCCAGTGGTCGGTGCTTTCGTCGTTTCAGTCAGGCTCATGGCGCGCTCCTTTCGAGCATGTTCGTTTCATTCGCGAAGGCTTCCGGCCTCACGTCCTGCATCAGTTGCGCGATCTCCCTCGCGTCGGCAGCGGGCTGCGCGCCGAGCGCATTGGCAATCGCCGCATAATCGGCGTCGGACTTGTGCTGGTTGAGCTTGAAGCTGCCTTCGACCACCTCAACCGTCATGACCAGCCCTACAATTCCCTTCTTCAACGCTTCCAGCCTGCCGGCCGTCATCTTGCCCGACGTCCACGGCGTCTTCGGCAACAGCCAGTTTTCGAACTTCTCGCTGAGCGTGTCGATCTGCACCGCCAGCTCGTCATCCGACAGGAGCCGCACCGGCCCGCTCAGATGCACCGACTGGTAGAGCCAGGTCGGCACCTGATCCGGCGAGACGTACCAGTCCGGCGACACATAGGCATCGGGGCCGTTGACCGCGAGCAGCCAGGACGCCGCGTCGCCTGCCAGTTTTAGCAGCGGATTGTGACGGGCGACATGAAAGGCGGCCTGCGGCGTGCCGTCAGCGGCATAGGTCAGGTAGAACGGCAGCGGCGAGGCGACAGGCTTGCGGCCGTCGAAGGCGCACATGGTGCCGAAGCCGCGCTCGCCTGCGAATTTCAGGCTCGCGGTGCGGTCCTGCTTGAAAAAGGGTGGCGTGTACATCGTGGTCTCCTGCTGGCCTCCTTGGGGGCCGCCGGATCAGATCGCGCTGACAGGAGAAAGAATGCCGCGGATCGGATCCGGCGGCAAAGACGATGATCTCAAACGCGATCGACCGCCCAAACCGCAAGACTGCGGCGGCGGCGACGGGCGAACAGAATGGTCGCGGCGTTGATCATGGCGCGCGGCTATAAAGCCATATCCGGTTTTCGTCAAGGTTTAGGCGTCAGATCACCCGCCAGAGCCATTCCATGAACTTCGCAAGCACGTCGCCGAACAGAAGCAGCGCGGCCGACCAGACCAGCGCCGAGACGAAATTGGCGGCCTGGAAGCTCCAATAGGGCATCTCGAAGATGCCGGCTGCGAGCGGCACCGACGCACGCAACGGACCGAAGAAGCGGCCGATGAAGATGCTGGGCACGCCCCAGCTCCGCACGAAGGCCTCGCCCCTGGGCAGGAGTTCCGGATAGCGCGAGAGCGGCCACATCTGGGCGACCCGCTCCTTGTAGCGATAGCCGAACCAGTAGGAGACCCAGTCGCCCAGCGCCGCGCCGATGCCGCCGGCGATCCAGACTGGATAGAAGCTGATGCCGCTGGCGCCGATCAGCGCGCCGATCGCGACTAACGCGCCCCAGGCCGGGATCAAAAGCGAGATGAAGGCGAGCGACTCCCCGAAGGCCAGCAGGAACACGATCGGGGCCGCCCAGGCCTGGTGAGCACGCACGAAGTCGGCCAGTGCGTGCGCATAATGCTCCATTCCAGATCGCCTTCCCGCCCCACCTTGAGGTCTGCTCGATGAAAAAGACTGGTAAGCCAAGGGCTTGTGTGACATCAAGTCACAAATCCCGACCCAGATCGGGCGCAGACGTCAAATTGCCGGGAATTGGTGGGCCTGTGGCGTAAAATCGCTGGCATCGGCTGCCGCGCAGACCGGCCAGCCGGCACGCGATGACCTTTTCAAACGAG
The DNA here is from genome assembly GCF_040548035.1 of Bradyrhizobium sp. LB8.2. Taxonomy (NCBI): domain Bacteria; kingdom Pseudomonadati; phylum Pseudomonadota; class Alphaproteobacteria; order Hyphomicrobiales; family Nitrobacteraceae; genus Bradyrhizobium; species Bradyrhizobium sp. LB8.2. The sequence continues at coordinate 83,624 of NZ_JBEPQV010000019.1, read as the reverse complement.
CCGTGGCATAGTCGGCGTAACCGATTCGCCGCCTCCGCGGCCCTGAAAGCACATCAAGATACATGTCCAAGCAATTGAAACCGAAAGCCAAAGACGACTTTTTTGGCGGTGACGAGCCCAAATCCCGCGCGCCCGCCAAGGCACCCTCGCGTGCGAGCGGTGCGGAGGCCGACTACACCGCGGCCGATATCGAGGTGCTCGAAGGCCTGGAACCGGTGCGCCGCCGGCCCGGCATGTATATCGGCGGCACCGACGAGAAGGCGTTGCATCACCTTTTCGCCGAGGTCATCGACAATTCAATGGACGAGGCGCTGGCAGGGCATGCGACCTTCATCGGAGTCGACTTGAGCGCGGACGGCTTTTTGACCGTCATCGACAACGGGCGCGGCATCCCGATTGATCCGCATCCGAAGTTTCCGAAGAAGTCGGCGCTCGAAGTCATCATGTGCACGCTGCACTCGGGCGGCAAGTTCGACTCCAAGGTCTACGAGACCTCGGGCGGCCTGCACGGCGTCGGCATCTCCGTGGTGAACGCCCTCTCCTCGCTGCTCGAGGTCGAGGTCGCGCGCAGCCAGAAGCTCTATCGCATGACGTTCGAGCGCGGCCACCCCAAGGGCAAGCTCGAGGATCTCGGCAAGGTCAACAATCGCCGCGGCACGCGTGTGCGCTTCAAGCCCGACACCGACATCTTCGGCGCCAAGGCCGTGTTCAAGCCGCAGCGCCTGTTCAAGATGACGCGTTCGAAGGCGTATCTGTTCGGCGGCGTCGAGATCCGCTGGAACTGCGCGCCCGAACTGCTCAAGGGCGTCGAGGACGTGCCGGCGGAGGCGACGTTCCACTTCCCCGGTGGCCTCAAGGATTATCTGGCGGCTGCGATCCACGCCGACACGCTGGTGCATCCTGACGTCTTCTCCGGCAAATCGGGCCGCAACGGCGCGCATGGCGCCTGCGAATGGGCCGTGGCCTGGACCGCCGATGCCGATGGCTTCCTCTCCTCCTACACCAACACCGTGCCGACGCCGGACGGCGGCACGCACGAATCCGGCCTGCGCAGCGCGCTTCTGCGCGGCCTGAAGGATCACGCCGAGCGCGTCGGCCAGGGCAAGCGTGCGTCGTCCATTACGTCGGAAGACGTGATGGTGGGTGCAGCCGTGATGCTCTCGGTGTTCGTGCGCGAGCCTGAATTCCAGGGTCAGACCAAGGACCGTCTCGCCACAGCGGAAGCGCAGCGCATCGTCGAACAGGCGATGAAGGATCCGTTCGACCATTGGCTGTCGGGCAATCCGAATATGGCCAACAGGCTGCTCGACTTCGTGATCGACCGCGCCGAAGACCGGCTGCGGCGCCGCCAGGAAAAGGAAACCGCGCGCAAGACCGCCGGCAAGAAGCTTCGCCTGCCCGGCAAGCTCGCCGACTGCAGCGATGCGGGCTTGGACGGCTCAGAACTCTTCATCGTCGAGGGCGATTCGGCCGGCGGCAGCGCCAAGCAGGCGCGCGACCGCAAGACCCAGGCCGTGCTGCCGCTGCGCGGCAAGATCCTCAACGTCGCCTCGGCCGGCAAGGACAAGCTGACGGCGAACACGCAGCTCGCCGATCTCGTGCAGGCGATCGGCTGCGGCATGCTTGCGCAGTATCGCGAAGAGGACCTGCGCTACCAGCGCATCATCATCATGACCGACGCCGACGTCGACGGCGCGCACATTGCCTCGCTGCTGATCACCTTCTTCTACCGGCAGATGCCGCGGCTGATCGACGAGGGCCACCTCTTCCTGGCCGTGCCGCCGCTCTACAAGCTGACCAACGGCACGAAGTCGATCTATGCCCGCGACGACGCGCACAAGGCGGCGTTGATCAAGAGCGAGTTCAGCGCCAACGCCAAAGTCGAGGTGAACCGCTTCAAAGGCCTCGGCGAGATGATGCCGGCGCAGCTCAAGGAAACCACCATGGATCCCGCCAAGCGCACCATGCTGAAGGTGGTCCTGCTTGCCGACGACCGCGACACCACCGCGGATTCGGTGGAGCGCCTGATGGGCACCAAGGCCGAGGCACGCTTCGCATTCATTTCGGACAAGGCCGAGTTCGCCAATGAGGAACTGCTGGACGTCTGACCCTCAGACGCTGCACGCTCCGCGTCCCCATCAAGAGCCCCGGCGTGATGCCGGGGCTCTTTTGCTTGTGGGGACGACAACCGCCTTTCCCCAACGATCCCGCCAACGATTCGCCTCGACTTCGTGATTCCGGCGCCGCAAGCCGACTCAGCCAACGACTCAGCGGGCCAAGGCTGATGCAGGATTGCCTCGATTTCGGACAAAGCCAGATTTGCTAACCAAAAGTTACCGGGATCAGAAACTCGGAAATTGACGTAACGCACTGGAAATGTAGCATTATTTCAAGCTTCAGCGACGGTGCTTGGATTCCCTGCCGTGAGGCGTTTCCCGGCGACTGTGCCTGTCCTGCAACAGCATTTCGACGGGAAGCGTCTATAGTCCGGGCATCAGATCACTCGGACTTCAGTGCGCTCGCGCCTGCCAGACAGACCAAAGCTTGGGGATTTAAAATGAAGAAGATTTTGCTCGCACTGACCGCGGTTGCCGCGATGACCGGTTCGGCCTCGGCCGCTGACCTTGCTGCCCGTCCCTACGTGAAGGCCCCGATGCCGGCGCCCGTCGCCAACTGGACCGGCTTCTACATCTTCGGCGGCGGCGGCGGCGGCATCTCGGCCTCCGACCAGCACGTGCAGACCACGGTTGGCGCAGTTCCCCTGACGATCGATCAGCGCCAGGGTGGCTCGGGTTGGTTCGGCACCGTCGGTCTCGGCTACGACTGGCAGTTCAGCGGCACCTGGGTCGCCGGCGTGTTCGCTGACGGTCAGTTTGGCAGCATCCGCGCCACCATCCAGGATCCGATTACTCTCGGCGGCATCACCGGGAACCAGAAGCTGGAAGACTCTTGGGCCGCCGGTATCCGCCTCGGCTATCTGGTCGCTCCGAACGTTCTCTCCTACGTCAACGGCGGTTACTCCGGAGCTCACTTCGGCCAGACCAACTTCATGACGCTGGCCGGCGTTCCCGCTGGTGTCCATCTCAACAGCTACAACCGCAACGGCTGGTTCATCGGCGGTGGCGTCGAGAACAACCTGAACATCTTCGGCATCCAGTCGCCCGGCTGGTTCATGAAGACCGAGTATCGTTCGGCCTTCTACAATGCGAAGACCCAGGACACCCTCACCGACGTTGGTAATCTTCCGATCGGCACCAGCATCCGCGCCAACAGCTGGAACCAGACGATCTCGACCTCGCTGGTCTACCGCTTCAACTGGACCGGTCCGCTCGTCGCCAAGTACTGATCTGATCTAACCTTTCAGACGTCAAAGCCCCGGCATCGCCCGGGGCTTTTTCGTTTTGCGGTAGCTGCTGATGCCTGCTTTCAGCGATCGGTGCCCGTCTCGGGTTGTAGCCGCAACGCCCTTGGACAATCTTGCACACGGACATGCATCCTCGCTGCGGCCTGCATCAACAGCCATTGTATCCGAACCACAGCTACGGCTAGTCTTCCGGCAAGTTTTCGGGCCGCGGCAATCGTTCATGCCGCGTCGCGACAGAAGCCGACCAACGGGGAGGAATGCATGCGCAGATTTCTGCTGATCGCAGGCCTGTTTGCTCTCGCCGTCGGGCTGCTCTGGATCGGACAGGGCACGGGCACCATCGCCTGGCCGCGATCGAGCTTCATGGTCAACCAGTTGCGATGGGCCGGCTATGGCGCAGCCATGGCCGGCTTCGGGCTGGTGCTGATCTGGCAGAGCAACCAATAGAAGAAACCAGGGAATAGCAGCATGACATCCAGTCGTTTCGATCTCCGCGGCAAGGCCGCGATTGTCACGGGAGGCAATGGCGGCATCGGGCTCGGCATGGCCCGCGGCCTCGCCGATGCCGGCGCCAACATCGCCGTGGTTGGACGCAACGAAACCAAATCCGCCGCCGCCGTCGCCGATCTCAGTCAGCGCGGCGTGAAGGCGATCTCTGTTCCCACCGACGTCACCGACAAGGCGGCGGTCGCGGCGATGATCGATCGCGTCGTCCGGGATCTCGGCCGCATCGACATCCTCATCAACAATGCCGGCATGAGCATCCGCAAGCCGCCGCACGAGCTCGAGCTCGACGAGTGGAACAAGGTGATCGACACCAACCTCACAAGCGCCTTCGTGTGCTCGAAGCTGGCCTATCCGGCGCTGAAGGCGTCCGGCAACGGCAAGGTGATCAACATCGGCTCGATGATGTCCATCTTCGGCGCGACCTTCGCCGCGGCCTATGCAGCGAGCAAGGGCGGCATCGTGCAGTACACGCGTGCCTGCGCCAATGCATGGGCACCCGACAACATCCAGGTCAACGCCATCCTGCCGGGCTGGATCGACACCGACCTGACCCGCGGTGCGCGGCAGCAGGTCTCGGGGTTGCACGAACGGGTGCTGGCGCGCACGCCTGCGGGGCGGTGGGGCGACATCGACGACTTCGCCGGCATCACCGTGTTCCTGGCCTCGTCCGCCTCGAACTTCGTCACCGGCACTGCGATCCCCGTCGACGGCGGGTTCTCGGTGATGGCGTAGGCCTTACACGAAAACCTGCACACGAAAAAAGAAGCCCCGGACAATGCCGGGGCTTTTAAATTTGGGCAGTGATCGTCTTTTATAGTTGCTTGGTCGTACGTTGACGCACTCAGTAACGCGCGATGACCGGCGCGTCGAACTTGTAGCTCGCGCGCACGACGGCCCACTGGATGTCGCGCGGCTTGGCCTCGAAACTGTAATTGCCTGAGGTGCCGCCAAGTTGATAGGTCTGGCTGGCGAAGGCTGCGTAATTGTACTCGAGGCCGACGATCCAGTTGCGGGTGATGCCGTACTCCCAGCCGGCACCGACGGTCCAGCCATTGGCCCAGTGGGTCTGACCGCCGGAGCCGGTGGCCGGGCCGACCGTGTCGGTGACCGACAGACGGTTGTTCACGCCGGCATAGCCGCCCTTGATGTAGAACAAATTATTCTGCACGGCGAAGCCCGCACGGGCGACGACGGTCGCGAGCACGTTGGCGCGCCAGGAGAACACATCGTCACCCGCACCGAACGCGGTGTTCAAGAACGAGCCCTTGTTGTCCAGGCCGGAGATCGTGCCCTCCATGCCGAACACGTAGTTGTTGGCCTGCCAATTGTAGCCGATCTGGGCGCCGCCCAGGACGCCCGAGTTACGCTGACGGTAACCTTGGCCCGGCACCAGATCGCCGAACGGCGCGCCGATTCCGTTGTTGATGAACTGCTCGTTGGTCCAGGCGCCGCCGACGTGGCCGCCGACATAGAAGCCGGTCCAGTTGAACATCGACTCCATATAGGCCGGCGCCTTCGTGTAGCGCGCGCCGAGATCGGCGGCGGAAGCAGCACCGGTCGAAACCAGAGCCGTCGTGCAGACGAAGGCGGCAATCAATTTGTTACGCATGGTACACCCCGTATCCTTTGATGGGTGCACGCTCACACGCAGTTCTTACTCAAATTTGAATCAAGAAAGTTAAGACGCCGGATTGGCAAGCAGCGCGGTTTGAATCCGTTTTCGCTGTTGCACGCAGGCAACGCACCGGGTGCGATTTAACGCGACATTATCCCTACCGGGTCCTTGCACTACGGTGCCGGCGCCGCCTTCGACCGGACATGCTCGGGTCGGACGCCAAGCGCCAGCAGGCGCGCCGGAATGCCCTGGAGCCACGGCAGCGCGGTGATGAGGCGCACGATCAGCGGCACTTTCAGTGGCCGATCGCCGCCCTGCAGGGCGCCGCTGATGATGTTGTTCTGCACGATCATCTGCATTCGCTGCGTCATCTTCACCGGGAATTCGCGGCGACGGCGCACGGCGTCGAGCTCGTTCTCCGACGGGCAGCCGTGCTGCATCTTGTCCGCCAGCAGGTTTGCGGTCGCGACTGCATCCTGCACGGCGAGATTGACGCCGACGCCGCCGACCGGCGACATCGCATGCGCGGCATCGCCGATGAGAAGCAGGCCCGGTCGCGTCCAGCGCGTCAGGCGGTTGATCGCGACGGTGAGCAGCTTGAGATCGTCGAAGCTCTTGACGTCGGCAATGCCACTTTTCAGGATCGGCGCCATGCAAACGACATCGTCGCGCAGCGCCTGCAATCCCCTCGCCTTCACCGCGTCGTATTGTCCCTTGGCGATGACATAGGCACATTGCCAGTAGTCGCCCCGGTCAAAGGTGATCATCATCTTGCCGCGCTCGACGCGCGCGAACAGGTTCTCGCTCTCGTCCGCCTTGCGGCCGACGCGGAACCACAGCACATCCATTGGCGCGCCGATCTCCTCGACCTCGAGACCGGCCCGCTCGCGCACGGTCGAATGCCGGCCGTCACAGGCAATCGTGAGATCGGCTTCGATGTCCACGATGCCGTCCGGCGTCTTCGCCCGCACGCCGGTGATCGTCTCGCCGCGGCGGATCAGGTCGACGGCTTCCGTGTTCATCATCACCTTCAGCGAGCCGAAGCGCTTGCCGGCCTCGCGGAGGAAATTGAGAAAATCCCATTGCGGCATGAAGGCGATGAAGGGGTACTTGGTGCGGAGGCGGCTGAGATCGGCGATACGAACGGGCGTACCGCCGAACAGGCCGTCCATCTTCTGCAAGCGCTGGTGCGGTAACTTCAGGAAGCCGTCGATCAGGCCGAGTTCGTCCATCACCTGGAGCGTCGAGGGATGCACGGTGTCGCCGCGGAAGTCGCGGAAGAAATCCGCGTGCTTCTCCAGCACCACGACATCGATGCCGGCGCGCCCCAGGAGATAGCCGAGCATCATGCCGGCCGGGCCGCCGCCGACAATGCAACAGCGCACTTTTACAGTGGAACCTTGCGGAGCCTGTGACGCATCTGGTTTCACGACGGGTCCCTCGTTTCTGACTTAAGTTTTCTGTGCGATGCAGCAAACAAGATTCATTTGCCGCAATTGCGAATGGCCGTTAGCGTCGCCACACATTACGATTGATTTCAGGAAAGTGCAGTGCGGACTATCCTTATCGTGCTCGGCGCCTGGATCTTGATCAACGCGCTCATCGTCCTGATCATGATTCCGCCGCGCAAGCCGCGGAAGTCGGGTCCGCGGCAGACGGGCGCGCTTGCGCCGGTGCCGATCGACCAGAACGGCTATCCGTTCGAGAAGCAGGAAAAGCCCCTGCGGCACGTCATCGTCTCGATTGCGATGGGCGCGTTCTTCTCGCTGGCTCCGCCCTTGATCGAAGCCGTCGATTCCGTCAAGCGCTTCATCAGGAAGCGCCGCGGGTAGCGGAAGCGTGTGCGACGCCTCCGCCCGCGTCATCAATTGTTGCTGCGGTTGGCGCTGCGGAAGCTCTTGATCTCCGACACGCTGCCGTCGCGATAGGTCAGCTCCACCGAGATGAACTGCGTTGCCGGCGCGAGCTTCATGTAAAGCGGCATGCCGGCGCTGATCGCGCTGGGATCGCGCAGGTCGCAGCCCGGCATCTTCAACACCTGGTTCGGAACGGCGGTGTCGATGCCGATGCGCACCTCGCGGATGGCGCAGCGGTAGGACACGAGATGCGTGTAGTACACCAGCAGCCCGTTGAACTCGCGGAATGACAGCCAGCTCGTCGCGGTCATGTCGAGGATCTTGCGCTGGTCCCGAATCAGCGCGGCCTCGGGATCGAACCTGATCGGGAACGGCCCCTGCATGTCGCCGGACTGGTCGACATAGCGGATCTCGATGGTGCCGGCCACAGCGTCCGGCGGCAATTCGATCGATGGGTTCGGCATCCTCTTGCGCGTGCGCGGGTCGAGCGTATCGATGAAGCCGGTTTCGCGGAAATCGCCGTTGCCGGCCATGCGCCAGGAAATGCCGAGGGTCGGATCGGCGAAGGAGAACACGACGCTCCAGCCGCCATTGTGCCGCGAGAAGCTCGCGATCGGCGCGTTGGTGGTCTCCTCCTTCGGCACGCGCGGCACCGACACCGGCGGCAGCGCCGCGAGCTTCTGCGCCGGCGGATCGGCGGGGCGCGCCGCAGCGGCGGACGTGTCGTTGGCGCCGCCGCTAAGGAAGACGTCGTCGACCATCTGATCGAAATAGACCGGTACCTGCCTGTGCTTGACGGTATCGGCCATCTCGCTGACCAGACGGCGCGTCCGCTGCGCCACCTGCACCAGGTTCTCGCCGGGCTGGAGCAGCTCCTTGGCGAAGGTGCGCGTGAACACCGAATTAGGATTGGCGTCGTCGTTGGAGAGGCGGTCGAGCGCGGTCTGGCGCGGGCCTGCGGAGAATACCGAGAACACGCCTTCGGGCAGCTGCACCATCGGGGCAAGCCCGCCACCACCGGAGAAGGCGCGGGTGCCCTTGCGCTCGAACGGGTTGTTGCGGCAGGCGTCGAACACCAGGATCGAGGTTCGCGCCTTCTTGTTCTGGAGGCGCTCGACGATGCGGTCGGCCAGGATGGATGCGTCACGCACCAGCTCTTCCTGCCCTTCCGTCGCCGCCGGCACGTCGGTCGGCAGCAGATAGTTCTGGCCGGCGATCTCGAAGCCGTGGCCGGCATAGAAGAAGAACGCGGTGTCGCCGGGCTCGATCGCCCGATCGAACGCGAGCAGCGTCTCGGAAAATTGCTGCCGGTTCTGGTTCTCGGCGACCATCACCGAGAAGCCGAGTTGCTTCAGCGTGTCACCCATGGTGCGGGCGTCGTTGACCGCCTTGAGCAGCTTTGGAACGTTCCTGTAGTCGTTGTTGCCGACGACGAGCGCGACGCGCTTCTCGGCATAGGCGGGAAGCGCGAAACCGCTGAGGCCGGCCGCGAGACCAAGCAATGCCAGAATTCTGAAAAGCTGACGCGTCATCGAAAATCCTTCAAGAACGGCCCACGCCGGCTCCCTCGAACGACGGTTCGTTGGAACCCCGCCGTTGATGTGATAGTCGGCCCAGCCATACCACCGGTTCAACAGCCCTGAGGACTCAGGTTCCGTGTTCTGGCTATAGTCGACTCCGCCGAAATCTGCTTTTTCTTAGGCAATTCTTGTGGGCAATTCCGCTGGAAGCGAGGGGCAGCCGTGTATCACTGGTGCACCGACGAGGTCGAGCCGCACGACCGCTTCGACTATTGGCGCGAAGTGCGCGCCAAGGGCCTGTTCGGCGTCACCGCCGAACTCGAGCGCGAACGCCGCGCGGACTTCTTCGGCGAATTCTCGCTGCGCCAGATTGGCGGCGGCGGTCTCGTCGAACTGAAGGCCTCGCACTACACGGTCGAGCGCAGCACGTCCGACATCGCCCACGCGCCCGGTGACAGCATCTGCGTCTATCAGCAGCTCGGCAGCGGCGGCTGGTTCGGCGGCATGCGTGGCAGCGACTTCGCGATCGCCAATGGCAGCTTCGCCACCAGCCATACCGACCTGCCTTATCGCACTGCGCCGCTGGGCGCAGGAGGCTTCCACCTGCGGATCCTGAAGATCCCTCTGAGCGGCCTCGCCAGGCAGGACAAGCGCATGCGCGAGCTTGCGCCCCGGACGTTCGACGATCGCAGCCTTGCGCCCCTGCTCGGCGCCTGCTTCGCAGATCTCGGCGAGGCCGCCGCTGACGATGATAGCGGCGCCGATGCGGCTTCCCTCGTCCAGGCTTTGGCCCATCTGGCGCTGATCGAGCGCGGCATCGTGCGGCCCGGCAGCCGCCTCGGGCAAGCCGCGCTGCGGACAGCCCGGCTCTCGCAGGCACGGCGCCTGATCGCGCGTCACCTGCAGGACCCGGATCTGACGCCGATGATGGTCGCCGACCTGCTCGGCATCTCCGTACGTCACCTGCACATGCTGTTCGAAAGCGCGACGAAGAGTTTTTCGCAAACCGTGACGGATGAGCGCCTGAAACACAGCCGCCGTCTGATGCGCGAAGCCCCGGACCGGCTGATCGCCGACATCGCGGCCTCCTGCGGCTTCGACAGCCTGGCGACCTATTATCGCGTCTTCAACGCCGCTTACGGGATGGCCCCCGGCGACTTCCGCGCCCAAGGTCCGGAGGGGCGTTAGCCGACTTTGGACAGTTCCGGCTGACTGCTGGATTGGGCGGAAAACCGCTGTCGCGCCCGCTATTTGGGCGAAAACATCAGGTTTTTAGGGCCTTCCCGCGGCTGCTCCATTGACTTTGGCTGATTCCCGCCTATGTTCCGGACGACGCGGCTCGGTATCGAAGAGCGATTCCTGAGCCTGGCGCTTTGTTCGCGTGAGTCAGCACCCCCAGCTTCTTTGAGAGCGCGCCGTTTCGGGGTGGAACGCGACAGCCTTAATCACCCTCGATTCCGAACGGCGGTTTCGACCAGAGGCTCAATGTCCTTTTCAGATCTCGGACTATCCGAAAAAGTCCTCGCCGCAGTCGCGGCTACCGGTTACACCACCCCCACCCCCATTCAGGAACAGGCGATCCCTCACGTCCTTGCTCGCAAGGACGTGCTCGGCATCGCCCAGACCGGCACCGGCAAGACCGCGGCGTTCGTGCTGCCGATGCTCACCATCCTCGAAAAGGGTCGCGCCCGGGCGCGCATGCCACGCACCCTGATCCTTGAGCCAACCCGCGAGCTCGCGGCGCAGGTGAAGGAAAACTTCGACCGCTACGGCGCGGGCCAGAAACTCAACGTCGCCCTGCTGATCGGCGGCGTTTCCTTCGGCGACCAGGATGCCAAGCTGACGCGCGGCGTCGACGTGCTGATCGCCACTCCCGGCCGCCTGCTCGACCATACCGAGCGCGGTGGCCTGCTGCTCACGGGCGTCGAGCTGCTCGTCATCGACGAAGCCGACCGCATGCTGGACATGGGCTTCATTCCCGACATCGAGCGCGTCTGCAAGCTCGTCCCGTTCACGCGGCAGACCCTGTTCTTCACCGCGACCATGCCGCCGGAGATCCGGCGCATCACCGAAGCCTTCCTGCACAATCCGCAGAAGGTGGAGGTGTCGAAGCCCGCCACTACCGCTGTCACCGTTACGCAGTGTCAGGTCCCGGCCGGGCGCGAGGTGCATGAGAAGCGCGAGCTGCTTCGCCGACTGCTGCGCGAGGCCAAGGATCTCCAGAACGCGATCATCTTCTGCAATCGCAAGCGCGAGGTCGCCGTCGTTCACAAATCGCTGCAAAAGCACGGCTTCAGCGTCGGCGCGCTGCACGGCGACATGGACCAGTCGGCCCGCACGGCGGCGCTCGAACAGTTCCGCAAGGGCGAGCTGCCCCTCCTGGTCGCATCCGACGTCGCCGCCCGCGGCCTCGACATTCCAGAGGTCAGCCACGTCTTCAATTTCGACGTCCCCCACCATCCCGACGACTATGTTCACCGCGTCGGCCGCACCGGCCGCGCAGGCCGGTCCGGCATGGCGATCTCGCTCGTCACGCCGCTTGACCAGAAGTCGATGGTGGCGATCGAGAAGCTGATCGGCCAGAGCATTCCACGCGCCGAAGGTGATTACGAAGTCCGCACCGATGCTTCCGATGCGGGCGAGCGTCCGCGCGAGCAGCGCGGCCGTGAACGTTCACGCGGCGGACGCGGCAAGCCGCAGCGCGGTCGTGATCGTGAGCGCAGCCACGAGCCGCGCGAACCGCGTGGCGAGGCACAGCCTTCAGCCGAAGCACGGTCCGCTCCCGAGGCAAGGCCCGCTTCCGAAGCAAGGCCCGCACGCGAGGCAAGGCCTCCGCGTGAAGCAAGACTTCCGCGTGAAGCCAAGCCATCGTCCGAGCCGCGTGACGGCGCGCGCCAGCAGGCCAATCCGTCGCATGTGCCGTCGATCGGCCGTCCCGAGCCGCGCCGCCAACGCGAGGCCGACAGCGAGCCGGGCGATCATTCGCATCTGCCGGCATTTCTGCTGCGGCCGGTTCGCTCCCCCGCCGGAGCCTGAAGCGCGATGCGCTCCAGGTTTCGGTTGAGATAAAGCTGGCGCGCAATTTTTTGGATGCATTCGGGGACGTATATTTACGGGGCCTTCACGATCGTCCGTTAGCCTACGAACATAATTTAAGAATTTCTGCGGTCGACGGCGCGCCGATCGCTGTGGGGTATGTTTCGTGGTCAAGGTGCTCGACGAACACGAACGCACGATGGCGTTCGCCGAGGTAGCGCTCGGTCAAATCCGATCGCTGCGGCAGACGGCAATTCCCCGCAATTACGAGATCTGGTATGTCTACGCCACCGGCTACAACGCGCCGCTCAACAAGATCATCAACGAGACGCTGGCGCGGAGCGGCAAGCTGACCGAAGCCGATCTCGAGCAGATCTACGAGACCTACCTCTCCCACATCAAAACCACCGACCGCATCGACAAGGTCGGCGCGCGCGTCATCGGCGAGATCGACGACGTCATGAAGGTTCTCGGCGACGCACTCGGGATGTCCGGTTCCTATGACGCCAGCCTGTCGGGCGCGACCGAACAGCTGTCATCGGCCAAGAGCCGCGAGCAGATCAAGTCGATCGTCGAGACGCTGTTGCGTTCGACCAGTGAAATGCGCGAGACCAACAAGGCGCTGGAAGGCCGGCTGACCCTGTCGAAGAGCGAGATCAGCAACCTCCAGCAGAGCCTGGAGGCGATCCGTGCCGAGAGCCTGACCGACCCGCTGACGGGGCTCGGCAACCGCAAATATTTCGATCGCATGATCGGCATGGCCGTGCAAAGCGCACTCGCCTCCGGCGAGCCGCTGTCGCTGCTGCTGGTCGACATCGATCATTTCAAGTCGTTCAACGATTCCTACGGACATCTCACCGGCGACCAGGTACTGCGGCTCGTCGGCCTGTCCCTGAAACAGACCATCAAGGGCCAGGACATCACCGCGCGCTATGGCGGCGAGGAATTTGCGGTCGTGCTGCCCAACACTGCGCTGCGCCAGGCCCTCACCGTGGCCGATCACATCCGCCGCGCGGTGATGGCGAAGGAATTGAAGAAGAAGTCCACCGGCGAAATCCTCGGCCGCGTCACCATCTCCGTCGGCGTCTCCATGCTCAAGCAGGGCGACGACACCGAGGCGCTGATCGAACGGGCGGATGCCTGCCTCTATGCCGCCAAGCGCAACGGCCGCAACCGCGTGATCTGCGAGGCCGATCCGGAATTCGCGGTCGAGACGCACAACCGGGTGGCGTGACGCCGAAGCCGCGCGCCGCCACCCGCGCTTGACATTCCGACCTGACCAACGACATTTTCCTCATCGCCTGACTGCCAGCACCGAGGACTTGTCGCCTTGCCCAACCCGCATGATTTTCACACACCGCAGCCGTCCTACACGAAAGACGAACTGCTGAGATCGAGCGAAGGCGGCTATTTCGGCCCTGGCAACGCGCAATTGCCGGCACCGCCGATGCTGATGATGGATCGCATCACGGAGATCAGCCTAGACGGCGGCGGGTTTGGCAAAGGCCATATCGTCGGCGAACTCGACATCACGCCAGCCCATTGGTTTTTCGATTGCCACTTTCGCGGCGACGCCATGATGCCGGCTTCCCTGGGATTGGACGCAATGTGGCAGATGATCGGCTATTGGCTGGGATGGTCGGGCTCGGCGGGCAAGGGCCGCGCCATCGGCGTCGGCGAGGTGGAGTTCACGGGATCCATCACACCGGACACAGGATGTGTGCGCTATGAGGTCACCATGCGCCAGGTGAGGCGCGGCAGGCTGGTTCTAGGATTTGCCGACGGTCGCGTGCTTGCCGACGGCGTCTGTGTCTTCACGGCCAAGGATATGAGGGTTGGCCTGACGAAGGCCGTGGATTGATCCTCAAGCCCTTCGCTTGGCGCGCTTGCGAGCCGGGCTGTTCTTGCCCGCTTTCCTCGCCGCTTTCGCGGGCTTGGCGACCTTCTTCGCTGGCTGGTTCGCTGGCTTCTTGACCGCCTTCTTCGCCTTCGGCCGCTTCTTCACCTTGGCGCGCTGGGCGGCGGCGAGCGCCGCCTTCGCCCATTGCGCAAGCTCCGCGGAATCATCGAACAGGCGGGCCGGCAGCTCCCAATAGGAGTTCACCAGCACGGTCTTGGCGCGGGTCGAATACTGGAACGGCTTTGAGCCTTCGGCCTCAAAGTCCGGGATGGTCATCTCGTCGGCGCGGAAAAAAAGGCCGGCGCGCAAGGCCAGTGCGAAGTTGATGCCGTCGGCGGAGATGCCGTAGCCGGAAAACATTTTTCGGATGGCGACGGGGCCGAAATCGGCGAACAGGTCGATCAGGAATTCGCGGTCCATGGCGGGCTCTCTCGTGCCCCCCACGCAGCGCAGCGTGAAACGGTGCGCTGCTGAGCCGGGGCCCAGTCGTCTTGTACCGGTGACCATAGCGTGGGTCCCGGCTCTGCGCAGCAGCGCAAGCGCGCTGCAGCGCGTCCGGGACACGAGAGCAACGTGAGAAGACTACCCGTCGATCGTCGCCGGGCGCAGCTCGACCGATTCGCCGCAGCCGCAGGCGGAGATCTGGTTGGGGTTGTTGAAGACGAACTGGGCCTGCATCTTGTCGGCCTTGTAGTCCATCTCGGTTCCGAGCAGGAACAGCACGGCCTTGGGATCGACCAGGATCTTGACGCCCTTGTCCTCGACGACTTCGTCGGTCGGACGGACGTCATGGGCGTATTCGACCGTGTAGGACTGGCCGGCGCAGCCGCCGTTCTTGACGCCGACGCGCAGGCCCACGATCTCGGAATCGGCGCGCTGGGTCAGCTCGCTGATGCGCTGGGCGGCAGCGTCCGTCAGCCGCATCACCTGCGGGCGGGGCCGCCTCGGCTTTGGAGTGGATGCTGGTGTCGAGCCTGACGATATCTGTGTCATGTCAGTGATGTGGTCCGTTGCCGAGCGAATTCAATACCAAGGATCCAACAAGGATCTAAAGCCAAGGTTACGCGTCACCACATATTGAGCACGAGGCGGGCCTCGTCGCTCATACGTTCCGGCGTCCAGGCCGGCTCCCAGATCACCTTGACGTCGACCACGCCGACGCCGGGAACGCTGGCGACCGCGTTCTCGACCATCGTCGGCAGCTCGCCGGCGGCCGGACAGTTCGGCGTCGTCAGCGTCATCTGGACGTCGACCGAGCGATCGTCCTTGATCTCGACCTTGTAGATCAGGCCGAGCTCGTAGATGTCGGCCGGGATTTCCGGATCGAACACGGTCTTGAGCCCGGCGATGATCTCGGTGGTCAAACGTTCGGTCTCCTCAGGCGGCAGTGCCGACCGGGTTTCCATCGGATTGGCTTTGATTTCGGCCGTGTCACTCATGCGAACAAATCCCGCGCCTTCAACAGCGCCTGTGCCAGATGATCGACTTCTTCCCGCGTATTATACATGCCGAACGACGCCCGGCATGTGGCCGTGACGTTGAACCGCTCTAAAAGCGGCATCACGCAATGGGTGCCGGCGCGCACCGCGATGCCCTGGCGGTCGATCACGGTGGCGACGTCATGGGCGTGCGCGCCCTTCATCTCGAAGGAGATCACCGGGCCCTTGTCGCGCGCGGTGCCGATCAGCCGCAGCGAGTTGATCTCGCGCAGCTTCTCCTGGGCGTAGGTGACGAGATCGTGCTCGTGCGCGGCGATGCGCTCCTTGCCGATCGAATTGACGTAGTCGATGGCGGTACCAAGTCCGACGGCCTCGACGATCGCGGGCGTGCCTGCCTCGAATTTGTGCGGGGGATCGCCGTAGGTGACGACGTCGCGCGAGACCTCGCGGATCATCTCGCCGCCGCCGTTAAACGGCCGCATCGCGACGAGGTGGTCGTACTTGGCCCAGAGCACGCCGATGCCGGTCGGACCATAGACCTTGTGGCCCGTGAAGACATAGAAGTCGCAGCCGATGTCCTGGACATCGACCGGCAGATGCACGGCGCCCTGGCTGCCGTCGACCAGCACGGGAATGCCGCGGGCGTGAGCGATCTTCACGACCTCCTTGACCGGGACGATGGTGCCGAGCGCGTTCGACATCTGCGTGATCGCGACCAGCTTGGTCTTCGCCGTCAAGAGCTTCTCGAACTCGTCGATGAGGAAATTGCCCTCGTCGTCGACCGGCGCCCATTTGATCACGGCACCATGGCGTTCCCTGAGGAAATGCCAGGGCACGATGTTGGAGTGGTGCTCCATGATCGAGATGACGATCTCGTCGCCGGCTTTGATATTGGGCTCGCCCCAGGACGAGGCGACGAGGTTGATCGCCTCGGTCGCATTGCGGGTGAAGATCACTTCCTCAGTCCGCGGCGCATTGATGAACTGCGCCACCTTGGTGCGGCCGCCCTCATAGGCCTCGGTCGCGGCGTTGGCGAGATAATGCAGGCCGCGATGCACGTTGGCGTATTCGGAGGTATAGGCCTGCGTCATGCGGTCGAGGACGGCACTCGGCTTCTGCGCCGAGGCGGCGTTGTCGAGATAGACCAGCGGCTTGCCGTAGATCTGCATGGCCAGCGCCGGAAAATCCTGGCGCACGCGCGCAACGTCATAGGCACCGTTCTTGACTGCGGGATGCGTGCTCATTGGCGCCGCTCCAGCCAGCGCTCGGCAATGCCGATCACATGCTCGCGCAGATTATCATCGGCGATCTGCTCGATCGCCTCGCCGACGAAAGCCTGGATCAGCAGCGCCTGGGCCTGCTTCTCCGGCAGGCCGCGCGCCTTCAGATAGAACAAGAGATTGTCGTCAAGCGCGCCGGCGGTGGCGCCGTGACCGCACGAGACGTCGTCAGCGAAGATTTCGAGCTCGGGCTTGTTGTCGGCTTCTGCCTCGTCCGAGAGCAGCAGCGCACGGATCATCATTTTGCCGTCGGTCTTCTGCGCATCGGGACGGACGATGATACGCCCCTGAAACACCGAGTGCGCACGGTCGTCGATCACGGCGCGAAAAACTTCGCGGCTGAAGCAGTTCGGCACGGCATGGTCGACGACCAGCGTGGTGTCGCCATGTTCGGTCTTCTGCAACAGGTTCACGCCGTTGACCGAGAGCTCGCTGCCCTCGCCCGCCAGCGTGACGAAGCCCTGGAGGCGGCTGACCGCAGCACCGGTGGTCATGTTGAAGAAGTTGAGCTTTGTATTCGCGCCAACAGTGACGAATTGCGAGGTGATGTTCACCGCATCCGGCGAATCGTCCATCAGGCGGATATGCGCGAGGTCGGTGTTGTCGCCGACCGAGAGGATGACGGCATCGTTGACCTGGTAAGCCTTAGCGCCGGCCGCGACAAAGCTCTCGATGATGGTGGCGCGAGCGCCCTTCCCGACCGCGACCTGCGAGCGTGTGAACGTCGATGCCGAAGCCGCGGTCGCGATGTGAATGATCTGGATCGGCGCCGACAGCTGCGCGCCGTCGGCGATATCAAGCACGACACCGTCGGTCGCCATCGCCGCGTTCAACGCGATCACGGCATCGGTGGCCGCGGTCTTCAACAGACCGGAATCCTTCTCCAGCGTCTCCCGCAAGGTCCTGAAGCCCGCCTCGGAGGCGAGCGCCTTGACGTCGGAGAGATCGGGCGCGAACACACCGTCGACCAGCACCAGCTTGCGGGCGCCGGCGATCGCATGCGCTTTCACCGCGTCCGCGGCGCGCTTCAACGCAGCCGCATCGGGCGAAGCCGCAAGCGGAAGCACCTCGCCGACCAGCGCACGCAGATCGGTGTACTTCCATTCCTCGATCCGGCGGTGCGGCAGGCCGAGACGCTCATAGGTCTCGAACGCCTCGCGGCGCACCGCGATCACAGAAGGCGAACCCGGCAGGCGGCCTTCGGCGCGGGCGAACAGATCGCTCACCGCGCGGCCGTTTCCGGTCTTTGCCACAGCAACGTTCATCTCAAACAATCCTTACGCGGCGTCCTCGAACTGGGCGTAGCCGGACGCTTCCAGCTCCAGCGCCAGTTCCTTGCCGCCGCTCTTCACGACACGGCCCTTCGACATCACGTGCACGATGTCGGGCACGATGTAGTTCAGCAGCCGCTGATAATGGGTGATGACGACCATCGCGCGCTTGGGGGAGTGCAGCGCGTTGACGCCGTCGGCTGCGATGCGCAGCGCGTCGATGTCGAGGCCTGAATCCATCTCGTCGAGGATGCACAGGCTCGGCTCGAACAGCGCCATCTGCAGCACCTCGTTGCGCTTCTTCTCGCCGCCGGAGAAGCCGACATTGACGCCGCGCTTGAGCATGTCCTGCGGGATGTTGAGCGACTTCGAGACTTCGCGAACCTTCTTCAAGAAGTCAGGCGTCGAATATTCGCTCTCGCCGCGCGCCTTGCGCTGCGCATTCAGCGCGGTGCGCAGGAAATTCATGGTGGAGACGCCGGGAATCTCGACCGGATACTGGAACGCCAGGAACACGCCCTTGGCGGCGCGCTCGTTGGGGGCCATCGCGAGCAGGTCTTCGCCCTTGAACAGGATCTCGCCGTCGGTGACCTCGTAACCGGGCTTGCCGGCGATGACGTGGGACAGCGTCGACTTGCCGGAGCCGTTCGGCCCCATGATCGCGTGGATCTCGCCCTCGTTCACGGTCAGCGTCAGCCCGTGGAGGATCTCACGCTCCTCGACACGAACCTTGAGGTCTTTCACTTCAAGCAAAGCCATCTTGGTGTCCAGTTTATTCAAATGATGCATAGGGCGCGCGATGCGCACCGCGAGGGTCGGAGTTAGCCGACCGATCCTTCGAGCGAGATCGAGATCAGCTTCTGCGCTTCCACCGCGAATTCCATCGGCAGCTGCTGAAGCACGTCCTTGACGAAACCGTTGACGACGAGGCCAACCGCCTCCTCCTGCGTGAGGCCGCGCTGGATGCAATAGAACAGCACGTCCTCGGAGATCTTCGATGTGGTGGCCTCGTGCTCGAACGTCGCCGACGAGTTCTTGGCTTCGATATACGGCACGGTGTGCGCGCCGCATTTGTCGCCGATCAGCAGGGAATCGCAGGCCGTGAAGTTGCGCGCGCCGGTCGCCTTGCGATGCGCCGTGACGAGCCCACGATAGGTGTTCTGCGACTTGCCGGCGGCGATGCCCTTGGAGATGATCCGGCTCGACGTGTTCTTGCCGAGGTGGATCATCTTGGTGCCGGAGTCGACCTGCTGATAACCGTTGGAGATCGCGATCGAATAGAATTCGCCGCTGGAATTGTCGCCGCGCAGAATGCAGCTCGGGTACTTCCAGGTGATCGCCGAACCGGTCTCGACCTGGGTCCAGGAGATCTTGGAATTGTTGCCGCGGCAGTCACCACGCTTGGTGACGAAATTGTAGATGCCGCCCTTGCCTTCCGAATTGCCGGGATACCAGTTTTGCACCGTCGAATATTTGATCTCGGCGTCGTCGTGCGTGACGAGTTCGACCACGGCTGCGTGCAGCTGGTTCTCGTCGCGCTGCGGCGCGGTGCAGCCCTCGAGGTAGGAGACGTAGGAGCCCTTGTCGGCGATGATCAGCGTGCGCTCGAACTGGCCGGTGTTGCGCTCGTTGATGCGGAAGTAAGTGGACAGCTCCATCGGGCAACGGACGCCCGGCGGCACATAGACGAACGAGCCGTCCGAAAACACCGCCGAGTTCAGCGTCGCGTAGAAATTGTCCGACGTCGGCACCACGGAGCCGAGATATTTCTGCACCAGCTCGGGATGCTCGCGGATCGCCTCCGAGATCGGCATGAAGATCACGCCGGCCTTCTTCAGCTCAGCCTGGAACGTAGTCGCAACCGACACCGAATCGAAGACCGCGTCGACCGCGATCTTGCGCCTGTTAGGATCCTGATCGCCGGGCTTGGGCTCGACGCCTTCGAGCATCGCGACTTCACGCAGGGGAATGCCGAGCTTCTCGTAGGTCTTCAGAATCTCCGGATCGATCTCGTCGAGCGAACTGATCGTCTTCTTCGGCTTCGGCGCCGAATAGTAATAGAGGTCCTGGAAGTCGATCTTGGGATAGTCGACGCGCGCCCAGGTCGGCTCGGTCATGGTCAGCCAGCGCCGATAGGCCTCAAGCCGCCACTGGAGCATCCAGGCGGGTTCGTTCTTCTTCTCGGAGATGAACTTGACGGTCTCTTCCGACAGACCCTTGGGGGCCTTGTCGGACTCGATCAGGGTCTCAAACCCATAACGATACTGATCGACGTCGATGCGCTTCACGCGCTCGACCGTCTCTTGCACGGCTGGCATTCTATCCTCCGCTCGCGGTTTCAAGGACCGCGGTGGATCATCAAACTCGGACGACTATTACGATGTTTCTTGGCGAGACGCACGCGCTTAGAACCGTTCAAGCTGTGTTTCGTCGCTTATCCCTTAAGTAGGGTATTACCGAGCTTTCGCCAAGCCTCCAACGCCCTGTTGATGTCATCCGGTCCCGTAGACCAGCCCAGACTGAGACGCACCGCTCCCTGGGCGATGGCAGCATCATACCCCATTGCCGACAGCACGTGAGACGGCTGCACCTTGCCGGAGGAACAGGCTGAGCCCGAGGATACCGCGACGCCTTCGAGGTCGAAGCCGATCACCGCGGTCTCGGCCTTCAGGCCGGGGGCCGTGAAGAGAACGGTATTTGGCAGCCGCTCAACGTCGTTTGAGAAGACGATCGCGCCCGTGACCCTGCGGATGCCATTTTCCAAGCGATCCCTGAGGGTTACCATCCGCTCCGCATCCTCCGGCAAAGCCTGAAGGGCGATCCTCACCGCTGCTCCGAAGCCGGCAATGCCGGCGACATTCTCGGTTCCCGCGCGCCGGTTGAGCTCCTGCCCGCCACCCCGCAGCACCGGTTCCAGTCCGGCCACTCCGTCGGCCACGACCAGCGCGCCGACGCCCTTGGGGCCGCCGATCTTGTGCGCAGAAAAGGTCGCAAGATCCGTACCGATAGCCTTGATATCAAAAGGGATTTTTCCAAGGGCCTGGATTGCATCGACATGCAGGAGGCCCCTCGCCTCGTGAACGATCGCCGCGGCCTCGGCGACCGGCTGGAGCGCGCCCGTCTCGTTGTTGGCCGCCATGATGGAAACCAGCGCCGGCGGGCCGTCACTGAGCAGCGCCTTCAAATGGTCGAGGTCGATCACGCCGGACCGCATGACCCGGATCTGACCGATCTCACCGGCCGGGAACCGTCCGCCTGTCAGCACCGAAGCATGTTCTATGGCCGAGACCAGCAGGCGCTCGACAGGCCGGCCAGACGGCCCCCGCAGGCCCGGCGACAGCGCCAGCGCGTTGGCTTCGGTTCCCGCGGAGGTGAAGACGACGTTCCGCGGCAGCGCACCTACGGCAGCCGCAAGCGTGGCACGCGCATCCTCGACCAACCGCCGCGCCTCCCGCCCCTCGGCATGGACCGAAGATGGATTGCCGATCAGTTCGTAGGCTGCGAGCATTGCGCTTCGCGCCTCTGCGCGGAGCGGCGTGGTCGCATTCCAGTCAAGGTAAATACGGCTCGGCATGAAGTATTATGTTACCATGCGGGTGGGTTGCTTCGCCCGCGCTGGTACCCGACATGGGGCCCCATGGCGCACTTGGCAATCTCGATTCCGAATCCCCATCGCGCGATGGCGCCGCCATGACGCGCTAACACCTTGAGCTCATTGGGCGATGTTCAAGATGCTTGCTTTTTGACCCTCGCCTCATGCTAGAACGCGCGCGTCAGTTCACCGCGCGCCGCTCGCGCATCATCCGAGGGCGCCCCGCTCCATACTTCCATTCGCGCTTCCGTCGGCGTCGCTGCCGATGAGGCTACAATCGGTTGATTGCTGAAGAGCGTCTTCAAGAGATCAATCAAGAGATCATCCATGCCCGAAGTTATTTTCACCGGCCCTGCTGGCCGTCTCGAAGGCCGCTATCATCCGGCCAAGCAGAAGAACGCGCCGATCGCGATGGTCCTGCATCCGCACCCGCAGTTTCACGGCACGATGAATCATCAGATCATCTACCAGTGCTACTACGCGTTCGCGCATCGCGGCTTCTCGGTGCTGCGCTTCAACTTCCGTGGCGTCGGCCGCAGCCAGGGCTCGTTCGACCACGGCACCGGCGAGTTGTCGGATGCGGCCGCCGCGCTCGACTGGGCGCAGACCATCAATCCCGAAGCGCGCGCCTGCTGGGTTGCCGGCTTCTCCTTCGGCGCCTGGATCGGCATGCAGCTGCTAATGCGCCGCCCCGAGGTCGAGGGCTTCATCTCGATCGCGCCGCCCGCCAACCTCTACGACTTCTCGTTCCTCGCGCCCTGCCCGTCCTCGGGCCTGATCGTGCATGGCGAGAAGGATGCGGTGGTTCCGCCCAAGGACGTCAACACGCTGGTTGAGAAGCTGAAGACGCAGAAGGGCATCGTGATCGACCAGCAGGTCATTCCCGGCGCCAACCATTTCTTCGACGCCAAGCTCGAGCCGCTGATGGAAACCATCACGGCCTATCTCGACATGCGCCTCGCCAACGTGCGCTGAGGCCTCAAATGGGCTCGTTCCTCGCCCTGCTGCGTGCCGTGAATGTCGGCGGCACCGGCAAGCTGCCGATGAGCGAGCTCAAGACGATGTGTGAGGAGCTCGGCTTCGACGCCGTGCGCACCTACATCGCCAGCGGCAACGTGGTTTTTAACAGCCGCAAATCGGAATCCGCGATCAAGGCCGCGCTGGAAAGGCGACTGCACGCCTACGCCGGCGCGCCGGTCGGCGTCCTCGTGCGCAGCGGCGCCGAGATGGCAGAGGTCGCTGCTCAAAATCCGTTTCCGAAAATGGCGCCTAACCGCACGGTCGCGATCTTTCTCGACAAGGCGCCGCCCGCAGATACGCTCGCGGGCGTTCGCGGTCAGAAGGATGAAGAGGTCAAGCTCGGCCGCCGCGAGATCTATGTGCACTATGGCGATGGCATGGCGTCGTCAAAACTCGTCATCCCCGCCGCGAAGACCGGCACAGCGCGCAACATGAACACGATCGCAACGCTGGCGAAGATGGCCGCGGAGCTGTGACGGCTCAAGCCAGCTTGAGCGCGACGATTCCCATCAAGACGAGCGCGATGCCCGCAAGCTTCATCGCGCTCAAGGTCTCGCCGAACAGCACTACGCCCATGATAAAGGTGCCGGCTGCGCCGATGCCGGTCCAGACCGAATAGGCGACGCCGACCTCGAGCACCTTCAGGGCGCGCCCGAGCAGGACAACGAAGGCTGCGAGCAGCACGAGCGAGACGATGCTCCAGCCAACGCGCGTGTAGCCCTCCGCATATTTCATCGAGATCGCCCAGCCGACGTCCAGCACGCCGGCGATTACCAGTATGAGCCATGCCAATGACGATGACATCGGCGTGCGCTCAGGCCGCAAGCTTGAGCAGATGCGCATCATGACGCACGAGGAAGGCGCGCAGCAATTGCGGATAGTCCGCGCCGACCGCGGTGCGAACACTCGGACGGCTCGCCAGCGCGGCGCGCCACGCCCTCACCTTCGGCAGATCCTTGAAGATGCCGAGTTCGGTCAGCTCATCGAACACGTCGAAATAACGGAAGACAGGTGCGAACACCGCATCGACGAGGCTGAACGCATTGCCGGCGAAGAACGGGCCTGCGCCTAGCGCAGCCTCGACACGCGCGAACTTTGTCACGAGCGCCTGGCGCTTGGCTTCGAATGTTGCCGGATCGGTCGTCGTCTCCAAACCCCAGAGGTCACCGAGGGTCGCTGAACCGAACTCCATCCACGCACGATGCTCAGCGCGCGTCAGTGCCTCCGCCGGATGCAACGCGACGCCGCCTTGCGTCTCCTCGATGTACTCGCAGATCACATTGCTTTCGAACAGCGCGACCTCGCCCTTGTCGGTCGTCACCACCAGCACCGGCACCTTGCCGAGCGGCGACAGCTTCGAGAACCAGTCGGGCTTGTTGGCGAGATCGATATCGACCCGCTCGAACGGCACGCCCTTCTCTTTCAGCGCAATCACCGCGCGCTGCACGTAGGGACAAAGCGTGTGGCTGATCAGTTTGAGCGAAGCGGTCACGGCAAGAACCCCGGCACTTGGATGCAATTGCATGCAAAGATAGATGCATTTGCATGCACCGTCAAGTTCAATGCATTTGCATCAACCGGCATGATCCCGGGCTTGGACCTCAGGGCCGCGCGATCACCCCGCCGGTCATCGGCATCGGCACACCCGTGGTAGCCGGATAGGACAGCGGCAAGCCCTTCAAACCGCGCGCGGCGAGGAAGCCGAAGGCCTGCGCCTCGATGGCGTCGGAAGCCCAGCCGAGCGCCTCGGCGGCCTCGACAGTCGCGGACCCGACACGCTCCCGCAGCATCTGGAGCATGGTCCGGTTGCGGGCGCCGCCGCCGCAGACGATCCAGCTCCGCGGCCTTCGTGGCAGCAGGGGGATGACGCGGGCGATCGCCGCGGCGGTGAAGGCGGTCAGCGTCGCGGCGCCGTCGGCCGGCACCACCTCGCCAAGCTTCAGCGCGGCAAAGTCGTTGCGGTCGAGCGATTTCGGCGGCGGGCTTGCGAAGAACGGCAGCTCCAGCGCCCGCGCGATCCAGGCTTCATCCACCTTGCCGAGTGCGGCGAACTTTCCTTCGGCGTCGAACGCCTGGTTCATGGTGCGGTACATGAAATCGTCGAGCAGCGCGTTGCCGGGCCCGGTATCGCAGGCCATCAGCGTATCGTTGCCGTCGATATAGGTGATGTTGGAGACGCCGCCGATATTGACCACCACGATCGGCCCCTCACGGTCCAGCGAGTTGGCGAGCGCCCGGTGATAGACCGGCACGAATGGCGCGCCCTGGCCGCCGGCCTCGACATCGGCGGCGCGGAAATCATGCATCACGGGAATATGGATTGCCCTGGCCAGCGCCGGCGCATCGCCGATCTGCACCGTCAGCCGCTTCTCGGGGCGGTGCAGCACGGTCTGGCCGTGGAATCCGACGATGTCGATGTCTTCCGGTTTCATCCGGTTCTGGGCGATAAACGCGGCCACGGCCTCGGCGTGCACGAGCGTCACCGCGCGCTCGGCCTCGGCCAGAATTCCCGGCCGGGCATCGCGTTGCGCCAGGTGCACGGCCTCGCTCAGCGCCTGGCGCAGCAAATTGCGCTCCGCCGGGCTATAGGGCCGGTAGCCGGACGGCCCGAACGCCTTCACTTGCTTTCCGTCGGTTTCGATCAGCGCGACATCCACCCCGTCCAGCGAGGTGCCGCTCATCAAACCAAGTGCCGTCAACATCATGGATCAGCGTCCTCAAGAGAACCCCTCCGGCATGCCGATCTTGTGCCTGAGGGACACATCTTATAATGCCACAGGCCAAAGTGGCGGGCGGCAATCGAGTTCCCAAGTAGATCCTTAAATTGCCCCCAGAACAGTAAACCAAGAATTGTCAGGCACGCCGACAAATGACTGCATTCAAATCGGATTTCCTCAATACCCTGCAGGAACGTGGATTCATCCACCAGTGCTCCGATTTTGAGGGGCTGGACGCGCTCGCGGCCAAGGGCGAGGCGACGGCTTATGTCGGCTACGATTGCACCGCCCCCTCCCTGCACATCGGCAACTACCTGACCATGATGATGCTGCACTGGCTGCAGCAGTCCGGCAACAAGCCGATCACGCTGATGGGCGGCGGCACCACCATGGTCGGCGACCCCTCCGGCAAGGACGAGACGCGTGCGATCCGCACCGTCGCCGAGATCGAGGCCAACAAAGCCTCGATCCGCGGCGTGTTCGCAAAGGTGCTGCGCTATGGCGACGGCAAGAGCGACGCCATCATGCTCGACAATGCCGAGTGGCTGACCAAGCTCAACTGGATCGAGATGCTGCGCGACGTCGGCCGGCACTTCTCGGTCAACCGTATGCTGACGATGGACTCCGTGCGGCTCCGCCTCGAGCGCGAGCAGGAGATGAGCTTCATCGAATTCAACTACATGATCTGCCAGGCTTACGATTATGTCGAGCTCGCCAGACGCACCGGCTGCAGCTTGCAGATGGGCGGCTCGGACCAGTGGGGCAACATCATCATGGGCGTCGATCTCGGCCGCCGGATGGGCACCCACCAATTGTTCGCGCTGACGACGCCGCTGCTGACGACGGCGTCGGGCGCCAAGATGGGCAAGACCGCGCAAGGCGCGGTCTGGCTCAACGCCGACCAGTTCTCGCCGTATGATTTCTGGCAGTACTGGCGCAACACCGAGGATGCCGACGTCGGCAAGTTCCTGAAACTGTTCACGACGCTGCCGATCAGCGAGATCAGGAAGCTCGAAGCGCTCGGCGGCTCCGAGATCAACGAGGCCAAGAAGGTGCTCGCCACCGAGGCGACCGCGCTCTTGCATGGCCGCGACGCAGCGAACGAGGCGGCCGAGACCGCGCGCCACACCTTCGAGGAAGGCGCGTTGTCCGAGAAGCTGCCGACCGTGGAAATTCCGCGCGGCGAGTTCGACGCCGGCCTCGGCGTGCTCAACGCCTTCGTCAAGGCGGGCCTCGTTGCCTCCAACGGCGAAGCACGGCGCCAGATCAAGGGTGGCGGTCTGCGCGTCAATGACGAGCCCGTCACCGACGAGAAGATGACGCTCTCAGTGGCCAACCTGACCCCGGAGGGCGTGGTCAAGCTGTCGTTCGGCAAGAAGAAGCACATCCTCATCAGGCCTGCATAGGCGTATGAGCTTTTCGCTGCTTGTCAGGGCGCGCCGAAGCGCGCTCCCTGATCGGCAATGAACCAGAACACGCCCAGGGAACGGTCCAAGGAACAGTCCAAGGAACAGTCCAAGCAAGCGACCAGGGAACGCGTCACAGCGACGCCGCAGGGTGTCGCGCGCACCGCGCTGGTGGTGCTCGCGCTCTGCTTCACGCTCGCCGTGCTCGGCCGCGGCCTCAGCGAAAGCTTTACCGTCTTCCTGAAGCCGATCTCGGAAAACTTCGGCTGGGATCGCGCCCAAGTCGTCTCGATCTATTCGCTGACCTGGCTCGTCAGCGGACTGACTGCACCGCTGGTCGGGCGCCTGTTCGATCATTCCGGACCGCGCATCGTCTATGCACTCGGTCTCTTGCTGCTCGGCTCGGCCTTCCTGATCGCAAGCCATGCGCAGTCGCTCTGGCAATTCCAGCTCTCGATTGGATTGTGCGTCGGCATCGGCGTCGCCTTCATCGGCAACGTGCCGAACTCGATTCTGCTGGGCCGCTGGTTCGGCCCAAAACTGCCGACCGCGATGGCGGTCGTCTATTCGGCCATGGGTGGCGGCGTGCTGGCGCTGCTGCCGGCTTCGCAGCTTTTGATCGATCATCTCGGCTGGCGCGAAACCTACCAGCTGTTCGGCTTCGTCACGCTCGGCCTGCTGGTGCCGCTCATGCTGCTGCCATGGCGGCTGTTCGCCTCAGGCTCGCCGCATATCGCGAAGAAGACCGATCCGGATTTCGTCGATCACGGCTGGACGCTTCCGAGCGCAATGCGCCATCACGCCTTCTGGGCGCTGTTCTCGACATTCTTCTTCACTGCCGTCGGCATGTATGCGATCGCCGCGCAGATCGTGGCCTATCTGATCGATGCCGGCTTTCCGCCGCTCCAGGCCGCGACCGCCTGGGGCTTTTCCGGCGTCGTGCTGGTGTTCGGCATGCTCGGCGTCTCCGCGCTCGACGGGCTGATCGGGCGTAGGCCGTCGGTGCTGCTGAGCTACGCGATCTCGATCCTCGGCATCTTCCTGTTGTGGCTGTTGCAGTACACCCCCAACATCATTGTGCTCTCCGGTTTCGTCGTCTGCTTCGGCAGCATGATGGGCTCGCGTGGACCGCTGATCACGGCAACCGCGATGAAGATTTTTCGGGGTAAGCGTGTCGGCACCATCTTCGGCACGATCTCGATCGGCAGCGGCCTCGGTTCGGCGTTCGGCTCCTGGAGCGGCGGCCTGATCCATGACGTTACCCATGGCTACAACGCGCTGCTCGCTTTCGCACTTGCGAGCGTGGTGCTCGGGATGATCCCGTTCCTGGTCGTGCCCGCCTTGCGGCGGTAGGTCTCCTCGACGTAACCTGCATCCCTCGATGTCACCGGGAAATTACGCACGACTCACGAGGCCACGCGTGAAAAAAATTCGGCGCAACCGGAGTGAAGCGGCAAACTGCGGTGTTTTGTCCTATATGACGAAAATGTCAGCGCGGAATCGATCCCGGGTGGCTTGCGAGGCGGAACTGAATACGTTCCAAGTCGCGCATTGGATGGAGGGACAAACCCATGAACTTTCCCTATCTCACTCGCTTTCAACCGGTTCTCTTGAGCCTGTTTCGCTTCGTCACCGGCCTCTTGCTGTTCCAGTACGGGATCGCCAAACTGTTCAAGTTTCCGGTGCTGCCCTACTTCGCGAACATCCCGCCGATCATCTACGCGGCCGGTACGATCGAGCTCGTGCTTGGCGCGCTCTTGATGCTCGGCCTGCTCACCCGCCTCGCGGCATTCATTCTCTCGGGTGAAATGGCGTTCGCCTACTTCATGGGCCACATGCTCAAGGGCGAAACGCCGGTGTTCCTGCCGCTGCTCAATGGCGGCACCGCGGCGATCCTGTTCTGCTTCGCCTGCCTCTACCTCTCGGCAGCCGGCGGCGGATCGGTCAGCGTCGATGCGGCAATAGGCAAGGAAAGCGATTCGACCAGCGGCGCATTCGCACGGCGCTAAGGCTTCTAGTTATCTCGCAAGCAAGTCGGTACCGGCGGATTTGCCGGTGCCGGCTCAGCGCGTCCCCAGCACGTTCCAGATGAGAACGAGGGCCGCCACGAGCAGCAAGGACATGATGATGCGGTGAACGAATCGATTCATCGGCCGTCCTGCCAAGCTCGATCACCACCAAAGTCTGAGAACGATATCCTTCCGCAAAAATACGGGTGCACGGCGATGCATGGCGTTTTACCTGCACGCTTGCGCATAAGGTTGCGCAGCGGCTGTCCCGCAGCGGGTCGAGGCATGGCTATGTTCATGAATGGTAAGAACTTCATGCTACCGATGCGAGCAATAACAACCATTTCGTAGAGGCTGCGATGAAGCTGCTGAGCCATCTGAAGATCCGCACCAAGCTTACCAGCATGGTCTGCCTCGCGGCTCTCACAATCACGGCCATCATCGCGGTATCGGCCTTCCTCAGCAAGAGCCGCATGATGGAAGACCGGGTCCAGCAGATGAAGACAGCGGTCGACATCCTCTACACCCTTGCCCAGTCGGTCCAGGACGACGTCACCGCCGGCAAGCTGACGCAGGCCGAAGCGAAGGCCCAGTTCCACATGCGCGGACGGCGCATGACATTCAACGGTAACCAGGGCTACCCGGTGGTCTATAACGCCGATACCTCGATCCTGGTGAACGGCGCGAACCAGCAGCTCGAAGGCAAGATCACGGGTGCAAAGGACTCCAACGGTGTCCTCATCGCAGATGCGATCATAAGTGCCGGCAACCAGACTGCTCAGGGCGGCGTAACCTCATATCTCTACCCCCGCCCCGG
Source organism: Bradyrhizobium sp. LB8.2 (assembly GCF_040548035.1). NCBI lineage: Bacteria > Pseudomonadati > Pseudomonadota > Alphaproteobacteria > Hyphomicrobiales > Nitrobacteraceae > Bradyrhizobium > Bradyrhizobium sp. LB8.2. Next base: position 54,275 of record NZ_JBEPQV010000019.1, on the reverse strand, counting down.
CCAGACGGAGCCCGTCCGCAAGACCGTTTTCACGCGCAAGTTTGCGCCCTGGAACGCGACGATCAGCTACGGCCTCTATGTCGACGACATCGACGCCGACGTCCGCGCGCTGACGCTCGAGCTTGCCGGGATCGGCGTTGGCCTGATGCTGCTGATGGCGACGCTGTCCTGGCTGATCGCCCGCGACGTGCTGAGCGCCCTCGACCGCCAGAAGACCCGCATGCAGGAGATTTCCGAAGGCGCCATCGACAAGCCGGTCGAGGAAACCGGTCGCGGCGACGAGATCGGCCGCATGGCCGAGACCCTCGAAGTGCTCAGGCAGACCGCGCTGACGGCGCGTAACCTGGAGGCCGAGCAGGTCGCCACCAAGACCCGCAGCGAGCAGGAGAAGCGCGATGCGCTGATCTCGCTTGCCGACCGGTTCGATGCCTCCGTCGGCCAGCTCGTCGGCCTGATGGCCTCGGGCTCCGGCGAACTGGAGGTCACCGCCAAGTCGATGTCGTCGACCGCGGAAGGCACCAACCGCCGCGCCGCCGTGGTCGGCTCGGCCGCCACCGAAGCCAGCCAGCGCGTTCAGACGGTCGCGGCCGCTGCCGAAGAACTCTCCTCCTCCATCACCGAGATCAGCCGTCAGGTCGCGCAATCCGCCGAGGTCACCGGCCGCGCCGTGGACAGCGCACGCCGCACCGACACCATCGTGCGCGCCCTCTCCGACGGTGCCCAGCAAATCGAGCATGTCGCCGAGCTGATCTCCAGCATCGCGGCGCAGACCAATCTGCTCGCGCTCAACGCCACCATCGAGGCCGCGCGCGCCGGTGAAGCCGGCCGCGGCTTTGCCGTCGTCGCCTCCGAGGTGAAATCGCTGGCGAGCCAGACCGCGGAAGCGACCCGCGAGATCGGCGACAAGATCGCGCAGATCCAGGGCGCGACCAAGGAGGCCGTGGACGCCATCGGCGGCATCACCGCCACCATCGAGGAAGTCAGCCGGATCGCGACCTCGATCGGGGCTGCGATCGAGGAGCAAGGCGCCGCCACCGCCGAGATCGCCCGCAGCGTTTCGCAGACCGCCGAGGCGACCCAGGAAGTCACCACCAATATCGGCGGCGTCAGCACGGCAGCGAACGAGACCGGCAATGCCGCAGGCATGGTGCTCGCAGCCGCCTCGAACCTCTCCAAGCAGGCCGAGCAGCTCTCCGGCGAAGTCGGGACGTTCCTGGCCGGCGTGCGCGCGGCGTAGGCTGACTGGGCGGCGGCCCGACCTGATCGCACTCGGCGAATCAGCCCAGCGCGCTATCGCCGCGCGACGCTGCAGCCACTCGATAGTTGACGCGGCGATCCGGTCGAACCATCGTGCGACTGCGAGGGGAATTCCTCGAACGGCGTGTTCTGCTTGCCGGTGTTGAACTCGAAGATCTTTCGGAACACGCCCGGCACCATGGCCGAGACCGGATTGACGCGCATCACCGGCGCGGCCGGCGTGCCGACGACCTCGTAGGTCACGCCGATCAGTCCCTCTTTATCGCCACCACCCAGGAACAGCCCGAGTACCGGAATCTGTCCGAACATGTTGTTCAACCCGTACATCGGCACGAAGGTGCCGCTCATGCACACTTGGTTGCCGGGAAAGTCGATCGAGCCCTCGATGGTGGCGCCGACCATCGGACCCTTGACCACGCCGTCGCGGATTGTGAGCGCGCCGTTCTGCCGCGTGAACTCCGCGCGCAACGCCGTGAAGGCCACCCCGCTCTGCGCGCCGTTAGCAGCGCCCGCCGCGACGCGATCGAGCTGTTCCATTCCCTTGACCGAGAAGTCGCGCACATTGATCAGGCCTTCTCTTGTCGTAGGCTCAGACGTCGGCGGCTCCATCGCCACCACCATCTGGCCGCCGAAGACCTTGTTGGTGGTGTCGGTGAAGCGCAGGAAGCTGCCGGCATCGCTGGTCTGGAGATAGATCACCTCACGGTTGCCCTGGGCGCGGCCGCCGCGCAAATCGGCCGCCACGGGCGTGTCTTTTCCGATCCTGCCGCTCAGCGTGAAGGCTTTGACCGCGCCGCTGCGGCGCGACATCTTGGCGTCGACGCTGCGCATCGCCTCGCCGTTGAAACCCATGACGGCGCCAAGCTTCACGTCTATGTCGAAATCGACGTTCTTCGTCTTGCTCTTGGCATCGTCCTTGGAATTGCCTGAGATCGCCGACTTAAGGAAGCCGCGGCCGTCGAATACGTCGCCGCGCATCGTGCCCTTGATCACGCCGTCCTGGCCTCGCTCCACCTTCAGCGACGCCTTGTCGCCGTCGGACGGCGCGTAGGTCGGGAAGTTCGCGTTCATGAGGTCGCCGCTGGCATCGACCTCGAGCGCCCCTTTGATCGAAGCGCCGCCGCCTTCGACGACGATGTCCTCCAGACGCGTCGATTGCGCCGTCGGCACCACCTTGAAGCTGGCCTTGCCCGATTTGCCCGGCAGCTTGACCCAGCCGGGCAGGATGTTGTCGAGCCTGACCGAAGTCAGGTCGGCCTCGATGCCGAGCTTCGTCGTCTGGTCGGGCCCTCCTGCGATCTTGCCCGACAGCTTGATCGGCAGCGATCCGCTGACGGCGGGGCTCAGATCGAATCCTAGGCGCGCGCGGCCCGCATCATCGAGCGTGGCCTGCAATTTGACGTCCGCATCGCCCTCAGCCGGCTTGCGGTAGTCGAGCGAGGCCGCCTGCCCGTTGATCTTGACGTCGCCCTTGACCTGATAGCCCTGGTTGTTCGCGACGATCTTGAGGTTGTTGGCCTCCAGCTTCTGGTTCATGACCAGCTTGTCGGCAGCAAAACCGTTGAGATCGGCGGTGACGGTATAGGTGGTGTCGGCCTTGGTCAGCTCGCCCTTGACCGGCAGGCCCAGCTGGATGTTCGCCGAGAACGTCCCTTTGCTGGTGTTGGGATCGATGACGGTCGACGACAGATCGCTCAGGCGATCATTGGAAAGCATTTCGGCGGCCGCAGGCACCGGGCCATCGGCACGGAACCTGGTCCGCGACGGCGACGGCTTGGGAACCATATCAGGCACCTCGAACACGAAGTCGGAAATCGTGATCTTGCGGCCCGCCGGGGTGTCGGCAATGCCCTGCCCGATATTCACGGTCGCGGTGCGCCCGGTCACGCGCGCCTTCAAATCGGCATCGTGCACCACCGGCATGCCATCCACGGGGCGAACCGCGACACCGCTTGCAACGATATTGACCGACAGGCCGTCGTCGGGAATGGGTGGACCCCTGCGCGGAAGATTCTTGACCGGCGAATTGATGCCGATCTCGATGCGCTGGAGCGTGCCACGCTCGATCCGCTCGATCACCCATTCGCGCAATTCGGGAACGACAAGCGTCGGCCACATCCGCTTAAGCGCGGAGGCCGACATCGGCGTCCCCGCAAAACCCAATGTCAGCCTTGGCTCGCCCGAATAGTCGATCGCACCGGTGCCGGCGACGCCGATCTCTCCGTTGGAGATATCGGCCTGCGTCAACAGCAGCCTTTTGTGATCGGTGTCGAAGCGGAAGCCGATCGCGATCCGGTTGAAGACCAATGGCGGCTCGTTGTCGATGCCGCCCAGCAGGATCGAACCGCCGCTGAAGCCGAGCTGCCAGTCATTGATGGTGCCGTTGGGCGGCTCGAGATGGGCCAGAAGGGTCAGGCGGTTCGCGCCCGAGAGAATCTTGAACGGCGCGACCAGCACCCGCCGGTTCGAATCCCACTCGACATTGATCTCGGCCGAGTCGATCGCCATCGGGTAGTCGGGCGTGTCGGTGTCGATGATGTTGCCCGCGCCGATCGCAATCTTGCCGCGGAAGAATGTCGGCACGCCGTCGCGGCCGAGCTCGCCCTTGAGCTCGCCGGTGAGCGGCAGGTCGGCGGTATAGGTGAGGTCCTTCACCCGCAACGCCAGCAGGATGTTGGCGGTCGAGACCTTGTCGGCGCGGATATCGACCGAGCGCACGCCATTCTCCGCGGGGCCGATCGTGGCACGCAGCGACCACGGACGCGCGCCCTCCTCGCCGAGGCTGAGCGCGACGCCGCCACGGCTCGGCCGGCGCAGGCTGAGCGTGATGTTCTCAAACGTCCATTTGCTGCCGCGCTGCTGATCGTCAACGACCAGATTGCCGTTCTTCAGGCCGATCTCGTTGAGGTTCTGGCCGTCGAGGCCGGTCATGCTCAGACTGTCGAGCCAGTCGAGACCCTGAAGAATCCCACTCGGGGGCGTGGCCTGGGCAACGGCTTGCGATGCGTCCGGGCTCGCAGGCACTGTTGCGAATGGCGGTGGTGGGCCACCGTTGCGCGGGAATGTCGGTGGCAGGCCCGCGTCCTTCTTGGAGGCGACGCCGGTTGCGAGCGGCTTTGCGGTGTCGCCGGCCGACACTGTGACGGTGCCGTCGGGCGCGATCCGGATCGCGAGCTCGGCATCGACGAGGTTGAGGCTTTCGGCGCGCAGGCGTCCCATCAGCAGACCCGCACCCGACAGCCTCACCTCAGCCTTCGGCGCGGTGGCGACAATGGCGTGATCCTGGTCGCGCACGACGATGTCACGGATACGCACGGCGATGCGGATCCGCCCGGCCCGCTCGATCTGCGTGCCGCCGACCTCAACCGTGTTGCCGTGGCCTATATTGTCCTCGATCGCCGCGGCGAGCCACGGCGTCGCAATGTCCAGATTGATGGGACCGGCGCCGAGCCGCCACCACAGCGCGCCGAAACAGCCGACGAAGATGACGGCCAGGGCACCGACGACCACGGCCGTGCGCTTTAGCCAGCGCCCACCACCCAGCCAGCGGCGCAACCTTCCAAACCCGTCACCGAAACGATGGAAGCCCGAACTGGAACGCGACAACAGCCGGCGCGCCCGATGGCCCGCCGCCGCTTCCTGATCCGAATCCCAATCGGCGTCGTCCCATTGCTGCGACTCTTGTTGGCCGCCGCGCCGATCCAAATCCCGATTGTAGTCCTGGGGCGACGTATTCCTTGCCATTGCCTCTCGATACAGGCGCCCGTCGTGGGATTGAGCGCCGCCAGGACCGCAGCCGTCGACCGGAAGCGAAGCTCCCTGCGCCGGCATTGCCGCCATACCTCGAATGTTCCTGCTGTTCGTCATTTCGCCCCGGGAGCGCGTTCAACGAGCAGTGGGGTGGTGCGTGTAATTCCTTGTAACCAGACTCCGGCGTCGTCAGACTCGCCTACCTGAGGGCGCGATTCCGGCACACCGGACGAAGGCTGTAATACCGCTTTGGTTGACCCGCCGAAAGCGACGAAAGGAAGGCGTATGTCCCAGAAATCCCGAAAGAAATCGTCCAAAACGCGCTCCGGCAGTTCGACGGCTAAAAAGGCGCCCCTGAAAACGCGGGCCGCGACTCAAACAAAGTCCGCGAAAACACAGCGGACACCGGCGAGCAAATCAACTGGAACGATAGCAAAAGCAGCATCGCATAAGGCCGCATCGAAACGGTTAAATTCTTCTAAATCCGCCTCCGCGCCCGGAACGGCGGCGAAGGCGGCCTTGGCCGAGGGCCAGAAGGCTCCCGCCTTCCGCCTGCCCCGCGACGGCGGCGGTGTCGTTGCGCTATCGGATTATGCCGGCCAGAAGCTCGTCCTGTTCTTCTATCCCCGCGCCGACACGCCGGGCTGCACCAGGGAGGCCATCGACTTCACCCGGCTGACCGGCGCCTTCGCCACGGCTGGCACGGCGGTGCTTGGTATCTCCGCCGATCCGTTAAAGGCCCAGGAGAAGTTTCGCGACAAGCACGGTCTCGGCGTCCCCCTGATCTCGGATGAGAAGCATGAGATGTTGGAGGCCTACGGCGTCTGGGGCGAAAAATCGATGTATGGCAAGACCTTCCTGGGAGTTCTTCGCACCACGATATTGCTCGGCGCCGACGGCAAGGTCGCCAAGGTCTGGCGTAATGTCCGGGTCGACGGCCACGCCGACGAGGTGCTGGAAGCGGCAAGAAGCCTTTAACCAATCCTTTAAATTCAAGGGGTTCCATTTCCGGAAAATTAACCATGACCGGCCCAGATTGCTGCGGCAATTAAGCCGTACGGACTCATCCGACCGGCGCGGGAGTGCCGATGTCGAAAAGTTCTGCCCAATATTCGCAGTACACCCAACATCACCCGCACGACCACGGACGGTCTTTCAACCGCCGTCCTGCCGCGACGGCGGCGACCGCGATTCCCCTTCCGGACACCGATGACGCCTACACCATTGTGCATCACGGCAAGCAGGTTCGCCTGGGGCCTGTGGTGTTCTGGATCGTGGTCGGCACCGTCGTGCTGCTCGGGCTCTGGTCGGCCGCAACCGCGACCTATTTCGCCTTCCGCGACGACGTCCTCACCCGGCTGATCGCCCGGCAAGCCGAGATGCAATACGCCTATGAGGACCGCATCACCGAGCTGCGCGCCAAGGTCGACCGCACCACCAGCCGGCAGCTGCTCGACCAGGAGCAGTTCGACCAGAAGCTCGACCAAATCATGAAGCGCCAGACGGCGCTGGAGTCCCGGGCCACGGCGCTCGGCGCCATGCCCGACGTGACCGGATCGATTCCCCGGTCCACCCCGCAGCGTGGCGAGGCGAGCCAGGCGACGCAGGGCACGCCAAAACCCTCGCCGATCAGCGACACCGTGATTTTCGTGGCGCCGCCGGATCGCGAAGCGCGGCTCGAATCGCGCGCACCGACCCTCGCGGCTCCGCCGGTCAATCAATTCGCCAAGAACCAGGGGTTCGACAACGTCGTGGTTCGGCTCACGACCTCGCTTGACCAGGTCGAGCGTCGCCAGATGGCGGCGCTCAGCGCCGTCGAGGAAGGCATGGATTCACGCATGCGGCGGATGCGCGGCGTCGTCAGCGACCTCGGCCTGAACCTCGCAAATCTCGAAGCCGCCGTGCCGCGCACCGCGATGGGCGGGCCTTTCGTACCCGTAAAACTCACGGCCAGTTCAGGGCCGTTCGAGAAGCAGCTCTCTCGCATCAACACCACGCGTGCCGAGATGGACCGTCTCAATCGCACGCTCGCCCTCGTGCCCTATCGCAAGCCCGTCATCGGCGAGGTCGAGTTCACCTCCGGCTTCGGCGTGCGCAGCGACCCGTTTCTCGGCCGGCCCGCGATGCACACCGGGCTCGACTTCCGTGCCGCGACCGGCGATCCCGTTCGCGTCACCGCCAACGGCAAGGTCGTCTCGGCCGGCTGGTCCGGCGGCTACGGCCGCATGATCGAGGTCGATCACGGCAATGGACTTGCGACCCGCTACGGCCATCTCTCCGAGATCAACGTCAGGGTCGGCGAGATCGTGAAGATCGGCCAGGTCGTCGGTCTCGTCGGCTCGACGGGACGGTCCACCGGCCCGCATCTGCACTACGAAACCCGTATCGACGGCGAAGCGGTCGATCCGCAGAAGTTTTTGCGCGCCGGTGTGCGGCTGAGCGCCGGCTAGGCCTGCGCTTCTCGCTTTGGGTGCAAGCGCTTAGCTCTGGCCGCCAGCCCTGACTATTGACTGCGCTCGTGGCCGACTTCGCCGGTGATGACGTCGCCGAACAACTCCCAAGCCTGCCCGTTGAAGCGCATCAGCTGCATCTGCTCGATTGGGAAATAGTCATCGGCCGAGGTGTTGACCAGGATGCCGGGCAGCATCAGATCGGTGTGAAAATCCTTCAGGCTGGTGGCCTGCTTCATGACGTTGTCACGTGTGAGGTTGTCGCCGCACTGCTTCAGCACCTGCGCCATCGCCTCGGCCTGGACGTAGCCGTAAACGTTGTTGGCATTGGCCTTGTCGCCGTCAGGGTAATATTTGTCCATGAACTCGCGCCATTTGACCACCGCGGGATCCTTGTCCCAGGTCGGATCGGTCGGGTCCTTGAGATAGACAGTCGAGATGATGTCCTTGGAATAGTCGAGCCCGGCGGGCTTGAGCACCGAGGCGACCGAGGTCGCGGTGTTGGCGAGGAAGAATTTTGGCTTCCAGCCGAGTTCGCCGACCTTGCGGATCGCCTGCGCGGAGCCTTTGGGCGCAGCCCAGGAGAAGAAGATGTCGGCGCCTGAATCATGCAAGGCGACGATCTGCGAATCGATCGAGGGATCGCTGACCTCATAAGATTTGTCTGCGATGATCATGTTGGCCTTGTCGCCAAGCCCATCCTTCAGGCCCTTGAACTGGTCCTTGCCGGCATCGTCGTTCTGCCAGAACACCGCAATCTTGCTGTTGGGGAATTTGTCGCGGATATACTTTGCGTAGATCCGCCCTTCGCTTTGGTAGTTCGGCTGGAATCCCATGGTCCACGGGAAATTCTTGGGGTCGCCGAACTTGGTGCCTCCGGAGGCGACGAAGAGCTGCGGCACCTTCTTGGAATTCATGTATTTCATGATCGCGGAGTTCGAAGGCGTGCCAAGCGGCTGGAAGATCAGCAACACCTCGTCGCTCTCGACCAGCTTGCGCGCCTGCTCGATCGCCTTCGGCGGCGAATAGGCGTCGTCATAGCTGATGAAATTGATCTTGCGGCCGTTGATGCCGCCCTGGTCGTTGACCATCTTGAAGAACGCGGCCTCGGTCTTGCCGATCACGCCATAGGATGACGCCGGCCCGCTATAGGGCATGATGTTGCCGAGCTTGATTTCGGTGTCGGTGGCGCCGGGATCGTATTTCTTCTGCGCCAGCGCCGGTGTCGTGACCAACACTCCGGCAGCAAAAATGGCGAGGGCAACAAGGTTTTCGCGACGACCCGGCATCGTTCTCTCCCCTATTTTGTAGTCTTGTTTTGCCGGGAGTGTCGCAAGCGGACTTGCCGCTGGCAAGCGCTTCGATTTTCCGCGACGTGAAACGACGATCCGGAACTTACGCGACGCGCCGCAGTAGATTTAGAACGCGTCCGTCGATCACCAGCAACGCGCTGCCGATGACGATGGCGCCCGCGATCTCACGCATGGAGATCGGCTCGCCCAGCACAAGCCATCCCAGAAGAACGGCGGTGACGGGAATGAGCAGCGTCACCAGCATCACATTGGTCGCGCCCGAGCGCCGCAGGATCTGGAAGAAGACGATATAGGCGAGCGCCGTCGACAGGCCGGCAAGGCCAAGCACCGCGAGCCAAATCGTCACGCCCGGCATCGGGAGACGCCACAGCTGCTCCATTGCGCCGGCGACGATCGCCATCATCACCGTGGAAGCCATCAGCTGAAATGCTGCCGTCCCCAGCGGGGCTGCGTCCTTCAACAACCGCCGCGCCACCAGCGCCGCAAAGCCATAGCTGAAGGCGCCGCCGAGGCAGAGCAGGATGCCGAGCCCCTGCCCTGCCCGTGTTTCAACGCCCCATCCGCGCAGGATGATCACGCCGGAGAGGCCCAGTGCCACGCCGGCGACGCGGCGCAGCTGTAAGGCCTCTTCGCCTGCCGCCGCCATCACGATCACCGTGAACAGCGGCGTGGTGGCATTCAGGATCGACGCCAGGCCGCTCGGGATGAAAGTCTGTCCGATCCAATCGCAACGAACGGCTTCCAGCCCGCCATGCCCTTGGGAAAACGGATTCCCTGGACGCGCAGCAGCGGCAGCAGAATGGCCGCGCCCAGCCCGACACGCAAAAACACCAATGTCAGCGGCGGCAACTCCCGCAACGCCGCACCGTTGAAGAAGAACGAGCGGCCCCAGAGGACCGAGAGCAGCGCGAGCAGCGACCAGTCCCGCGCGTCGATCCGGTTGTCGTTTGGGGGCATGGCGTCTCATCTCGGCGGCCGAGCTTGCCGCCTAGGACAGCACAGCGAACAGCGCCACCCGATTTCCGATGAAGCACCGGTTTACGAAGCCGATGCTCTAACGGTGCGAACGAGGCTACCGATGTCGATGTGATCCGCTATGACGGCCTCTTCGGCCGCGACACCAGCTCGATCATCTTGCCTTCATCGTCATCCGGCATCGTAGCTTTTGCCTGCGCGTAGGACTCGACCGCGGCGCGCGAGACCAGTGGCTTGTCGGCCAGCAGGCTTTCGGCGAGCTTCACGGCGTAGGCGGCATCCTTGTGCCGCAGCGCCGCCGTGAACGTCGCGCCGCTGAAATCGCGGGCGACCATGCGCTTGGAGTGTCGCTGCACCTGTGGGCTTGCGGCGACGCCCGCCTGGATCGATTCCAGCACGAGGTTCATGTCGAGCCCGGCCTGCTCGGCGATGGCGAGGCCTTCGGCGAGACCGGCGATCTGGATGGCACCCATCAGATTATTGACGAGCTTGTAGACGGTGCCGGTGCCGACCGCGCCGAAATGGCGGATGGTCGAGCCGATCGGTTCGAGATAGGGCCGCGCGCGTTCGAGATCGGCAGCGTCAGCGCCAACCAGCAGCGTCAGCTTTCCGCTCGCTGCCGCATCCGGCAAACCCGTCACGGGGCAATCGATATAGATGAGCCCGCGCGCGTTGAGCTCGCGGCCCATCTCGCGGGCGTGGTCATAGGAAACGGTGGAGCATTCGATCGCGATGGTGCCGGCCTTCGCGGTCTTGGCCGCGCCCTTCGGGCCGAGCCAGACTGCGCGCGAGGCTTCGTCGTCGGCGACCATGGTCACCACCGCGTCCGCATCGATCGCGGCGTCCTCAGGCGAGGTCGCCCAGAGCGCGCCGCGCGCGATCAGGTCTTCTGCCTTCGCCTTGCTGCGATTCCACAGCGTCACCGTAAAGCCGGCATCGAGATAGCGGCCGGCCATGCCGTGGCCCATCCGTCCAAGCCCGATGAAAGCGATCCGGGGCATCAGTCGACGTCCTCGATGTCAGCGCCCGTGGTGCCGAAGGCGCGCTGCGCCAGCGTCGCGGCCATGAAGTCGTCGAGATCGCCGCCGAGCACGCCGGAGGTGTCGGAGGTCTGCACACCCGTGCGCAGATCCTTCACCATCTGGTAGGGCTGCAGCACATAGGAGCGGATCTGGTGGCCCCAGCCTATATCGGTTTTGGCGGCCTGGTCGGCGGCGGCTTTCTCTTCGCGCCTCTTCAGCTCGATCTGGTAAAGCCGTGCGCGCAACATGTCCCAGGCCTGCGCCTTGTTCTTGTGCTGGGAGCGGCCGGCCTGACAGACCACCGCAACGCCGGTCGGAATATGCGTCAACCGCACCGCGGATTCGGTCTTGTTGACGTGCTGGCCGCCGGCGCCGCCCGAGCGCATGGTGTCGACGCGGACGTCAGATTCCTTGATGTCGATCTTGATGCTGTCGTCGATCACCGGAAACACCGCGACCGACGAGAACGAGGTGTGCCGCCGCGCGTTGGAATCGAATGGCGAGATGCGCACCAGGCGATGCACGCCGGCCTCGGTCTTGAGCCAGCCATAGGCATTGCGGCCGGAGACCTGGATCGTTGCCGACTTGATGCCGGCCTCTTCGCCGTCGGACTCTTCCATGACCTCGACCTTGAAGCCGTGGGTCTCCGCCCAGCGTGTGTACATGCGCAGCAGCATCTGCGCCCAGTCCTGGCTCTCGGTGCCGCCGGCGCCGGCATGAACCTCGAGATAGGAATCGAAGCTGTCGGCTTCGCCCGACAGCAGCGCCTCGAGCTCGCGCCGCGCCACTTCCTTCTTGAGGTTCTTCAGCGCAGCTTCGGCTTCCTTGACGACGCCCTCATCGCCCTCGGCTTCGCCGAGCTCGATCATGCCGATGTCGTCTTCGAGTTCCTGCATGACCTTGCCGATGCCCGAGAGCGAATCCTCAAGCGAGGTCCGCTCCTGCATCAGCTTCTGGGCCTTCTGGGGATCGTTCCAGAGATTGGGATCTTCTGCGAGCTTGTTCAGCTCAGCGAGGCGCGCCGTCGATTTCTCGACGTCAAAGATGCCTCCTCAGCAGCCCGACTGACTGCTTGATCTCTTCTACCAACCGTTCGATTTCGGCGCGCATATGGTTCTCTGGTCTCGCGGAATTGGTCCCGCGCGTAATTGAGATCGGGATGTAGCGGCGGCGGCTGCAAAGCGCAACCGCGGCCGCGAAGAACGCCCGTCTTGTCCTAAGTCTTAGTACAGTCCGCCGGTGCCCGGACGCATGAAGAAGCCGGAATCCGGCTGCTGCTGCTGCGACGCCGGCATGCGGCCGTCGGCGTCGGCAACGCCGATGACGGAGTAGTTGTCCGGCGGTGCCGTGCCCGGCTTGAAGGCTTCGAGGATGGTTCCGCCGGTCTCGCCCGGACCGGCGCGCATGCCGGTCTTGGAGACGACGCGCACCAGCTTGATGCCGGCCGGCACCTTGAACGGAACGGCGGGCTTGTCGGCGAGCGCGAGCTGGAGGAAGTCGCGCGCTATAGGGGCTGCGAGATGGCCGCCGGTCGCGGCGTTACCCTTGCCGAGCGGACGCGGCTTGTCGTAGCCCATGTAGATCGCGACGGCGACGTCGGGCGAGAAGCCGACGAACCACGCGTCCTTGGCCTCGTTGGTGGTGCCGGTCTTTCCGGCGATCGGCTTGCCGACCGCCTTGACCACGGTCGCGGTACCGGCCTGGACCACACCTTCCATCAGCTCGGTGATTTGATAGGCGGTCATGGAATCCAGCACCTGCTCGCGCCGGTCGATCAGCTGCGGCTCGTTCTGGTTCTTCCAGCCGCCCGGCGCGTCGCAGCCACGGCATTCGCGCTGGTCGTGCTTGAAGATGGTGTGGCCATAGCGGTCCTGGATGCGGTCGATCAGGGTCGGCTTCACCCGGCGGCCGCCATTGGCGAGCATCGAATAGGCCGTGACCATGCGCATCGCCGTGGTCTCGCCGGCGCCGAGCGCGTAGGACAGATAATTCGGCAGCTCGTCATAGACGCCGAAGCGGCGGGCATATTCGCCGATCAGGGGCATGCCGATGTCCTGCGCGAGGCGCACCGTCACCGTGTTGAGCGACTGCCGCAACGCGTTGCGCAGCGTCACCGGTCCCTGGAACTTGCCCGAGGAGAAGTTTTCGGGCCGCCAGACGCCGGCGCCCTGGCCCTGGTCGATTTCGATGGGCGCGTCGAGCACGACAGTCGAGGGCGTATAACCGTTGTCGAGCGCGGCCGAATAGACGATCGGCTTGAACGACGAACCGGGCTGCCGATAGGCCTGCGTGGCGCGGTTGAACTGGCTCTGGTCGAACGAGAAGCCGCCGACCATCGCCAGCACGCGGCCGGTCCAGGGGTCCATCACCACCATCGCGCCGGACACTTCGGGAATCTGACGCAGTCGGTACTGGCCCTCGACAGGCTGGCCGTCCTTGTACAGTGGATCGGCATAGATCACGTCGCCGGACTGGAGCACCTGCGATACCGCGCTCGCCGCCCTGCCCTTCGCAGCCCCGGTGGCCGCCTTTGCCCATTTGATGCCGTCGAGCGTGATGAGGCCGGTCTCGCGCTGCTTGCTCACAGCGCCGCCGAGCTCACGGCTCGGCTGGAAGCCGATGCGCGCCGACTGGTCGCTGGTCTCCAGCACCACCGCCATGCGCCATGGCGAGATGTCGGAGAGCGATTTGATCTCGGCGAGCTTCACGCCCCAATCGCCCGAAATATCGAGCTTGCTCATGGCGCCGCGATACCCCTGCTGCTCGTCATAGTTCACGAGGCCGGAGACCATGGTCTTGCGCGCCATGACTTGAATCTTTGGATCGAGCGTGGTGCGGACAGAGAGGCCGCCCTCGTACAACTTCTTCTCGCCATAGCGCTCGAAAATGTCGCGGCGGACTTCCTCTGCGAAATATTCGCCGGCGAAGGTGTGGGCACCGTTGGAACGATTGGTGACGGCCAGCGGCTCCTTGCGCGCCTTGTCGGCGTCGGCCTGCTTGATCCAGCCGTTCTCCAGCAGACGGTCGATCACGTAGTTGCGGCGCTCGATGGCGCGGTCGCGGTTGCGAACCGGATGCAGCGTCGCGGGCATCTTCGGCAGCGCCGCGAGATAGGACGCTTCCGCCACCGTCAGCTCGTTCACCGACTTGTCGAAATAGACCAGCGACGCGGCCGCGATGCCGTAGGCGCCGAGGCCGAGATAGATCTCATTCAGATACAGCTCGAGGATCTTGTCCTTCGAGTAGGTCTTCTCGATCCGCATCGCCAGCAAGGCTTCCTTGATCTTGCGGGCGAAGGAGACCTCGTTGGTCAGAAGGAAGTTCTTGGCGACCTGCTGGGTGATCGTGGAAGCGCCCTGCGGACGGCGGTTGGAGCCGTAGTTCTGGATGTAGGCCACGCCGGCACGCGCCATGCCGGTGTAGTCGATGCCGCCATGCTCGTAGAAATTCTTGTCCTCGGCCGCGAGGAACGCGTTGATCACGAGCTTCGGCACCGCCTGGATCGGCAGATAAAGCCGCCGCTCCTTGGCGTATTCGCCGAGCAGCGAGCCGTCGGTCGCGTGCACGCGGGTCATCACCGGCGGCTCGTAATCCTGGAGCTGGGAGTAGTCCGGCAAGTCCTTGGAGAAATGCCAGATCAGGCCCGCGACGGCACCGACACCGACCAGGAACAACACCGTTCCCGCGGCGAACAGGAAGCCCATGAACCGCACCAGCAAGCGCATTATCTGTTTATCCGTTCAAACTCTGGATCAGCCCAGTATCAGCCCCTTGGCACACAAAACTGGCGCCAACCTCACGTCGCGAATTCACCGGCCTTACTCAATACTATCCGTGCCGGATCCAAGACGCTTGCCGAGCGGGATTCTCGCCGATTCCGGAACCCCCTGCGGCGTTTTTATAAAGCGCCCGCTGTGGCCAAACTAGGGCTTTTGCGGCGGGACGGAAAATCCCCTCTCAATTCGACGACCCCCGGGTCGTCAATTCGACGATCCCCCGGGTCGTCAATTCGACGATCCCCCGGTCGTCAATTTGACGATCCCGCAATGGCCATGCGCTTGGCCAGGAACCCGTCGATCGCCTGCGCCATCGAGCCCACGGCACGCGACCGCCATCCCTCGGAGACCAGATGCTCGAGGTCGCCCTTGTTGGAGACGTAACCGATCTCGACCAGCACCGACGGCACATCGGGCGCCTTCAGCACGCGGAAGCCGGCCGACTTCAGGGGGTGCTTGTGCATCCGCACCGTCGACTTCATTTCGCCCATCAAGAGGCGGGCAAAGCGGCTTGAAAAGGTACGCGTTTCCCGCTGGGTAAGATCGATCAGGATGTCGGCAACATCGGTCGGCTCCTCCGCAAGGTTGAAGCCGGCGATGGCGTCCGCCCGGTTTTCCGCGTCCGCCAGCCGCTGCGCCTCGGCGTCGGAGGCCTTGTCCGACAGCGTGTAGATCGTGGCGCCCTGCGCATCGCCTTCGGCACGCGGCAGCGCGTCCGCATGGATAGAGACGAACAACGCCGCCTTGAGAGCGCGGGCGACTTTGACCCGGTCGTTAAGCGGGATGAAGGTGTCGTCGTCCCGCGTCATCACCACGCGATATTTGCCGGTCTTTTCCAGCCGCTCGCGCAGCGCCAGCCCAAAGGCCAGCACCAGGTTCTTCTCGCTCTCGCCGCTCGACTGCGTGCCGTTGTCGATGCCGCCATGGCCGGGATCGATCACGACCACCGCACGGCCATCGGCCTTCTGCTGCCCTGACTCAGGGGGGGTGGATCCGGGAACCGTTGCCGGCGGCGGATCGGCAATTGCGGGCCGCAGCTCGGGACGGTTTTCCGGAGCGAGCGACGGCACGAAGGCGGCGCGATCGACCTCCTCCAGTTCGAGCACCAGCCGGGCTGGTTGACCGTTGGCGGCCTCCACCACATAGGAATTGGCGATCTTGGCCGGACCCGCCAGGTCGAACACGATTCGCGAGCCGCCGGGCATCACCAGCCCGTAGCGGAAAGCCTTGACCAGTCCCCGTCCCCCGGCCCCGGTGCCCGCGGGGAGTTGAAAATTGACCTGGGGGACGTCGACCACCACCCGATACGGGTCAGCCAACGTGATGGCGCGGAAGGTAACGGTCTGGTCGATGTCGAGGATAAAGCGAGTCTGCTTGCCGTCACCGGCCAGCCGGGCGGCCGAGGCGATTGGGAAATTCGCTGATGCAACAGAGGATTGGGGCTGGCTTTCCGCCGCCTTCAGGCGCGAGGAATCAGCACACGGCACTGCCATGGCGCAGAGCAGCGCGCATCCCAGCAAAAACCTTTGATTTGCGCGGCTCGCCACCGATTCCGTGCCTCCGAGCAGCCTCTTTAACGCAATAGAACCACAGGGTTAAACGATCCTTAATGACGGGCACGCGAAACTCGCTGACTGTGACCGCCGTGCGACGCTCCTTGCACGGATGACCCAATCCACGTATGTACGGAATGCTGACGGCCGATATTTCCGGTTGTGTCGCATTCAGCCTCCCGGTGCAGCGCCGGAACTCTCAAGGTTTGGGAATTCCAGCGTTTTTCCGTTCCCCTCTAAGTCCAGCGCGGTGCGCGGCAGCGAGGTGGGGCGGGGCAAGCCCCGGCGGCGGACGGTCCCCGGTTACCACCACGTTTCCGGGACGGTTCTGACAGCGGCGCAACCCGTTACCCGGTCCCTTAATCTCAAGGGAGCGGTTCGTATACCCTAAGGTGAGCGCGCTCGCGCCATGCCTGGCCAGCAGCAACTGATTGAGGGGCGGCCCCGCCGCCCAATGTTTCATACGGGCCGACGCTTGATGCGCCAGACTGTGCCGACCAATTCTGAAGGACCATTCGCGACGCTGCGGAGTAACAATCCCGCGCGCCGCTTCGGTCCTTCGGCTTCCGGTTCGGCAAGGCGCGAGAGACGGCGTTTCGGCCTTCCCCTCACCCCCGAATCAGGTGGACCGTCGCGTCACCCGGCAGCGCTGATGGCGCCCACGGTGAATCGCGCCCGCCGCCGCCGAGAGTTAAGACATGCCCAACAAGATGTTGATCGATGCCACCCACCCGGAAGAGACCCGGGTCGTCGTGGTCCGCGGCAATCGCGTCGAAGAGTTTGATTTTGAGACCGCGCAACGCAAGCAACTGCGCGGGAACATCTACCTCGCCAAAGTCACGAGGGTCGAACCCTCGCTCCAGGCCGCCTTCATCGAATATGGCGGCAACCGCCACGGCTTCCTCGCCTTCAGCGAAATCCATCCCGATTACTACCAGATCCCGGTTGCCGACCGGCAGGCGCTGATCGAAGCCGAGGAGCAGGCCCACCGCGAGGCCGAGGAAGAGAGCGAGAACCGTTCCCACGGCCGCCGCCGCTCGCGCCACCGCAACTCCCGCCGCCGGAGCCAGGGCGAACGCGTCCGCAGCGACGTCGTCGACGGCGCCGATCCCGCAGCCCAGCCGCTCCAGGGCGAGGCCCTGCCCGAGGGCGCTTCGCACGAGGGCGAGCACCTGCACGCCGGCGCGGAGCATCACGGCGAGCACGAAGGCCACGATCATCACGATCATGACCACGAAGGGCATGATCACGACCACGATCATCATGCCCATGGTGACGATCATCACGCCCATGACCATGACGACCATGGTCATCACGGCGAACACGATCATCACGACCATGATCATGACGACGAGACGCCGGCGCCAGTTGCGGCGATCGGCGCCGAGCCCGTGGTCGCTGCCGAGCAGCAGGCGGCTGCCTTCGAAGCACACGCCGACAATCTCGCCGAGGCCGTAACGTCAGCCGCCGAACCGGCCGACGCCGTGTACGCCGCCGGCGAGAGCGCCGAGGCTCCGCATCACGAATCCGAAGCGGCGGGCGAGGACGACGACGACGAAGACGACGAGGAAGCCGAAGAGGACGTCGTTGAATCCGTCGGCGGCGACGATGTGCTGGAGGAAGTGCCGGAGCGCACCTTCCGTCCGCGCCGCCAGTACAAGATCCAGGAAGTCATCAAGCGCCGCCAGGTGATGCTGGTGCAGGTCGTCAAGGAAGAGCGCGGCAACAAGGGCGCGGCGCTGACGACCTACCTCTCGCTCGCCGGCCGCTACGCCGTATTGATGCCGAACACCGCGCGCGGCGGCGGCATCAGCCGCAAGATCACCAGCGCGCAGGACCGTTCGCGCCTGAAGGAAGTGGTGCAGGATCTCGACGTGCCCGAGGGCATGGGAATCATTCTGCGCACGGCGGGTGCCGCCCGCACCAAGCCCGAGATCAAGCGCGATTTCGAGTACCTGATCCGGATGTGGGAGACGGTGCGCGACATGACGCTGAAGTCGCAGGCCCCCACCCTCGTCTACGAGGAAGGCTCGCTGATCAAGCGCTCGCTGCGCGACCTCTACAACAAGGAGATCGACGAGATCTCAGTTGCCGGTGAATCCGGTTACCGCGAAGCGCGCGACTTCATGAAGATGCTGATGCCCGCCAATGTGAGCGCGGTGAGGCAGTATCGCGACGGCCAGCCGTTGTTCTCGCGCATGGGCGTCGAAAGCCAGCTCGACGCGATGTTCTCGCCGACCGTGCAGCTGCGCTCCGGCGGCTACATCGTGATCAACCAGACCGAAGCGCTGGTTTCGATCGACGTCAACTCCGGACGCTCGACGCGCGAGCATCATATTGAGGACACCGCGCTCAAGACCAATCTCGAGGCCTCCGAAGAGGTCGCGCGTCAGCTTCGGCTGCGCGACCTCGCCGGTCTGATCGTCATCGACTTCATCGACATGGACGAGAAGCGCAACAATCGCGCGGTCGAACGCAAGCTGTCCGATTGCCTCCGGCAGGACCGCGCGCGCATCCAGGTCGGACGCATCTCGCATTTCGGCCTGCTCGAGATGTCGCGCCAGCGCATCCGCGCCAGCGTGCTGGAATCCTCGACCGATCCCTGCACGCATTGCGGTGGCACCGGCCATGTGCGCTCGGTGTCCTCGGTTGCGCTCCAGTTGCTGCGCGGCCTCGAAGAGATTCTGATGAAGGGCGCGACCCACAATCTCGTGGTCCGCACCCGCACCGACGTCGCGCTCTACGTGCTGAACCACAAGCGCGGCCATCTGCGCGACCTCGAGAACGGCTTCAAGGTCACGTTGTCGGTCATCGCCGACGCGAGCGTCAGCGGACCACAGGCCTATGTCATCGACCGCGGCGAGCAGGTGCATACGCTGGAAGCCGCCAAGGCTCTGCTGGCGGCGCAGGCGGCCGCAAGCCCGCCGCCCCTGGTCGAAGAGGCCTATGACGACGAGGAGTTCGATCCGGAGACCGAATCCGAGGTCGAGACCGAGGAGACCGAAGGTCTCGTCGAAGAGCAAACCGCAGGCGACGCCGCGTCCGAGCAGGACAGCCAGCGCCGCAAGCGTCGCCGTCGCCGCCGCGGTCGCGGTGGCCAGCGCGACGAGGAGACGCGCGAGGATGGCGCTCCCGCTGTTGCCGAGACGGCCGTAGCGGCCGGCGAAGGCGAAGAGGAAGTCGAGGCCGAGCAGGACGGCGAGGAAGGCGAGGAGCAGGCAGCCCGTGGCGAGCAACAGGCCAGCGCCGACCGCCGCCGCCGGCGTGGTCGCCGTGGCGGACGACGCCGGCGCGGTCCTGGCGAGGAAGGTCTCGCCGGCTCCATTGGCGACGAACTCGCCGCCAATGCGCCGTCGGAAGCGACCGACGCGGTTGCCGATTTCGACGGTTTTGGCGGCGAGGCTGCGCCCTCGATCGCGCAGGCCGAGCACACCTCGGAGCCGCAGGTCACCCAGCCAGAGCCGCGCGCCGAGGCACGGATCGCCCAGCCTGAGGCGGCTCCCGCTGCCGCGGACGAAGAGCACGCCGACGACAAGGCCGGACGACGCCGTTCTACGGTTCGGGAAAAAGTGAGCTTCGGGTCAAGCAGCCCGAGTGAGCCGGCACCGGTTGCGCAGGCGGCCGAGCCGGTTGCCCCGCCGGCTCCGGAGCCCGCGCCGGAAGCAGAAAGTCAAACATCGTCCGCACCGCGTCGCGCCGGCTGGTGGTCGCGCCGCTTCGGCGGCGGCGAATAAAGCGAACAAGACTGTTGAAACCGCCCGGCCAAACCGGGCGGTTTCGATTTGGCGAGGTCATTCCGATGCAAAGCGCGATCGTACTTGGCGGCGGCATGATCGGCGTCAGCGCGGCACTGCACCTCCAGCAGCGCGGCTGGTCCGTCACGCTGGTCGATCGCAGGGAGCCGGGCCGCGAGACCAGCTACGGCAATGCCGGGATGATCCAGGCGGAAGCGGTCCGCCCCTATCCGATGCCGCGCGATATCGCCTCGCTCCTGAAGATCGCCACGGGCCGCACCAACGACGTGCGCTACAGCCTGTCGTCGCTTCATCTCCATATCGAGCCCCTGCTCCGTTACTGGTGGCATTCGGCGCCGAAGCGGCATCGCGAGGCGACCGACGCCTGGGCGCGGCTGATCGCCTACGCGACGGTGGAGCACGACATCCTCATTCGCGAAGCCCATGCCGACAATCTCATCCGCCGCGCGGGGTACCGCCATCTGCATCGCGACGCTGCATCGTTCGATCTCGCCGTCAAATCGGCGGAAGAAGACCAGCGCGAATTCGGCGTGAGGTTTCGGGCGCTCTCGGGCGCCGAGCTCGCCAAGGCCGAACCGGTCCTGCGCGACGATTTGCCCGGTGCGATCCATTGGCTCGACACCTGGACCGTGTCCGATCCCGGCGCGCTGGTCACGGCTTATGCCGAACTGTTCGAGCGCCTCGGCGGCGGCATTGTGCTCGGTGATGCCCAGAGCTTGCAGCAGACCTCCACCGGCTGGTCGGTCGATACGGATCAGGGACGCATCGATGCCGCCCACGCCGTCGTGACGCTCGGACCGTGGTCGCCCGATCTGCTGCACAAATTCGGTTATCGCATTCCGCTGGTGCGCAAGCGCGGCTACCACATGCATTACAGCGGCGGCGCGTCGCTCGATCTGCCGCTGGTCGACAAGGCCGGTGGCTACGCCATGGGTCCGATGGCCAAGGGCATCCGCATCACGACTGGCGCGGAGCTGACCGGCATGGATGCGCTCGCGACGCCGGTGCAGCTCGCCAGCGCCGAAGCCAACGCGCGCGAACTGATCGACCTCGGCAGGCGCGTCGAGCCCGATCCGTGGTTCGGCACCCGCCCCTGCACGCCCGATATGCTGCCGGTGCTCGGGCCTGCCCCACGCCATCCCGGCCTCTGGATGAACTTTGGCCACGGCCACCAGGGTTTTACGCTGGGCCCCGCAACCGGACGATTACTCGCCGAGATGATGAGCGGCGAAACGCCGGCGATTGATCCGACGCCTTACCGGCCGGAGCGGTTCTAACCTTCGGTGCTCGCGGCGACGACCGCGAGCCGGCCGTCCCATTCGCGTGGGGCGCGCTGACGGATCAGCCGCATGGTCGGATACCAGGGGCTGTGCTCGTCAGTCGACGTGCCCCGCGAGCAGCTTTTTGATCCGCTCGGCATCTTCGGGTGCCGCCGGGTTGTAGACGATCATGCTGAGATCGGAGCGGCCCTCGACATTGAAGCTCGAATATTCGAACGACATGGTGCCGTGAACGGGGTGCCGCAGCCGCTTCGTGCCGTCGCCATGATGGCGTACGTCGTTGTCGCGCCACAGCGCTGCGAATTCCGGACTGGTGCGGCAGAGCTCATCGACGAAATCGGCGACATGCGAGACCGCGCCCGCCCGCGCGGCATCGGCCCTGAAGGCTGCCACCACGAACCGCGCCACGCTGTCCCAGTCATGATTTGCTGCGCGCACCCGGGGATCGCAGAAGATGAAGCGCAGGATGTTTCGCTGTCCCGGCGGGATCGCGCCGTAGTCGGTCAGCACCACGCTTGCGGCACGATTCCAGGCGACGACATCCCAGGTCGCGGTCCGCACCAGCGCCGGGCTGACTTCGAATGCATCGAGCACGCGCTGCAGCCGCGGCGAGACGCCTTCGCTCGCCTGGTAACGCACTTCAGGCGGTCGGCCGAGGCCGATCAGGAACAGATGCTCGCGCTCGACATCGGTCAGCATCAGCGCACGCGCGATGCGGTCGAGCACGTCGGCCGACGGCGCGCCGCCGCGGCCCTGCTCCAGCCATGTGTACCAGGTCGGGCTGATATTGGCGCGCTGAGCCACCTCCTCGCGGCGCAGCCCGGGCGTACGCCTGCGGCTGCCGGCGAACCCGAACGCGGCGGCATCGAGCCGGGTGCGGCGGTCTTTGAGGTAGGTCCCCAAAAGGTTCTCAGCTGTCGCGGTCTCGCTCATCCTGTTAGCTCTTATACCCTGATAATCTCACTACTTTACCCGGATAAACCTAGCGCAGATGGTCGTCTCCACCAACCTCTCAAAGGTTTCTTGGAGATTACTCATGCGTGTTTTCGTCACCGGCGCCACCGGCTTCGTCGGCTCCGCCGTGGTTCGGGACCTGATCGCCGCCGGCCATCGCGTTACCGGCCTTGCCCGCAGCGACACCGGCGCAGCCGCCCTCGCCGCGATGGGCGCCGAGGTCCATCGCGGGTCGCTGGAGGACCATACGTCCCTGCGCAGCGGCGCCGCTGCTTCGGACGGCGTCCTGCACCTCGGCTTCAACCACGACTTCTCGAAGTTTCTGGACAATTGCGAGCTCGACCGCCGCGCGATCCTGGCGATCGGCGAGGAGCTCAACGGCTCTGATCGTCCGCTCATCGTCACCTCCGGCGTCGCGCTGCTCGCCCCCGGCCGCCTCGCGACCGAGGACGACGAGTCCGCGCACGGCTTTCCACGCCTGTCGGAATCGACTGCGTTGTCGCTGACCGGCGTCCGCGCAGCCGTGGTTCGTCTTCCGCCGTCCACCCATGGCGAGGGCGATCTCGGCTTCGTCCCGATCCTCATCAACCTTGCGCGTCAGAAAGGCGTGTCAGCCTATGTCGGCGACGGCCGCAACCGCTGGCCCGCCGCGCATCGCTTCGATGCCGCGCGCGTCTATCGGCTGGCGCTGGAGCAAGGCGCAACCACGAAGCACTATCACGCGATCGCGGAGGAAGGCGTGCCGTTCAAGGCGATTGCGGAGGTGATCGGCCGACGGCTCGGCGTGCCCGTCGTGTCCAAATCGCCGGAGGAAGCGGCCGCGCATTTCGGCTGGTTCGCACAGTTCGTGGGCGTCGACGTTCCGACCTCGAGCGCGAAGACGCGTGCTGCTCTCGGCTGGACGCCGAAAGAAAAAGGGCTGATCGAGGATCTCGACCAGCCCTGTTATTTCGCGACCTGACGGCGCAGCTAGCGCCGTCACAGGCAACCAGCAAATCAGTCCGTCGTGACAGCCGTTTCCATGTCGGTCGGATCGATCTGCCTGGCGAGGTTGGCGTTGAGCTTGTCGCGATCGAGTTCGCCCTCCCACCAGGCGACGATCACGCAGGCCACGCCGTTGCCGCACAGATTGGTCAGCGCGCGGCACTCGCTCATGAACTTGTCGATGCCGAGCACGATCGCCATGCCCGGCACGAGGCGCGGATCGACCACGGCGAGCGTTGCCGCCAGCGTGATGAAGCCCGCGCCGGTGATACCGGAGGCCCCCTTCGAGGTCAGCATCGCCACCACCAGGATCGTCAGCTGCTGGCCGAAGGTGAGATCGAAACCCAGCGCCTGCGCGATGAACAGCGTCGCCAGCGTCATGTAGATGTTGGTGCCGTCGAGATTGAACGAATAGCCCGTGGGCACCACGAGGCCGACCACCGACTTCGAGCAGCCGAGGCGCTCGAGCTTTTCCATCAAGGACGGCAACGCGCTTTCCGAGGACGAGGTGCCGAGCACAATCAGCAGCTCGTCCTTGATGTAGGCGAGGAACTTGAAGATGGAGAAGCCCGCGAAGCGCGCGATGGTACCGAGCACGACGAACACGAACAGCGCCGCGGTCAGGTAGAACGTCGCGATCAGGCCGACCAGGTTGAGGATCGCCCCGGTGCCGAACTTGCCGATGGTGTAGGCCATCGCGCCGAAGGCGCCGATCGGCGCCGCGCGCATCACGATGGAGATGACTCCGAACACCGCATGCGCGGCGTCGTCGATGAAGCTGCGGATGGTGTGACCGCGCTCGCCGAGCCCCATGATGGCGAAGCCGAACAGCACCGAGAACAGCAGCACCTGCAGGATCTCGCCTTGCGCGAAGGCGCCGACGACGGTGTCCGGAATGATATGCAGCACGAAGTCGACCGACCTCTG
Organism: Bradyrhizobium sp. LB8.2; assembly: GCF_040548035.1. Classification (NCBI taxonomy): domain Bacteria; kingdom Pseudomonadati; phylum Pseudomonadota; class Alphaproteobacteria; order Hyphomicrobiales; family Nitrobacteraceae; genus Bradyrhizobium; species Bradyrhizobium sp. LB8.2. The sequence continues at coordinate 30,279 of NZ_JBEPQV010000019.1, read as the reverse complement.
GCCTTCGGCCTGCTTGGCGTAGTTGGCGACGGCCTGCGCGTTGGCCGCGGCGCTGCCGAAGCCCGCACCCGGCTTCACCAGATTGCCGATGATGAGTCCGATCACCAGCGCGAAGGTCGAGACGATCTCGAAATAGACCAGCGCCTTGACGCCGATGCGGCCGACCTTCTTGGCGTCTTGAATATGTGCGATGCCCGAGACCACGGTGCAGAAGATGATCGGCGCGATCACCATCTTGATCAGTTTGATGAAGCCGTCGCCGAGCGCCTTGACCCATTCGTTGGTGGCGATTGACGGCCAAAGCCAGCCGACGATGGCGCCGAGCACGATCGCGATCAGCACCTGGACATAGAGAACCTTGTACCACGGCTTGGCGGCGGGCGGCACGACCGGCGCCCCCGCCATCGTTGTCGTCGTCATGTTTCACTCCCCCTCAACTCAGAGCCAGCCAAGATCAACTTGGCCGGCCCTGTCAATTGGAACTGCTCGCTATTGCGCGTATTACCGGCGATCGACGACCCGGCGTATCGCCGGCATCAACGTCGCGCCAAGCGCGTTCTTGACCAGCGAGGCCGCAACGAACGGCAGCAGGCCGACCTGCCACGCCTTCGCGGCGCCCAGGCCGAGGCCGAAGGCCAGCCAGCCAAAGCCCGCGGCCAGAATGAGGATGTGGCCCACGGCCATGGCCGCAAACAGCAGCACCACGCTGCGGTCCCAACCGCGCTCGGCGAGCCAGCCGGTGACGAAGGCAGCGCCAATGAAGCCGAACAAATAGCCCGCGGTCGGGCCGACCAGCGGTGCAATTCCACCGACCGGACCGGCGAATACCGGCAGGCCCATCGCCCCCTCAGCGAGGTAGGCAACCATGGTTGCGCTGCCAAGCCGCCAGCCATAGGCGGCACCGATCATCAACACGACCAGCGTCTGCAATGTCATGGGCACGTAAGGCAGCGGCAGGTTCACCTTGGCGGACAGCGCCATCAAGCCGGTGCCGAGCGCAATCAGCACGAGCGCGCGACGTGCGCCGACGGCTTCACCCGGCCGGGTCGGCCACATCAATGCGGCGAGAGAAGAATGAGAAGTGGCGGTGGACGGGACGGAACGGTCAGACAAAATTGAACTCCGGAGGCTGTCGAAGAAGGCTGTCGAAAACTCGCGGCTATTTAAGCCAGTGAGCGATCCGGTCAACTGCTTCCCGCATCTCCTCTGCCGAACGCGCATAAGAGAGGCGTATGAATGAACGACCGTGGATGGGATCGAAGTCGAGGCCTGGCGTGACCGCGACGTGCGCCTGCTCCAGCATCTGCTTGGCGAACTCGAAACTGTCGGAGGTGAAGTCCGAGACGTCCGCATAGAGATAGAATGCGCCGTCGGCCGGCAGAAACCTGGTCAGGCCGGCCTTGGGCAATCCCTCGATCAGGATGCGCCGGTTTTCCTGATAGCCGTGCTTGATCTCCTCCATCTCGGCCGCGCCGTCGAAGGCAGCCTCGGCCGCGATCTGCGACAGCGACGGCACCGAGATCGACAAGTTCTGCTGGAGCCGCTCGATCGGCCGCACCAGAATTTCGGGCACGACCATCCAGCCAACACGCCAGCCCGTCATGCAAAAATACTTCGAGAAGGAGTTGATCACGAGTGCGCGGTCCGACAGCGCTGCCGCCGTCACCGCGGGAAACGCATAGTCGAGCCCGTGATAGATCTCATCCGAGATGAAACGGATGCTCGCGTCTTCCGCCGCCGCGATCAGGCCAGCGAGCGCCTCGCGGGACATCATCGTCCCGATCGGATTGGCGGGGCTGCCGACCAGCACACCCTTCAGCGGCGCCTTGCGGTGGGCGGCCAGCAACGCCTCGCCGGTCAGCGCATGGCGCGTCTCGTTCGTGGTCTCGATCAGCACCGGCTCGCAGCCGAGCGCGGTGAGGATATGACGGTATGGCGGATAGCCCGGCACCGTCACGGCGACGCGGTCGCCGGGCTCGAACATCGCCAGGAAAGCCAGAATGAACCCGCCGGAGGAGCCCGTGGTCACCACGACCCGCTCGGGGCTGACGTCACAGCCATAGGCGTCGCGATAGTGTCGCGCGATGCGCTCGCGCAGGCTGGGGATGCCGAGCGCGGAGGTATAATCGATCCGACCCGCCTCGAGCGCCGCATGGGCGGCCGCAATCGCGGTCTTCGGCGCGCCGGCGGCGGGCTGGCCGACCTCCATGTGGATGACGTGGCCCCCGGCCGCCTCGATTCGGGCCGCCGCGGCCATGACGTCCATGACCATGAACGGGGGAACATCGCTGCGGCGGGAGGGCTCGAGCCACTGCCCTAACCGGTTCCTCAATGTCGCATCGTTCATCGATTTCTGCTATTCGCTGGCGGACTGGTCCGTCCGGTCCGGGAACGGGGCGCTTGCGCCCCAGACTGGCCGCATTGTACGGCTCATAAGGGGTAAGGCGCACAAGGGCATATCGCGTATCCGGTCCGCCGCCAATCGACAAAACCAATCACGAAGCTGCTTGACCAAGAATGCTTGACCAAGACTGCTTGAACAAGTCCGTTTGACCCAGACCGCCTGATGTTGCTCCAGATCGCATTGCGCAAGAATGCCACCGTTCTCACCGCCCTCGTCACGGCGGCTGCGGTTGCGCTGCTGCCGTTGCCGGCCGCGCAGGCGCAGATGAAGGGGCCGCCGGTGCTGCGCGACACCGAGACCGAACAGCTCCTGCGCGAATACACGCGCCCGATCCTGCGCGTCGCCGGTCTGGAGAAGCAGAACATCCAGATGGTGATCGTCAACGAGGGCTCGTTCAACGCGTTCGTCGCCGATGGTCGCCGCATCTTCGTCAATTACGGTGCGATCCTTCAGTCGGAGACGCCGAACCAGATCATCGGCGTGCTCGCGCACGAGACCGGGCATCTGGCCGGCGGCCATCTGTCCAAGCTGCGCGAGCAGCTCGCCAACGCCCAGACCCAGATGATCATCGCGATGCTGCTCGGCGCCGGTGCGATGGTCGCAGGCAGCACACGCGGCAGCGGCAGCGCCGGCAACAATGGGCTGGCCAATGCCGGCGCGGCGGCGATCGCCGGACCGCAGGAGATGATCCGCCGTACGCTGCTGTCCTATCAGCGTCAGCAGGAGGAGAACGCCGACCGCGCCGGCGTGAAATTCCTGACTGCGACCCAGCAGTCGCCGAAGGGCATGTACGAGACCTTCAAGCGCTTCACCAGCGAGAGCCTGTTCGCGGCACGCGGCACCGATCCCTATCTCCAGTCGCACCCGATGCCCGCAGAGCGCGTCGCTGCACTCCAGCAATTCGCCAGCGCCAGCCCCTATTGGGACAAGAAGGACGATCCCGCACTCCAGCTCCGCCACGACATGGTGCGCGCCAAGATCTCCGCCTTCATGGAGCGGCCCGAGACGGTCTACCGCCGCTATCCCCAGACGAACGACAGCATGCCGGCGCGCTATGCCCGCGCCATCAGCACCTATCTCCACGGGGATTTGCGCAGCGCGCTCGCCCAGATCGACGCGTTGATCCAGGTCCAGCCCAACAATGCGTATTTTTACGAGGTGCGCGGCCAGGCCCTGCTGGAGGGTGGCAAGCCGGCCGAGGCGATCCCCGCCCTGCGCAAGGCTGTCGCACTCTCGAACAACGCGCCCCTCATCGAGATGTTACTTGGGCAGGCGCTGGTTGGGTCCGATAATAAGGCCTACACCGATGACGCCGTTCGGATTCTCAGGAGCGCGGTGGCACGGGAACCGGAGGCCCAGCTCGGCTACATGCAGCTCGCGATGGCCTATGGCCGGAAGGGAGACTATGCCGAGGCGGATCTCGCGTCGGCACAGGCCGCTTATCTGCGCGGCGACAACAAGACCGCCCGCGAGCTTGCGACGCGCGCGAAAACCCGTTTCGCCGTCGGCACGCCCGGATGGGTCAAGGCCGACGACATCGTGGCGTCAAAACCGTCGCGCAACTAAATCGACCAAGCTACGCCTTACATCACGACGTCACGACACCGAGCTTAAGTCAGCCGGGACGTTTTCCGAAACCTGCTTTGGATAAGAGGATTTGCCTATGCCTTCGTTGCGCCTGCTTGCTCCCGCGCTGTTCGCGCTCGCCCTGTTCGGCGCGGCCGCGCCCGCGTCGGCCGACAGCTTCTCCGATGCCCAGCGCACCGACATCGAGGCGATCATCAAGAACTACCTCGTCACTCATCCAGAGGTGCTCGAGGAGGCGATGACCGAGCTCACCAAGCGCCAGGCCACGGCCGAGACGCAGAAGCACGAGGCCAGCATCGCGCAGAATTCCGATGCGATTTTCAACTCGCCGCGCCAGGTCGTGCTCGGCAACAAGGACGGCGACGTCACCTTCGTCGAATTCTTCGACTACAATTGCGGCTACTGCAAGCGCGCCATGGGCGACATGCTCGACCTCATGAAGGCCGATCCGAAGCTGAAGGTCGTGCTGAAGGAGTTTCCGGTGCTGAGCCAGGGCTCGGTCGAAGCAGCCCAGGTCGCGGTCGCGGTGCGCATGCAGGATCCCTCCGGCAAGAAATATCTCGATTTCCATCAGAAGCTGCTGGGCGGCCGTGGCGCGGCCGACAAGGCGCGCGCGCTTCAGGCGGCCAAGGAAGCCGGTCTCGACACCGCCAAGATCGAGAAGGACATCGGCAGCGCCGAGGTGCGCACCACCATCGAGGAGAACTTCAAGCTCGCGGAAGCGATGGGCATGAACGGCACGCCGAGCTATGTGATCGGCAAGCAGATCGTTGTTGGCGCCATCGGTGTCGAGGGCCTCAAGGAAAAGATCGGCATTGCCCGCTGCGGCAAGGCGACTTGCTGAGCGCGCATTTACAACGACACGATGAGAAAAGGCCGGCTGATGAGCCGGCCCTTTTTTGTTTGCACTGCTTTCATCGCGAACGTGGCGCGAATCCGACGTACGCATTCATCTCGCGTTTAGGAAACAAATGCCCCGGAACCCCCGATGTTCCGGAACAACTCAAATCTCCTTTCGTTGTCGGCGCGGGCAATGACGCAAAGAGACACGTGAGGAGAATTACATGTCTAACCGCTTTATGATTTCGGTTGCCGCGCTCGCGCTGGTCGCGGGCACGGGTCTGGCAAACGCACAGGGCACCACGAACCGCGACAGCGGTGGTGGCGCCGGTGGTGCGCAGATGCAGCATTCGCAGCCTTCCGGCGGCTCCGCCGAGCGCGGCGGTTCGATGGGCCGCGAGTCGACCCAGGAGAAGGGCACCGTTGGCCAGGCCGGCGGCTCCAGCAGCATGAAGTCCGGCACGTCCGCGGAGGAGAAGTCCTCGGGTGCGACCAAGGACGAGCATTCGGGCCGCGAGATGAACAAGAACGCGGCTGAGGACAAGGCCGGCGCCACCAAGGGCCAGCGCACCGACGAACGCGCGCAGGACAAGTCCCAGCAGGACAAGTCCAAGAGCACGATGGACAAATCGCAGACCGACAAATCCCAGATGGACAAGTCCAAGAGCACGGAGACGGACACCAAGAGCGGCAACATGAACGCCCAGACCAAGGGCGCGGAGACCAAGGGCGCGGACAGCAAGTCGCAGACCACGACCGGTAACGCCTCCGCCACCGCCTCCGCACCACCTCCCGAGAAGCGGAGCCAGATCTCGACGGCGATCAAGTCGACCAATATCGAAGAGACTACGAACGCCAACTTCAACATTTCGGTCGGCACGGCCGTCCCGGCGTCCGTCCGATTCCACCCGCTGCCGCCCCAGATCGTGGAAATCTATCCGGAATGGCGCGGCTACGATGTGATCTTGGTGCACGGCAAGTACGTCATCGTCCGTCCCCAGACGCGTGAGATCGTGTACATCATCGAAGGCTAAACCACTTCGCTGAAGCCCAAAATGAGCCCTTGCCGAGCGATCGGCAGGGGCTTCTGCTCTATTGGGTGGCTTCTGCCCATGGGGCCTCCCGGCAGCCATGCTTTAGACTGGTTAACAAGCAATTTCCGTAGCTTCCGCACAGGTTTTTGCACCCCGGATGAGGTATCTGAAGCCCCCTGGGAGGTCCTTCAAGGCTTCCCCTCACGCGCTTTGTTACCTATAACCCCCGCCACGCCGAAGCACCTCTTGCGGGATTGGGATGGCCGAACCAGCAACCGACACGATCCTTGTTCTGAACGGGCCGAACCTCAACATGTTGGGGACGCGGGAGCCCGAGAAGTATGGCCATGCGACGCTGGCCGACGTCGAGGCGCTGTGCCGGGAGACGGCGGCGACGTTCGGCCTCAAGGCCGACTGCCGACAGTCCAACCGCGAAGGTGAGCTGATCGACTTCATCCACGAGGCGCACGGGCGCAAGATGAAGGGCATCATCATCAATGCCGGCGGCTATTCACACACCTCGATCGCGCTGCACGACGCGCTGCTCGCGGTGCAGATCCCGACGGTCGAAGTGCACGTGACCAACATCCACGCCCGCGAGAGCTTCCGTCACCACTCCTACACCGCGCGCGCGGCCTTCGCCTCGCTCTGCGGTTTCGGCATCGAGGGCTACCGCCTCGCCATCCAGGGCCTTGCCGCCAAGCTCGGCATCACGCCCAAAGCCTGACGCTCCCTCTTCACACAGAACATTCGGATCAAACAACATGGCGCGCCAGCCAGACGACAAAGCAGCCACAAAGTTTTCCAGCGAGGATTCCGCCCTCGTCCGCGAGCTCGCTTTGCTGCTCGATGAGACCAGCCTCACCGAGATCGAGATCGAGCGTTCCGGCCTGCGCCTGCGCGTCGCCCGCAACGTCAGCGTTGCTGCGACCATGCCGATGCAGATGGCAGCCGCCCCCGCCGCCCTCCAGGCGGCCGCAGCTGTCGCCGCGCCAGCCGCTGCCGACCTGTCGAAGCATCCCGGCGCCGTGACCTCGCCGATGGTCGGCACCGCCTATTGGGCGCCGGAGCCCGGCGCCAAGCCGTTCATCGAGGTCGGCAGCAAGGTCGCGGTCGGCCAGACGCTGCTGATCATCGAAGCCATGAAGACCATGAACCAGATCCCCTCGCCGCGCGCCGGCACGGTGACGCAGATCGTGATCGAAGACGGCCAGCCGGTCGAGTACGGCGAGCCGCTCGTCATCATTGAGTGACGGTCGAGGCCAACAGAGCCCTCGCCGCTTCCCGCGCGCCAGTCCCTTAAGGACACCATGTTCGACAAGATCCTCATAGCCAATCGCGGCGAGATCGCCCTTCGCATCCTGCGCGCCTGCAAGGAGCTCGGGATCGCGACTGTTGCCGTGCACTCCACCGCCGATGCCGATGCCATGCATGTGCGCCTGTCGGACGAGAGCGTGTGCATCGGGCCACCGGCGTCCAAGGACAGCTACCTCAACGTGCCCGCACTGCTCGCGGCCTGCGAGATCACCGGCGCCGATGCCGTGCATCCCGGCTACGGTTTCCTCTCGGAGAACGCGCGTTTCGCGGAGATCCTCTCCGAGCATAATCTGCATTTCATCGGCCCGAAGGCCGAGCACATCCGCCTGATGGGCGACAAGATCGAAGCCAAGAGGACTGCCAGGAAGCTCGGCATTCCCGTGGTGCCCGGTTCCGACGGAGGCGTCGGCCCCAACGACGACGCGATGGCAATCGCCAGGAAGATTGGCTTCCCGGTGCTCGTGAAGGCCGCAGCCGGCGGCGGCGGCCGCGGCATGAAGGTGGCGCAGAGCGAGGGCGACCTTCAGATGGCGCTGTCGACGGCCGCCAACGAGGCCAAATCCGCCTTTGGCGATGCCTCCGTCTACCTCGAAAAATATCTCCAGAAGCCGCGTCACATCGAAATCCAGATCCTCGGCGACGGCCGCGGCGGCGCGATTCATCTCGGCGAACGCGACTGCTCGCTGCAGCGGCGCCACCAGAAGGTCTGGGAGGAAGGCCCCTCGCCCGTGCTGGCCGCGGCCGCGCGCGCCAAGATCGGCGAGACCTGCGCCAAGGCGATGCGCGAGATGAAATATCTCGGCGTCGGCACCATCGAATTCCTGTTCGAGGACGGCGAGTTCTACTTCATCGAGATGAACACCCGCATCCAGGTCGAGCATCCCGTCACCGAGAGCATCACCGACATCGACCTGGTGCTCGAGCAGATCCGCATCGCCGCCGGCGGCGACCTGCCGGCGAGGCAGGAAGAGGTTCAGGTCATCGGCCACGCGATCGAGTGCCGCATCAACGCCGAGAATCCGCAGACCTTCCGTCCTTCGCCCGGCCGCATCACGCAATATCACCCACCCGGGGGGCTCGGTGTGCGCATCGATTCCGCGGTCTATCAGGGCTACACGATCCCGCCTTATTACGACTCGCTCGTCGGCAAGCTGATCGTGCACGGCAAGACCCGCGGCGAGTGCCTGATGCGACTGCGCCGGGCGCTGGACGAGATGGTGGTCGAGGGCATCGAGACCACCCTGCCGCTGTTCCGCGCGCTGGTCCGCGAAGACGACATCATCAACGGCGACTACCACATCCATTGGCTGGAACAGTATCTCGCCGGCAAGACGGAACCCGGCCGGCAATAATCCGCCTCCCATGGAACCCTTTCCCCCCGATCGCGTTCTGGTCGGCGGGGACAGTTCCGAGGGGGCGTTGTGAATTCCGCTAAACCTGATCAGGCGAGACCGTCGTGATCGCTGAAGCGCAGCGACGGCGCGCATTTTGGCAGATCCTGCTGTTCTCGGCGGGCCTTGTGGTGCTGACCGTGATCAGCGCCGGCTCGGTCTACCTCGTCAACAAGGCGAGAGACGACAGCAAATGGGTGGTTCACACCATCGAGGCGGAGAACCAGATCAACACGCTCCTGCTGGAAATCCGGCGCGCCGAGAGCGCAGCCCGTGGCTACCTTCTGACGCAAGCGGCGGATTTCCAGGCCGACCATGACAAGGCCGTGGCAGCAATCATCCCGGCGCTCGACAAGCTCACGCGCCTGACGGGCGACAATCCGGCGCAACGCGAAAGCATCGAGAGGCTGAGCGCGGCGATCGAGACCCGGCTCGGCCAGTTCGTGCAGGAGATGGATTTCGTCCGCCACGGTGAGCCCGAGAAGGCCGCAGCGCTGGTCCGCAAGCTCGCCTCCACCGACGCCACGGCCGCGATCGCCGAAGTCGCGTCGGGAATGATTTTGGAAGAAGAACGGCTGTTCCGGCTCCGAACGGTCAACTCGGACCGCAGCCAGTCCCTCGCCGCGTCGATGACCGGCGTTGGCTCCGGCCTCGTCGTGCTGCTGGCCCTGATCTCGATCTGGCTGGTGCGGCGCTCGGCCCGCGCCCGTGACGACGCCGAGGCGCGCCTGCGCGATGCCAATGTCAATCTGGAGACCATCGTCGACGAACGCACGGCCGATCTGCGCGAAGCCAACAACGAGATCCAGCGCTTTGCCTATATCGTCAGCCACGATCTGCGCTCGCCACTCGTCAACATCATGGGCTTCACCAGCGAACTCGAAGAGCTCGGCGGCGACATTTTCCGCCGCATCGGCGGCCTCACCCATGTTCCGGCCAACGGGCCGCTGCTGACTGGCGGCGAGATCGCACTCGAAGGTCCCGACAAGCAGCTTTCAGCAGATTTTTCCGAAGCGCTGAGCTTCATCAAGTCGTCGATCGCCAAGATGGACCGCCTGATCTCGGCGATCCTCAATCTCACCCGCGAGGGCCGGCGTGAGTTCCAGCCGGAAAAGATCGACACGCGCGGGCTGATCGAAGCGATCGTGTCGACGCTGGCGCATCAGGCTGCCGAAGCGCAGGCCGAGATCCACATCGCGTCCCTGCCGGATCTGGTCAGCGACCGCCTCGCGCTGGAGCAGATCTTCTCCAATCTGATCGACAACGCCATCAAATATCTCAAGCCCGGCGTCCCCGGCGAGATCAGAATCCGCGGGCGTACCAAGCTCGGCTACGCTATCTTCGAGATCAGCGATACCGGCCGCGGGATCGATCCAAAGGATCACCAGCGGATATTCGACCTGTTTCGCCGCGCGGGAACCCAGGACAAGCCCGGTCAGGGCATCGGTCTCGCGCATGTGCGTGCACTTGTGCGTCGCCTTGGTGGCACCATGTCGGTATCATCGGAACTGAATACGGGCAGTAGCTTCACCATCACGCTGCCCATCTCCTGGAACGCCAGCAGCCGGAACGCGGATCAATGACTCAACCCGTCAGCATCATCATGATCGAGGACGACGAGGGACACGCGCGACTGATCGAGCGGAACATCCGCCGATCCGGCGTCAACAACGAGATCATCTCCTTCGCCAATGGCACGGATGCGATGAAGCACCTGTTCGGGGCCGACGGAAGCGGGCTCGTGCAAAAGGGCAATGCGCTCCTGATCCTGCTCGATCTCAACCTCCCCGACATGACCGGGATCGACATCCTGAAGCAGATCAAGGAGAACAAATATCTGAAGACCTCGCCCGTGGTGGTGCTGACCACCACCGACGATTCCCAGGAAATCAAGCGCTGCTACGAGCTCGGCTGCAACGTTTACATCACCAAGCCCGTGAACTACGAGAATTTCGCCAATGCCATCCGGCAGCTCGGCTTGTTCTTCTCGGTCATCCAGGTCCCGTCCGCCGCCTCATGAACCAGCGAACGCCAACACTGCTCTACATCGACGACGACGGCGCGCTGGCGCGCCTGGTCGATCGCGGCCTGACACGGCGCGGCTACAAGGTCCTTCATGCCGCAAGCGGTGAGGAAGGCCTCGAGCTCATCCGCCGCGCGGGGACGACCGGCGGCATCGACGTCGTCGCGCTCGACCAGTACATGCCCGGCCTCGACGGGCTGGAGACGCTGGAGCAGATCATGGCGATCCCCGGCGCACCTCCCGTGGTGTTCGTCACGGCCTCGCAGGATTCCAGCATTGCGGTGACGGCGCTGAAGGCGGGCGCGGCCGATTATCTCGTCAAGGACGTCAAGGGCGACTTCATCCCCCTGCTTCACGTCGCGGCCGAGGGCGCGCTGCGCCAGGCCGAATTGCAGAAGGCGCGCGAGGAGGCCGAAGCCGAGATCCATGCCTCGCGCGACCGCTACGCAGCGCTGGCCGCCGAACGCGAACTGCTGCTGCGCGAGGTCAACCACCGCGTCGGCAACTCGCTCCAGATCATCGCCTCGCTGCTGCATCTCCAGGCAAGCTCCGCGGCGCAGGACGAGGTCAAGGCGGCGTTGACCAATGCGATGGGCCGCGTCGCCGCGGTCGCGCAGGTGCACCGCCGCCTCTACACCTCGCAAGACCTGAAGAGCGTGGTGCTGAACCAGTATCTGGACTCGTTGCTCGAGGATCTCCGCCGCTCGGCCGAAGGCGACCGGATGTCGCGCTTGACGCTGAAGGCCGAACCGGTCGAGATCGATCCGGACCGTGCGGTCGCCGTCGGCATCATCGTCAACGAGCTGGTGATGAACGCGGTGAAATACGCCTATCCTGATGGCGCCGGCCCGATCCATGTCGAGCTGACCTCGCAGGGCGACGATCTGCTGCTGGCGATCAGGGATGACGGCGTCGGCGACAACGTCAAGGCCGATCCGCGCTCCACCGGCATGGGCCAGCGCATCGTCGCAGCCATGGCCACCAAGCTCGACGCTTCGGTCGAGCGCGACCCCACCCATTCCGGAACCCGCATCATGTTGAGGTTCCGCCGTGTGCCCGCGGGCCCCGTCAAGCCCAATACTGCCGCAGCGAGCTGACCCGCACCGCCCATCGCAACCGCATTGCGATCCTGCTATTGTCGCGAGCCATGACTTCGCGCGACTCTGCCCCGTCTGAAATCACGCCAGCCGTACTGCTGCGCGCCTATGCCTGCGGCATCTTTCCGATGGCCGAAAGCGCCGACGATCCGACCCTGTTCTGGGTCGAGCCGGAGTTGCGCGGCGTCATCCCGCTCGAGGGATTTCGCGTGGCCTCGCGGCTCGCGCGCACCGTGCGTTCGGATTCGTTCCGTGTGACCGTCAACACCGCGTTCAAGGCCACGATCGCCGGCTGTGCCGCGCCGCAGGCCGGGCGCGAGGACACCTGGATCAACAAGCGCATCCGCGACCTCTATGGCGGCCTGTACGAGCTTGGCCATTGCCACAGCGTCGAGGCCTGGCAGGGCGAGGACCTTGTCGGCGGGCTTTACGGCGTCAGCCTGGGGCGGGCCTTTTTCGGCGAGAGCATGTTCCACAGCGCGCGCGATGCCTCGAAGGTCGCGCTGGTGCATCTGGTCGCGCGGCTGATCCATGGCGGCTTCGAGCTGCTCGACACCCAATATGTCACCGAGCATTTGAAGAGTTTTGGTGCGGCCGAGATTTCGCGGCGGCGCTACACCGCGCTGCTCGACAAGGCGCTCGCGGGCGAGCCCGGCGATTTCCTGAAGCTCTCCGCCGGTGAAGCGATCCCGGGCGCACGCGCGCTCGAGATCATCGCCTCACGGCAATAATCAGGGATATCACCGGCCGAATCCGGGGGATTTGGCCTAGCGGCCAAACCCCGGGATACCGAACAGACCCGGCCGCTGCTCGGGCGGCGGAGGTGGCGGCGGTGCCGGTTGCTGCTGCTGGATCGGCGGCAACGGCTGCGGCGGACGCTGCTGCACCTGCTTGGGCGCGGACTTCTTCTGCGCGGGCGGCGGCGGCGCAGCCGGCTTGGTGCCGGGATCCGGCGCCGCGGTCGCGATGGTCTGCTGCGGCTCTTTGCAGTCGGTGAGCCAGATATCGTAGATCGGGTGCTCGACGCCGTGCAGGCCCGGACTTGCCGCGTACATCCAGCCCGAGAAGATGCGCTTCACCTCGCCCTGCAAGGTGATCTCGTCGACCTCGACGAAGGCGTCGGTGTTGGCGGCCTCCGTCGCCGGCCGCGTGTAGCAGGCGTCGGTTTTGACGCGCAGCGCGCCGAACTGCACGGTCTCGCCGATATCCTCGTCGAAATTGATGATGCGGCCGGTGATTTTGTCGAGGCCGGAGAAAGTCGCTTTCTTGTTCACGATCTTCTGGGCCGGCGGTTCGGTGACGACCTCGTCGCCCGGCTGCAGGGTCGCCGGCGTCTGCGGCACAGTACCACCCGGTCCGCCCTTCTGCTGCGGCTGGCGCTGACCGGGCGCGCCCGGCTGCGGGGCGCCTTGCGGATTGGGCGGAGCGACCGCAACGGACGGCGGCTGGTTTGGCGGAGCGGCGGCCGAGCCAGGGGGCGGCGCCAGAGGTTGGGTCTCGACCGGCCCCGGCATCACATTACCCTGCCGGCCCGGCGGCGGCGGCATCGGGCGCGACGGCAGCACACGACCCTGCGGCGGCAGCTCCGGCACCTCTTCGTCGTCATCGGGGATCTGCTGCTGCGGCTGAGGCTGGCCACGCGGAATGTTGCCGGGCGGTCGCAGCGGCGGCGGATCGGAAAAGATCGTGCCGATTTGCGCCTGAGCCGGCGTCGCAGCCGTCAGTGCGGTGGCGGCCAGAAGCGCCGCAAGACCTGTCAGGGTAAAGGTTCGAAACATCTCGCGCGGCTTCAACAGCGAATCGGGCTTGCTGGACATTCTACAGGGGATACCGCCGCTCGCAGGTCATCCGGTTAACACGGCGAATACGGCGGGGGAAGGGCGGCATCCCTGCCCTTCCCGGCCCCGGTCTGGCCAGACCGGCTCCCGGATGGGATAGTCCGAACGCCCCTCGCCCGGGCCAAGGCGGCGGCGTCCCCGAAGAGGCGGCGCCGCTCCCCGAAAACGACATCCAACGATCGCTGGAAACCCGTAAGGTCGCTTCCCCATGCCTGTTGTGCTCGATCCCGACGCCGCCGCCGTCTACAGGGCCTTTCAGGAGGCCGGCCGCCCCGCCTACGAGACCCTGACCGCTCCGGAAGCGCGCGCCTATTACACGCAGGCGCGCTTTGCGACCAATCCCGAGCCACCGGAACTTGCGCGCGTCACGCCGCTGGCGATCCCGGCATCGCACGGAACGATCCCGGCCCGCATCTACGTTCCGAAAGACCCCCGCCGGCATGACGGCCTCTCCCCGGCGCTGGTGTTCTTCCATGGCGGCGGCTGGGTGATCGGCGATCTCGACTCCCACGACGTCGTCTGCCGCCAGCTCGCGGTCGAAGCCGCGCTGATCGTGATCTCGGTCGACTACCGCCTCGCGCCCGAACACAAATTTCCCGCCGCAGCCGATGACGCGATCGCCGCGACCAAATGGGTCGCCGCCAACGCCCGCGAGCTCGGCGTCGACGCCGCGCGCCTGTCGATCGGCGGCGACAGCGCCGGCGGCAATCTCGCCGCAGTCGTCGCGCTTGCTGCGCGAGACGGCAACGGCCCCGCGATCGCGGGCCAGGTGTTGATTTACCCCGCCGTCGATTTCGCTATGACGCACGGCTCGCACAGCGAGCCCGAGACCAGTGTGCTGCTGACGCATTCGGTAATCCGCTGGTTCCGCGACCATTATCTCAATGGCGCCGCCGACGTCGACGATTGGCGCGCCTCGCCGGCGCGCGCGCAAAACCTTGGCGGCCTGCCGCCGACCTATGTGCTGACCGCCGGCGCCGATCCGCTGCGCGACGAAGGCGACGAATATGCCGAGCGACTCAGGCAAGCCGGCGTGCCCGTCGCCACCAAGCACTATCCCGGCCAATTCCACGGCTTCTTCACGATGGGCAAATTGCTGCGCGAGGCCAATGTCGCCGTGAGCGAGATCGGCGCGTGGCTGAAGGGCTTGGGCTGATGCCGCCTCCCGCATGCCATCCTTCTTTCAAAACCTCTTCGCCCTCCCGCTGCGCGGGCTGACATGGCTCGGCGGCCAGGGCACCCGCGCTGTGGCTGCCGTCGTGTTCATCGCACTCGCGGTGCCGCCGCTCGGGGCGTTGCTGCGCCCTTACGTCACCGAGGCGATCTTCGTTCTGCTCTGCATCTCCTTCATGCGGGTCGATCTCGCCGCGCTCTCCGGCCATTTGCGCCGGCCGGCGCTGGTTGCGACCGCGACCGCCTGGACCGTGATCGGCGTGCCTGTGATCGTCGGGCTGATCGTCCATCTCACCGGTCTCACCGCGCGCTCGCCCGGCCTTGCGCTGGCCATGATGCTCCAGAGCATGGCTTCGCCGATGATGGCCTCGCCGGCGCTGGCCGCACTGATGGGCCTCGATGCCACGCTCGTTCTGGTCACGCTGGTGACCGCGACCGCGCTGGTGCCGTTCACCGCGTCGCTGTTCGCGAGCCTGTTCCTCGGCGACATGCTCAGCGTCACGCCGGCCACGCTCGGCCTGAAACTGATCGGCATCCTCGCGGCATCGCTGCTTGCAGCGACCGTGATCCGCTGGGTCTTCGGCGCGGCCGCGATCCAGCGCCACAGGCGGCCGATCGACGGCTTCAACATCGTCATCCTGCTGATTTTCGCGGCCGCGATCATGGGCGACGTTGCGAGCGACCTGGTGGCCCAGCCGGTGTTCACGATCGGCTTGGCGCTGCTGTCCTTCACGATCTATTTCACGCTGCTCGCGATCACCACGCTGCTGTTCCGCCGCATCGGCTATGAGCGCGCACTGGCGCTCGGGCTGATGGTGTCACAGCGCAATCTGGGCCTGATGCTGGCCGCGACCGCCGGCGCGCTGCCGCCCACCACCTGGCTCTACTTCGCGATGACGCAGTTTCCAATTCACCTGGCGCCGTACATGCTGACGCCGATCGCGCGGCGGCTGAGCGCGCGGGCGACTCTTGCAACTGCAAAAAAGAGACCACGACCTGGCGATGAGATGAAACGTATCAGCTGATGCCCGGCCGCACGGCGTTGCCAGAGAATATGGAAACTGCCGGCGCCCGTGAAACCGAGCGCTGCGCGCTACTGACGTGTCACTGCGACCTTACTCGTGTGTTGGCGGAACTTGGTTGAGGAGTTGTGAGATCGCGGTCACGACCTGTGCCGGGGCGAAGGGTTTTTGCAGGAGCATACTGTGAGGAACGCCAAGGGACGGCCAATCATCGGCGGCGGCACCGGTCATGTAGACCACGGGAATGTGGGGATTGAGTTCTCTTGCGCGCCTGGCAACGTCCCAGCCGGTGAGAGCACCGCTGAGGTTCACGTCGGTGATCAGGGCCAGATATTTGCTTTCTTCGTTTTGGAGAAGTGTGAGCGCTTCCTCCCCGGATGAACCAACCTCTGGGTGGAAGCCACCCTCGGCCAATGCCTCTTCTACAATTGTCTGAATAAGCGGATCGTCTTCTACAACCATGATGACGAGCAACTCAGTATTCACCGCTTACCTCCATCCACTTCGGGTGGCGCACATCAAGCCGAAGCGGGAGCTTTGGTTCCCTGAATTGTGCAAAAATGCACACAAGGTGCTGCCGGGATGGGGCGCAGCCGCCCGCCACGAACTACAGCTACCGGCGAAACCTAGTTGGCCCTTGCCGCACGCCGCAGCGCCTGCGGCGGTTGGCCGAAGGCGCGGATGAAGGCGCGCCGCATACGCTCGGGGTCGCGGAAGCCGGTCGCCTCTGCGACGAGCTCGATCGCCTCGCGCGAGGACTGCACGCGTTCGCGCGCCACCTCGATCCGCAAGCGCTCGACGGCCTTGGAGGGTGTCGTGCCGGTCTCGGCGGCAAAGGCGCGGGCAAAATGCCGCGCGCTCATGCCGGCGCGGTCGGCGAGATCTTCGACCGTCAAGCGCGCATCGAGGTTCTCGCGCGCCCAGGACAGCAATGCACCGAACCGGCCGTTCGGCGTCTTCAACTCCAGCAGCGAGGAGAATTGCGACTGGCCACCGCTGCGGCGATGATACAGCACGAGCTGCCGCGCCGTTGCCTGCGCGATCTCCTCGCCATGGTCTTCGGTCACCATCGCGAGCGCGAGATCGATACCTGCGGTGATGCCGGCGGACGTCCACACATTGCCGTCACGGGTGAAAATCTGGTCCGGCTCGAACTTCACCTTGGGATAGCGCGCGACGAAATCCCTCGTGCGGCCCCAATGCGTGGTGGCGCGGCGGCCGTCGAGCAGGCCCGCCTCGGCCAGCACATAGGCGCCCGAGCAGACGCTCGCGACCCGCACGCCGCGCCGTGCCAGCCGCTGCACGAAGGCGCGCGTGACCTCGCAGCGCGCCGCATCCGTGACGCCTGCGCCGCCCGCCACGACCAGGGTCGTGATCGCATTCGCCGACTTGAAATCGCGCGCCATCATTTCAACGCCGGACGAGCTGCGCACAGGCCCTGGGTTCAACGCGAGCACCCGGATCGCGGGTGCCTTGCCAGTGGCACGTGCCGCGATCTCGAACACCGAGATCGGGCCCGCCGCATCGAGCAACTGGAAATCCGGGAAGATCAGGATGCCGATCATCGGTGATGTCCGAAAGTGAGGGAAAAACGCCATTTTGGACAGGAGGGCATCATGCCAATTTGCTGGCGTCAAGCACATAGTTGGAGGCTCTCATGTCGACACCGCTCCAGATCGGACTTCTGGTGTTCCCGCGCGTCACTCAGCTCGACTTCACCGGCCCCTTGCAGGTGTTCTCGTCCGTCCCAGGCGTAAAACTGCATTTGATCTGGAAGCGGATCGAGCCGGTGCCGAGCGATTCCGTGCTGACGCTGACGCCAACCACGACCTTCGCCGATTGCCCGCAGCTCGACGTGATCTGCGTGCCCGGCGGCGGCGGCACCAACGATCTGCTCAATGACGAGGAGGTGCTGGCTTTCCTGCGCCGGCAGGCCGAAGGCGCCAAATACGTCACCTCGGTCTGCACGGGATCGTTGGCGCTCGGCGCCGCAGGCCTCTTGAAGGGCTACCGCGCCGCCACCCATTGGAGCGCGATGGAGATGCTTGGCCAGTTCGGCGCAACGCCGACCAGGACGCGCGTCTGCATCGACCGCAACCGCATCACCGGCGGCGGCGTCACCGCGGGAATCGATTTCGCGCTGACCCTGGTGTCGATCCTGGTCGATCGCACCACGGCGGAAGCGATCCAGCTTCAGCTCGAATACAATCCCGCTCCGCCGTTCAATGCAGGCTCGCCCGACACCGCGCCCGCCGAAGTGCTGGCCTTGCTGAAAGAGCGCGGCGCCCCAAACCAGGCCCGCCGCCTGGAAGCGGTGAAGCGCGCCGCCGAACGGGTGATGTAGCCCCTCTCGTGTCCCGGACGCGGTGCGGCACGCAGTGACGCTCCGCAGAGCCGGGACCCAGGAAGCTACCCGTGTCGCTGCTACATGGGTCCCGGCTCAGCGGTGCAGCGTTACACGCTGCAGCGCGTCCGGGACACGCAACTCGTCACACCAGAAAAAGGCCGCTCGGTTTCCCAAGCGGCCTTTCCTGCCTTACGGCGGCTGCACATTTCACCGGGCGATTTCGGAGCTTCCAGACCGGGGGCCTATCTCCCGATCGAGTCCTGGTCGGCGGCCGCTGCATCTCGGGACAGTCGCGAACTGTTGCCCGAACCGAACGCGATGGTCTCCCATCTCCGTAAGATGCGCCATTGAGCCGCATCGCTCGCATGGCTGCAACGAGCGCGCAGGAATCGTCCCCGCTGTTCGCGTTGTCCACAGCAGGGTGAGGCGGATGCGGGTGCATCCACTCCCACGAAGGAATCGGACGGGAATCGGAAGCCTAGCCAGGCGTCCAGGGCTGATAGTCGCCGGTCGCCTTCGGCCGCTTGCCGCTGGCGAGCGTCGAACCCGAGGGACGGTAGGCGTTGGCCGTGCCGGTGAGATTCGGCTGGTGCGGCTTTTCCCACTCGCGCGGCTGATAGTTGTCCTGCGTCGGCGGCACGTCGACGGTGTGATGCATCCAGCCGTGCCAGGACGGCGGGATCCGGCTTGCTTCGGCATAACCGTTGTAGATCACCCAGCGCCGCTCGAAGCCGAGCGTCGGGTCGATCACCCCGCCGCGGGTGCGATAATAGAGGTTGCCCTGCTCGTCCTGGCCGACCAACTCCCCGTACCGCCTGGTCCAGAGTTGGGTGCCAAAAGTCTGGCCATTCCACCAGGTGAAGAACTTGAGGAAGAATTGTTTCATGCGGCAAGGGCCCTGCTTGGTCGGGTCCTGATGCCATCCGGACGGCGAAATGTCCAGTTCGGCGGATGCGGCGGTGCCCCCCCCCCCCCCCGCTTAGGGATGCGGCCCCCGGCACAGACGCTGCCGCAAATCGGACGCGATCCGTTCATGCCGGATACAGCGTTCCCATGAGAGCCTTGCCGCGCACGCAAACCGCCGTGATCCCAGGAACTACAGCCCCTTCATTGGGTTTGCTTCCGGGAAAAGGAGTTTTGATCATGAAAAGTCTGAAAGTCTTGAGCGCCGCTGCGGCAGTGGCATTGGTTATCCCGTTGGCGACGCCGAGCTTTGCACAAAGCCGGGCCGCGGTGGTCGGTGGCGGCGCACATATCGGTGGCGGCGGCGGCGGCGCACACTTTGGTGGCGGCGGTGGTGGCGCACACTTTGGCGGCGGCGGCGCGCGAATGGGCGGCGGCAGCTTTGGCGGCGCGCGGATCGGCGGCGGCGGCGGTAACTTCGCGGCGGGTACAACTGTGCGTCCGGGTGGCGGCGCTGCTTTCAACGGCGGCGGCCGCGGCTTCGCAGCAGCCGGGGGCCACAACTGGAATGGCGGCGGCGGCCATTGGCACGGCGGCGGCTGGCGCCATCGCGGCGGCGGCTTCTGGCCCGGTGTCGCGGCGGGTGCTGCGATCGGCGGCCTCGGCTCGTACGCCTATTACGGCGGCGGCTATTACAACGATCCCTACTACTATGGCGACGACAGCTATTATGACGAGCCGTCAGTGGCGGTGGTCCCCGACAGCGGCGGCGACTCCGCAGCCTATTGCGCACAGCGCTACAAATCCTACGATCCGGCGTCCGGCACCTATCTCGGCTATGATGGCCAGCGTCATCCCTGCCCGTAAGCACACCGACAACGCTTGAAGAGAGGCGCCGCAGCGATGCGGCGCCTTTTTCGCGCATGTCGAGCACCTCAACTGTTTCGCGCGCATCGTGGTCGTTGTCCGCCACGATGAAGCCCGGGGACCTTTAATCACCGCACCGTGCATACCTACCCCGACCCAATCCAAAATTGACCCGACGCGCGATTCACCTGTATCAATTTGGTTATGGGGATTTCGATTACTGGAAAGTGTCATGCCGCGTATTCTCGTGGTCGATGACGATCCGATGGTCGGCGCGACCATCGAGGTCCTCCTCCAACGTCAGGGCTTCGACGTCACGTTGACCGACGGCGGAGAAACGGGTTTGGCTGCGCTCGAAACACAGAATTTCGACGTGATGCTGGTTGACATCTTCATGCCGCACATGCGCGGCTTCGAGTCCGTCCGCATCTTTCACGAGCGCGCGCCGGCGGTACCGCTGATCGCGATGTCCGGCTACGCCTTCGCGTCATCCGCGTCGCCCTCTCCCGATTTCCTCCGCATGGCGCTGGAGCTCGGCGCAACACGCTGCCTGCGCAAGCCGTTCACGCCGGACGCGCTGCTGACCACAATCCGGGAATGCCTCGGGGGCGAAAGTGCACAGCCGAAGGACAAGAAAGAAGTCCCTTGATCCCAACGCAGCGCATCATTCTCGGTACTGGACTTGCCATCCTCCTGATCATCACCGCAGCCTCGATCGGCCTCGACGTCAAGTCACGGTCCGATGCGGCCTGGGTCAATCACACCATCGAGGTGCTGAAGAAGATCTCCGATCTGCGCCTGCTGATGCGCCGCGCCGAGAGTGCCGCACGCGGCTACGAAATCTACGGCAGCCCGAGCTTCAGCGAGGAGTTCCAGGCGGCACACGCCCAGATCGCGCCGGCACTTGCCGATCTCAAGCGCGGCGTGCGCGACAATCCCGATCAGGTCATGCTGCTGGAGGGCACCGAGCCGCTGGCGCTGCGCCGGATGGAGATCGCCGCCGAGGCCATGCGCCTGCGCGCCGGCAACGACCAATCCGGCATTGCCACGCTCCAGGGCAAGGGCGAGGGCCGCGGCCTGATGGACACGGTGATGGGCAACCTCGATCGTCTGAGCGCGGGCGAAGAGCAATTGCTCGCCGCGCGCTCGCAGGATTCGCGCCGCACCGGCATCGTGCTGCTCGGCATCGATGTCGCCGGCGCGCTCGTGATCATGCTGCTGGTCGCGATGGTGATGCGCGAGAGCCAGCGCACCCAGGGCGCGCTCAAGAGCACGCTATTGGAGACCACGGCCGCCAATCAGCAACTCGAGGCCGCGGTGGCCGAGCGCACCGAGCATCTGGTCACCGCGCATGACGAGCTGCGCCTGTCGGTCAACGTGCTTCAGAGCACCTTTCGCAGCATGGCGGAGGCGGTGCTGGTCATCGATGCCGAGGGCAATGTCCTTCTGTCCAATCCGGCCGCGGAGCGCATATTGCTGCACCGGACCGGCATGAACCTGCGCAATCTGCGCACGCTGTCCGACGTATTTCAGGGCGACGGCGTCACCCCGCTCAAGCCCGACGAGCTGCCGTCGGCGCGCGTGCTGCGCGGCGAGCAGTTCGAAGACATGGAGATGATCGTCCGCCCGCACAGCAGCAATTCTCCCCGCCATCTCATGATCAGCGGCCGGCCGATGCTGGACGGTCAAGGCAGGATTTCCGGCGCGGTGCTGGTCTATCACGACGCGACCATGTCGCGCGAGACCGAGCGGCAGCTGTATCAGTCACAGAAGCTGGATGCCATCGGCAAGCTGACCGGCGGCGTCGCGCACGACTTCAACAACATGCTGACCGTCATCTCCGGCAACACCGAGACGCTGGTGGCGAGCCTGAAGGCCCAGCCCGAGCTCCAGCGCACGGCGCGGCTGATCGACGAGGCCGCCGAGCGCTGCGCCGAACTGATCCAGCACCTGCTCGCCTTTGCGCGCAGGCAGCCGCTCCAGCCGCGCAACGTCGAGATCAACGCTGCGGTCGCGGATATCGCAAAACTCCTGCGCCCCACCCTCGGCGAGCAGATCCAGATCGAGACCGTGCTGGAACAGGGGCCGATGACCTCGCACATCGATCCGTCCCGGCTCACCAATGCCGTGCTCAACATGGCGATCAACGCCCGCGATGCCATGCCGAACGGCGGCAAGCTGCTGTTCGAGGCCCATCGGGTCGTGCTCGACGAGGCCTATGCCCAGAATAATCCGGATGTGCGCCCCGGCCCTTACGTGATGCTCGCCGTCAGCGACACCGGCACCGGAATGCCGGCCGAGGTCCAGCAGCAGGCGTTCGAGCCGTTCTTCACCACCAAGGAGGTCGGCAAGGGAAGCGGCCTCGGCCTCTCCATGGTCTACGGCTTCGTCAAGCAATCCGGCGGACACATCAAGATCTACAGCGAGGAAGGCCACGGCACCACGATCAAGCTCTATCTGCCGCCGGGCGAAGGCATGACGGATGTGGTCGCCGCCGCGACGCCGCAAGCCGAAGGCGGCGCCGAGACCATTTTCGTGGTCGAGGACGATCCGCTGGTGCGCAACTTCGTCACCGCGCAGCTTCAGAGCCTCGGCTACAAGACGGTGGCGGCGTCCGACAGCAAGACAGCGCTGGAGCTGATCGAGACCGGCCAGCCGTTCGATCTCTTGTTCACCGACGTCGTCATCCCCGGCGGCATGAGCGGGCGCGTGCTCGCCGAGGAAGTGGCAAAACGGCGCCCCGGCCTGAAGGTGCTCTACACCTCCGGCTATACCGACAACGCCATCGTCCACCACGGCAAGCTCGACGACGGCGTGATACTGCTGACAAAACCCTACCGCCGCAACCAGCTCGCCGAGATGATCAGGAAGGCGCTGAACGGCGGAGGGATGACTGCAAGCTAGCTAGCGCGTCGCCAGCACCACGGCTGCCAGCGTGAAGATCAGCGATGCGATCTGCCCCGGGCCCAGCGGCTCGCCGAGCGCCAGCGCCGACGCCACCACGCCGATGACAGGCACCGCCATCGTCCCGATCGCGGCGACCGAGGCCGGCAGGCGCGCGAGCGCTGCGAACCAGCTGACATAGGCGATGCAGAACTGCACCACGGTCGAATAGACCAGCAGCCACCAGCCGACCGGCGTCACCTGCTCCAGATGCGTGGTCTCGATGACGAGGCCGATGATCGAGATCGGCAGGCAGCCGATCCCGATCTGCCACGCCGCGGCCGTGATCGGCGGCAGATGGATGGGGTACCTTTTGGAAAACACCGTGCCGACGGCAAAGCCGATCGCGCCGCACAGCGCCATGATGATGCCCGGCAGCTTTTCCGCGCTGGCGGCAATGCCGTTGCCGCCCATGATCGAGGCAAGCCCGGCAAAGGCCATCACCAGGCCGATGGTGCGCAACAAGGTCGGTCGCTCGCCCAGCACCGGCCAGGCGATCAGCGAGGCCCAGACCGGCATGGTGTAGGCGATCAGCGCCGCCTCGCTGGCTGGCAGCCAGAGCAGCGCCAGGCCCATCAGCACCATCCAGCCGGTGACGTTGAGGATTGCGGCGGTCACCAGGCGCGGCCAGATCGCAGGCTCGACCCTGAGGCTCTGCCGGCTGATCAGCGCGAGGGCGGCGAGCAGCACTGCGCCCAGCACCCCCGTCACCCCGCGCAGCGTCAGCGGCGGCAGCTCGGAAAGCAGGAATTTCGTCACCGGCCAGTTGAAGCCCCAGCCCACCGAGGTGATGGCGAGGAACATCAGGCCGGCCGGGGCGATGCGTGGTCGCAAGCCCGGTCGCGTCGAATCAAGCATGTGGGTATCCGGCAAAATCGAGGTCAGCTTGGCGCGGATTCGCGCGCCCCACCACCACCCCGGCGGGCATGCCTGCCCTCACCGTCCGTAGCCCCACGTGAGTCCCGTTGAGGCAAGCCCGGTCCTCAAAAATATACCTGCCCTGTGAACAGCGGGGTGAAGCCTCCGCAGCACCACCGGATGCAAATTTTTTCGGTTGGGAATCCCTGAGGACTCACCGATACTTGGCTCAAGAACAGGTGTGGGCTTGCCCCCTGTTATCCCCGACAATCCACCATATTTAGTATTTGATTCAGGAACCCGCACTAGTTCTTGACGGGCGCAATGGAGAGTCCTAGTTTTCGATCCGTTCGGCGCGAGTGTGTTTGCGTCCCGCCGGCACTCCCCGAAGGGTCTGCAAAACAGCACTCCGCCAAGCCAGCCAAAGGCAGCGGGATGAGGGCTTGTCTGCCCGCGATAGCGGTCTCCCAGGGCGCCAGAACGGGCCGGCAACAGGCTCGCATGGCAATTGGTTGAAGTGTCGTTGTGGGGCGTTGAACGCATGTCGGGCTCATCCCCTTGGGGGCGGATGGATCCGGACATGCCGGCCGGTGAGAGGTGCACGCACCTCACCATCGCCGGGAGAAAAAGGGCCGGGTCCACCGGCTGAACTGCGAAGCCTTGGGGCGGAAACGCCTTCGGGGACTCGCGAAATGAAATATCGATCCGGTCGCCTTGCGGAGGCGGTCCGGCTAAAAAATAGGACGGGGCAAGACCATGCGGATTGAGCGGCGCCACACCACGGTAGGACAGTCACCTTACGCCGGCATCGAATTCCGGCAGACCACGTCGGAGATCAGGAATCCCGACGGCTCGGTCGTGTTTAAATTGGACGGCGTCGAGGTCCCGACCGAGTGGTCGCAGGTCGCCTCCGACGTCCTCGCCCAGAAGTATTTTCGCAAGGCCGGCGTTGCCGCGCGCCTGAAGAAGGTCGAGGAAGAGTCCGTCCCCTCGTTCCTGTGGCGCTCCGTGCCCGACACCGAGGCGCTCGCCCTCCTGCCCGAGAAAGAGCGCTTCGTCAGCGAGCTCTCGGCCAAGCAGGTGTTCGACCGTCTCGCCGGCTGCTGGACCTATTGGGGCTGGAAGGGCAACTACTTCTCCTCCGACGCCGACGCCCAGACCTTCTACGACGAGCTCCGCTACATGCTGACCATGCAGATGGTCGCGCCGAACTCGCCGCAATGGTTCAACACCGGGCTTCATTGGGCCTATGGCATCGACGGCCCCGGCCAGGGCCATTATTACGTCGACCCCTTCACCGGCAAGCTGACCCGGTCGAAATCCTCCTACGAGCATCCGCAGCCGCACGCCTGCTTCATCCAGGGCGTCGGTGACGACCTCGTCAACGAGGGCGGCATCATGGACCTCTGGGTCCGCGAGGCGCGCCTGTTCAAATACGGCTCCGGCACCGGCTCCAACTTCTCGCGCCTGCGCGGCGAAGGCGAACGCCTCTCCGGCGGCGGCCGCTCGTCCGGCCTGATGAGCTTCCTCAAGATCGGCGACCGCGCGGCGGGCGCGATCAAGTCGGGCGGCACCACGCGCCGCGCGGCCAAGATGGTCGTGGTCGATGCCGACCATCCGGACATCGAGACCTATATCGACTGGAAAGTGAAGGAGGAGCAGAAGGTCGCAGCTCTCGTCACCGGATCCAAGATCAACCAGAAGCACCTCAAGCTGGTGCTCAAGGCCTGCGTGAACTGCGAAGGTTCGGGCGACGATTGCTTCGACCCTGAGAAGAACCCTGCCCTGCGCCGCGAGATCAAGCTCGCGCGCCGCTCGCTGGTGCCTGACAATTACATCAAGCGCGTCATCCAGTTCGCCAAGCAGGGCTACAAGGACATCCAGTTCGACGTCTACGACACCGACTGGGATTCGGAAGCCTATCTCACGGTGTCCGGCCAGAACTCCAACAATTCGGTCTCGCTCAAGGACGATTTCCTGCGCGCGGTCGAAACCGACGGCGACTGGAATCTCATCGGCCGCACCACCAAGAAGGTGACCAAGACCCTGAAGGCGCGCGACCTCTGGGAAAAGATCGGCTACGCCGCCTGGGCGTCGGCCGACCCGGGCCTGCACTTCAACACCACCATGAATGACTGGCACACCTGCAAGGCGTCCGGCGACATCCGCGCCTCCAATCCGTGCTCGGAATACATGTTCCTGGACGACACCGCGTGCAACCTGGCGTCCGCCAACCTGCTGACGTTCTACGACGCCACCACGAAGCGGTTCGACGTCGAGGGTTACGAGCACCTCTGCCGGCTCTGGACCGTCGTGCTCGAAATCTCCGTGATGATGGCGCAGTTCCCGTCGAAGGCGATCGCCGAGCTCTCCTATGAGTTCCGCACGCTCGGTCTCGGCTTCGCCAATATCGGCGGCCTGCTGATGACCATGGGTCTCTCCTATGACAGCAAGGAAGGCCGCGCGCTCTGCGGCGCGCTGACCGCCGTGATGACTGGCATCACCTACAAGACTTCTGCGGAAATGGCGGCCGAGCTCGGCACCTTTCCCGGCTATAAGAAGAACGCCGCGCACATGCTGCGCGTGATCCGCAACCACCGCCGCGCCGCGCATGGCGAGACCTCCGGCTACGAGGCGCTCAGCGTCAACCCGGTGCCGATGGACCTGGTCTCCTGCCCGCAGGCCGACCTCGTCACGCATGCGCAGGCGGCCTGGGATGGGGCGCTCGAGCTCGGCGAGAAGCACGGCTATCGCAACGCCCAGACCACGGTGGTCGCGCCGACCGGCACGATCGGCCTCGTCATGGATTGCGACACCACCGGCATCGAGCCCGACTTCGCGCTGGTCAAGTTCAAGAAGCTCGCCGGCGGCGGCTACTTCAAGATCATCAACCGCGCGGTCCCCGCGGCGCTGCGCACGCTCGGCTATCGCGAAGCTGATATCGCCGAGATCGAGGCCTACGCCGTCGGCCACGGCTCGCTCTCCAACGCGCCGGGCATCAACGTCTCGACGCTGAAGTCCAAGGGTTTTACGGATGAGGCGATCGCCAAGGTCGAAAAGGCCCTGCCGACCGCCTTCGACATCAAGTTCGCCTTCAACAAGTGGACCTTTGGCGAGGACTTCATCCGCGACCAGCTCGGCATCGGTGCCGAGGCAATCGCAGCACCCGGCTTCGACCTGCTCCAGGCCGTTGGCTTCACCAAGCGCGAGATCGAGGCGGCCAACGTCCACATCTGCGGCGCGATGACGGTGGAAGGTGCTCCGCACCTCAAGGCCGAGCATTACGCGGTGTTCGACTGCGCCAATCCCTGCGGCAAGGTCGGCAAGCGCTATCTCTCGGTCGAGAGCCACATCCGCATGATGGCGGCGGCGCAGCCCTTCATCTCGGGTGCGATCTCGAAAACCATCAACATGCCGAACGACGCCACGGTGGAGGATTGCAAGTCCGCCTACATGCTGTCGTGGAAACTGGCGCTGAAGGCCAACGCGCTCTATCGCGACGGCTCGAAGCTCTCCCAGCCGCTCAACTCCCAGCTCATCAGCGACGATGAGGACGAGGACGATGCGGTCGAGAATCTCTACGACAAGCCGATGGCGGCGCGAACCGCCCAGGTCTCGGAAAAGATCGTCGAGAAGCTGGTCGAGCGCATCATCGTGATGCGCGAGCGCGAGAAGATGCCGGATCGCCGCAAGGGTTACACCCAGAAGGCGGTCGTCGGCGGCCACAAGGTCTATCTCCGCACCGGTGAGTATGACGACGGCCGGATCGGCGAGATCTTCATCGACATGCACAAGGAAGGCGCGGCCCTGCGCTCCTTCATCAACAACTTCGCCATCGCGGTGTCGCTGGGCCTGCAATACGGCGTGCCGCTCGAAGAATATGTCGACGCCTTCACCTTCACCCGCTTCGAGCCGGCGGGCCCCGTGCAGGGCAACGACAGCATCAAGTACGCGACCTCGATCCTCGACTATGTCTTCCGCGAACTGGCGGTAAGCTACATGTCGCGCTTCGACCTCGCCCATGTCGATCCGACCGAGTCGAACTTCGACGCGCTGGGCAAGGGCGTCGAGGAAGGCAAGGAGCCGGAGGAGGCGAACCACCAGGCGACCAGGCTGGTCTCGCGCGGCCTCACCCGCTCCCGCACCGACAATTTGTTCGTGATGCGCAGCGGCTCCGCCGCGGTCGCATCCGGCAATGACAGCGCGCCCGCCGGCGGCAGCAAGGTCACCTCGCTCGCCTCCCACGGCGCCACCGCCCGCGGCGCCGGCGAGACCATCGAAGGCGCGGTCGCGCTGAAGCAGGAAGCCAGCCACGATTTGTCTCCCACGGAGAAGCTCGAAGCCCTCCAGTGGAGCAAGTCCGGCAGCGCGCAAGTCGCAGTCCCCAGCAAGGCCGAGCGCCGCGCGGAAGCGAAAGCAAAAGGCTACGAAGGCGAAATGTGCGGCGAGTGCGGCAACTTCACGCTGGTGCGGAATGGGACGTGTATGAAGTGCGATACTTGCGGTTCAACGACGGGATGTTCGTGAGGGACCGGTCGTCACGTTAGGACCGCGATTAGTCCAAACCTTCATGAAGGGCGGCCGAGAGGCCGCCTTTCTGCTAACAACACAGAGGCCACGTGCAGCCGGGGCTTTGCTGTACGCTGTCAAGCTTAGCCGAAGTCGGAGGTCATATTGCTCACCCCGGATAGAATGACCTTCCACCTACGAAGTGGTGGAGGAAACTATGTCGGAGCAGAGTGGGTCGCCGCAGATGGTGTGATCACCTCCGAGACACCGCACGACCTTGAGAGCTTTATGAAAGGCCATGGCTACACAGAGAACCCAGGCGGCTGGAGCGTAAGGTTCAACTCCCCTGGCGGAGATTTGGCTGGTGGCATCCAACTCGGGAACGTTATTCGGAGAATGAAGCTCAATACAGAGGTTGGAAGCACAGAGCGCGACGGACGGTTCTGGGAGCGAGCCCCCGGACGTTGTGCCTCGGCAGCATCATTTGCGTTTCTTGGGGGAGTTACGCGAAGCGTCGAGACCAGCGAACTTGGAATTCATCAATTCTATCACGAGATCTCATTAAGAGACCCAACAGCAAAGCTTTTCAACTCTCTAGACCTCTCCAATCAGCAATTTGTCTCAGCCTTGCTGATCGACTACGCGTTCCGAATGGGCGTCGATCCTAGATTTGTCTCTATGTCTGCGGCCACGCCACCGAACGATATGCTATTTCTCGGTGACCGCGAACTCAACGAGCTTAATGTACGGTGGTTCCCGAAGGAGCTAGGGCGTTGGCTCATCGAACCAAGTGGAGTTGGAGTGACTGCAGTTACTACAAGCAAGGACGCCACCCGAAGGGTCACATTCGCACACTTGGGTGGCAGCCGATCACGATTGACGGTTGAGGACCGAGCTTCAGCTATCGAGGCGTCCTGGTTGAAAAAGGCGCTAGACGATGTCGAAGAAGTGATTGCATTCGATCGGATTTTTCCGAAGAACGCACTCAAAGCAAGCGTGATGGATAACGTTCTGAACGTCGAATTTGCACTTCAGGATGTCGATGGAAAAACAATCGCGAACTCTCGATGGTCCGGCGTCACTGTGAGCGGCCCCCGCTATATGTGGGGCGCATTTTCCTATGAAGTACCCAAAGAGAACGCAGAACCAGCAATTGGCGTTAGCATGAGAAATCCGATCTAGTCCTCAGGAAAGGGCGTAGCGAAATTCATCGACCGTGGCACGCCTCCGCTGAGCCCTCTAAGCTTCCATGGCTTTAGATTCGTCCTCAATCCATTGGTATCCAACTGGACCAAAGCGGACCTCGTACTCGACTCGTGCAAGCATCAGTCGATTAATGCTCGTCACTTCGACCTTCTTTTCACTGATGGGGCGCCCAAAAATCGCAATATTTGGTATAATTTTCGCTCGCTCGCGACCCGCGAACTTGGGAATTCGTCTATGCGATATGCCTGTCAAAGTCTCGAATGGTATCCCGCCCGAGCGCAGCATACTAAAATATGACGGATATAGCACTCCATCGAACCCTCCTCTCTGCGCAGCAAGAGCAATCTCGCGTGCGATCGGATAAGAATGCTTTCCAGCAAGAAAGAGCATGTGAACAGCCATATCGAGGCTTTCAAACTCGGTTACCTGCTCTTCAGTAAGAAGTTCGGTTAGGTCAAGCAGCTTCAGATCTTGCTTGGGCGCTAGCGTAGCCACAAAAACGTCGTCGTCAGCCGTCACGCGGCACTCGTGTATGCAGACCTGCAGGTCCTGTGAGCCGTACATGACCCGAAGGTCTACTGAGTCCAATCTTCCGGGATCGTCGGACGGCTTTGGCGGACTGTCGTATTCAGCGCCATTCTCCGGCGCTGCCGGTCCGACCCGAAGGCGATAGAACGATTCCCCTGGCCTTAGTATCTTTACGGGGTATCCCTTCAAAATTCTTTCGAGGACGGCCTTTCGAGTTTCCTCACTTTCGAGGGCCTTCAATGGCTCGACTTCTCCAACCATCCAAAGACGAGGGCCGTAATAAAAAAAGCCGACGTTTGAGCTGCACCCGGTTCTGTTGACACCGGCTTAAGCTAATCCGACCTTCCGTTCGAACTCCATAGGGCTCAGATATCCGATCGTCGAATGCCTTC